>NZ_QTUQ01000003.1:599044-619168 GCF_003435745.1 Alistipes sp. AM16-43
TTGTAGGCGATGCCTGCCGAGAGGCTGCGTTGCAGCGCCTGCCGGTATTCGTTTACGCCGCAGAGCACCGAACGGTAGTTGCGCAGGACGGCGCCGTTGCCTATGCGGCTGTCGTCCGCCGCGTCGCGGCCGACCGTACCCGATGCCGAAAGCGAAAGGCGTCCCGTGGGGCTCCATTTCACCGCGAAGCGAGGCTTCCAGGTGAAAATGCCCGCCGGGTTTCGACTGCCGTCGATCCTGTCGTGCAGTCCATAGCGGCGGTAACCTGCCGGCAGGTCGAGCGTCAGCCGCAGCCGCTGCGAGCGGTAGGTGATGCCCGGCTGGAGGTAAACGCCCGCGTAACCGGCCGAAAGGTCGTTCGCGGTGCCTGTCCCGAGCCCGGTGCCCGTCAGGTCTGTTACGAGCCCCCGGAAGAGTGCCGAAACTCCGCCTTTGAATGCGAAGGCGAACCGCCCGGCCTGCGTGCCGAATGCCGCGTTGTGGTTCATGTAAAAAGCGCGGTCGGCGATCGTCTGCCGCTGGCTGCCCGTTTCGCGCACCACATCGAGCGACTGAGGGCGGGTAAGGTATTTCAGGTAGGAGGTGACGGTGAGCGAACGTGTGCCGGTGCGCCGGATATATTTCAGGTCGTTTTCGATGCCGTAGGCCGGGGCGTCGGCACGCTGGCGGTTGGGGTAGCTGCCCGAGAGCACGGCACGGATGCCGTTCCATGCCAGCGAAGCTTCGAGTTTTTCCTGCATGTAGAACCGCTCGGTGTTGGCTTTTAGTGCGATGCGTGCCGAAAGCTGTTGCCGGCACGAAGCGGCCGACTCCTGCTCGGTGTCCACGCGCGTGCCGTCCGTTAGGTACCAGCTTTGCCGGGCGGCGCGATCCGAGGCCAGGCGGTCGTAACCCCAAGTGAGCGAGCTGCTGAGCTGGTAGTCCTCGGAGAGTTTGCGCAGGTTGTTCAGCCCGGCCATGTGCGAGCGGTTGAAGCGCGTGCGTGTATCGTCGAGCGGCGCGGACGAAGTGCCGACCGAAAGGTGTGCGGCGGGATTGTAGTCGTTGGCTCCGCCGTTGAGGATGTCCTCGACCGAAAGCCGTTCGGTCTCGGCCGAGGGGTTTTGCCCCGTGTTGTCGGTTTTGAGGTTGACCATCGACTGCCCCCGGGCACCGATGCGCATGGCGAAGAGCGCGCCGTTCCACAACGCCGGCGACCAGCCCGCACCGCCGCGCAGCGTCCCCGTCCAGCGGGCTTTGGCGTGCGGCTTCAGCCGGAGGTTGATGGCTGCGCGGTCGCTGAATACGATGTCCTTGAGCGCCTTGATCGGCTGGTGGTTCTCCATCACTTCGACGCTCGCCACGTCCTGCGGCGCGATGTTGTTGGTCGCCTGTCCGTAACGGCCGTCGAGCATGTCCAGCCCTTCGATGTAAAAGTTGTTGATCGGCTGGCCGTTGTAGCGTATCTCGCCCGATTTCGCCACCTCGATGCCCGGCATCTTGCGCAGTACGTCGGCGATCGAGCGGTCTTGCGCCTCGGTGAAGCGCGACACGTTGTAGCTTACGGTGTCGCCCCGGAAGCTCAGCCGCGGGGCGCGGATCGTCACCTCGCGGATATCGGTCGTCTCGGGCGTCAGCAGCACGAGCATCCGCCCGGCGTTGGCCGGAACCGACTGCCGGCGGTAGCCCATCGTCGAGAAGTCGAGCTGCGCGGTTGTCCCGTCCCCGCGCGACCTGAGCACGAAATCGCCCGAGGCCGAGGTCGTCGTGTAACCCAGCGGCTTGCCCAGGGAGTCCCGCGCCGTGACGATGGCCCCGGCGACGGGCGCCCCGTCCTCCTTGTCGGCTACGTGGCCCGTATACTCCTGGGCCTGGGCGACGATTGCGCCCAGCAACCAAAGCAGGGTCAGCAGGTACTTCATCGCGCCGCGGGGTTATTCTGTTTCCAGCGGATTGTATTCGCGGAGCAGGTCGGCACCCTCGCGCGGCGTCCCGTCCTCGTTCCTTACCGTGATCCTGATGTTCGAATTGGCCTGCATGTAGCCGATCGGGTCGGTCATGAATTTGCGCTCGGTGGCCAGGAATTTTTTGCGCGAAGTTTTCAGGTAGTTCAGGTCGGCCATCGTCACCGGGACTTCGGCGCGGCGGATCCCGGTCGCCTCGAAGCGGATGATGCCCCCGTCGTCGCCCGTGTCGTTCACGGCCAGGATCAGTCCGGGCAGCCCGTGGAATTTCCAGGGGCCGGTGGCGAGCGGGAGCTCCTCGGTGTACCAGGCTTCGTAATCGCGCCCGCGGAAGCGGCAGGTCGCACGGCGGCAGTCGTAACCGATGACCTCGCGCGTCCCGTCGCGGAGCGTCCACTCGATTTCGGGCAGCGGCTCGGTGTAGAGCATGTTGTCCCGTGAGATCTTGTCGGTGCAGGTCATCTCGCCTGCGGGGTAGTTCTGGAATACGACGGCCTCCAGGCCCCCCTTGAAGTTGCCCACGTTGGCCAGCACCTGCTCGGTCGGGGTGATGCGCAGCAGCGAGTCCCGCTGGAGCGTCTTGTAGGAGAAGAATTTCGTAACCTTCCCTCCGGCCTGCAACAGCAGCAGGTCTTGCATCGGCTCCTTGCTGTCGGGGTGCCGCAGCCACTCCATGCGGTAGCTCACTTCGAGCGTGGCGGTGTCCAGCACGGTCTGCCGTACGCTGCCCGTTTCGAGGGCCTGTGCCCCGCCGTCGGTCGAGTAGGAGATGACGGTCTGCGCCCGTCCTGCGGTTGCGGCGGCCAGCGCAGCGGCGATGATAAGGAAGGTGAGTTTTGTTTTCATGGCTTCGGTGTGTTGGTTTACGGTGCAATATTACCCCGAAAAACGAAGGGCGATGGTTAACGCCGCGTTAAGAAGTGTTAAATAATGTTAACGCCGGCGGCAGGAGTGTTTTTATTCGTATTTTTGTGGTATAAACCCCTCGGCCGTGGATAAGAACCGTTTCAGAAATATCTCGTTCTGCGCGATCGGCGCCCTGCTGGCGCTGGCCTTCGTGCAGGCGTGGAGCTTGTGGCGGATGTATGCCGACCGAGCGGAGGAGTTTTCGCGTAAGGTGACCCTCGCTATGAACCGCGCGGCGTACGACGACCTGCTGATGGGCAACCGGCGCCGGACGTCGCAGACCCGGACGTCGGTCGTGACGACGGGCAATATCGACTCCGTTAAGCTGGATATGATCGACACGATCTCTGTGAAAAGCCTTGGGGCGGCCGGCAAGGTGCTTTCCATCCGGTCGAAGGTCGACACGCTGCGGACGAATATCGCCCTGCGCCGCGGCGACAAGACCCGTTATATCTATCAGGAGGTGCGCATGCCTTCGTTTACGGCGCTCCAGTTCAACCTGTCCCGCTACGACTCCCTGCTGACGCGCTACCTGGCCGATTCCGGCATCGGCCTGCCCCACAGTGTCGACGTGATCCGGGGCGGGGACGACGGGGACGTTACCGAAATCCGGCTCGACAGCCTGGCGGCGCGGCCAGCGGGTGCGGCGCGGGAGGAGGCGGTCATCGCCTCGCAGAAGGATGCTCCGCAGATACGGAACCCGAAGGTGTTCACCTCGCGCGTCACCACGGATGACAAGCTGCTTTTCCGGGTGAAGATCGAAAACCCCCACCGGGAACTGCTGCGCGAGCTGTTCGGCATCATCCTCACCTCGGTGCTCATGCTGCTCGTCGTCGCGTTCGTGGTCATCTACCTGTTGCGGACGCTGTTCCGGCAGAAGACGCTCGAGGAGATGCGGATGGATTTCACGCACAACATTACCCATGAGCTGAAGACCCCGATCGCCGTGGCCTATGCGGCCAACGACGCGCTGGAGAATTTCGGGGCGGCCGACGATGGGGTGCGGCGTGCGAAATACCTGGGTGTGATCCGCAGCCAGCTGACGGCTTTGTCGGAGATGGTCGAGCGCATCCTCACCATGTCGCGCGAGGAACGTGAGGATTTCACGCTCCGCCGCGAGCGTATCCCCCTGGCCGGGATGCTCGGGGCGCTGGCCGAGAAGTTCCGGATGCAGGCAGCCAAACCCGCACGGGTCACGGTGGATGTTTCACCCGAAGGGCTGACTGCCTTCGCCGACCGCTTCCACCTCTCGCATGCCCTGGACAACCTGGTCGACAATGCCCTGAAATATTCCGGCGAGGAGGTGCATATCCGCATTTCGGCCGGGCGGGACGGCGGCCGGGTCGTCCTGCGAGTCGCCGACGACGGCATCGGCATTCCGCGTGCCGCGCAGGCGCATATCTTCGATAAGTTTTACCGCGTGCCTACGGGCGACATTCACAATGTCAAGGGCTTCGGCCTCGGGTTGTACTACGTCGGGCTAATCGCCGTCAAACACGGCGGCTCGGTCGCGGTGGAGAGCACCGAGGGGCGCGGTACGACCTTCACCCTGATACTTCCGGACGATGGGCGATAAGATCAGACTGCTGCTCGTAGAGGACGAGCAAACCCTCGCGGGGATCATCGCCGATACCCTTTCCGAAAAGGGGTTCGAGGTGACGGTGGCCTACGACGGCGAGGCCGGGTTGCGGGCGTTCCGCGGGTCGCGCCCCGATGTGGTCGTGTCGGATGTCATGATGCCTTGTATGGACGGGTTCACCTTCGTCGGGCGCCTGCGCCGCGAAGCGCCCGGGGTGCCTGTGCTTTTCCTCTCGGCGCGCTCGGCGGCCGAGGACGTGGTGCAGGGATTCGAGACCGGGGGCAACGATTACCTGCGCAAGCCCTTTGCCATGAGCGAGCTGATCGTGCGGGTCAGGGCGCTTGCCGGGCGTGCGGGCGTCGGGAAAGCGCGTACGGAACGTGTGTTCGAACTGGGGCGTATGCGTTTCGACGCCGAGCGCCAGCGGCTCACGTGCGACGGCGTGGTGACGGAACTTTCGGCCCGCGAATCCGAAGTGCTGCAATACCTCTGCCGGAATGCGGGCGAGATCGTGCCGATGAAAACCCTGCTGGTGAATATCTGGGGCGACGATTCGTTTTTCAACGCCCGCAGCCTGCATGTCTTCATCACCCGCCTGCGCCACCGCCTTGTGGCCGACCCGTCGATCCAGCTGGTGAACGTGCGGGGAGTGGGGTATAAGCTGCTGATGCGCTGAGGCGGGGATTGCCGCACTGTATTGAAACCGGAATTTATTCCCTCTCCGGTTGCCTTTTCCGAAGGGATCCGGTTTACGGCAATGCAAATTCTATGACTAAATTTCCAACCTGATTGTTGGTTAGTTTATTTGTGCTAAACCCTAAAGGCGTGATATTCAGCGAGCCGATCTCGTTCACGAATCTTCCGATCAGTTCGCTGCCTCCCGTAACCGTTTGCGGGTTGTTGCCTTTGTCGAAATAGACATAATAGACGAGAAGATCGGCTTTAACCTGAATGTCATCCGCACTCAACTCTTCCTTTTTGATAATTTTATCAACAACGCTTATTGCCTTCGTATATTCCAGGTCTGTCTCAACGAAAAGCAAAGACATTCGGCCAAAGGTCAGGTGGGTAATATAGGACATATCGGGCAGTTGTTCCTCGCTGATTGTTTCTCGGATTAATTTATCAGGATAGTCCATCATAATAGTAAACATTTCCCGGGAATAGTTATAGAAAAACCCCGTCCGTTTCCCCATTTCTTTTTCGGTGTAGGGTTTCCCGCTTAGCAGTTCATCGAGGTTGAGGCCCAGGTTTCCTACCCCCAGCAGGTGCAGATGCCTGTGTGAGTGGTATTGCAAAGGGCCGATATAGTTGAATTGCTGACTTTGAGCTGGTAATTCGGAGGTTATTTGCTGCACCATTTCATTCATACCGTCGAACGTGGGCAGCATTTCCTTTTCATAAAGCTTCCCATTGATAGAGGCACTGATGTTAATCGGGTTGTAAGTATATTGGTCGTAGACCGTCAATGTCCGGTTGTCAGTATGGCAGTTAATCAAATGTCCCGGATAAACCTGCGTCCTGAACGCCGGGTTTACAAATGACTGTTCGGCCGAAAGCCGATATTTGCGCGTGACATTGTCCGGCAGGAGGTCGTATTTATTATCGTTGAATTTATTAACTGCGAACGTATGCCACTGCAAAGGGTCGTATTCCGGCTTTTTTTGCCCGGCTTGGGAAACGAACAGGTCGGCGGTTGTCTGTTTGTACCTGTCATGCAGGCAGGCAAGCGTTATTGTTGCCTCGCGCGGATTTTCCGTGTCGTTCGGCAACACCTCTATATCCAGATACTCAGCGTTATCCGCAACGGTCTTTTCGATAATGCACCATTGCGGAATATTTCGGATACTCCAGTCGCAGTTGGCCGAAACTGCTATACGTTGCTGAATCCCGGAATAATCTGCCCTGATTTCATCTTCATCGAGGGTGATGTAATACTTCTGCTCCGGTTCATCGTTGTGACAGGCTGCGCAGCAGAGCGCCAAAAAGAAAAGACCCCAATGTTTCATCCTAAAAAGTGTTTTAGTTAAACGATTGGGGGAAGAGGCAGATTGAAAATATGCGTGTCCCTGCGCGGTGTTGCCCGCATCGGTCATAAGGGTTGGTTTCAGTTTCCCCCCCCCCCCTCGGATTTCGATTTAAAGGTATGAAATAAACACGCATTTGCAAAATAAATCTGCAATTTCCGCCCAATACGGGGATGGAAGGCTTCTGGGGTTTATCGGCTTGCGATTCGCATTTGTCCGGCCTGCCGCCCGAAAAAAATCTCCCAAGGAGGCGACTTCGATGTGCGGATAAAGGTGCTCCTGCACATTTGTAAGCCTAATGTATATCAACGGTTTGCAACGGTTTTCTATGCTTTATTCCCGCGTCGCCTACCGTCTTTTTGCATGGTCTTGCGCCCGCCTGCCCGTTTCGCCTGCGCCGTCGCCGTATCTCCTTGCATGACAGTACAAATATAGCGATTTTCGGCGAAAAAACCAAATGCGAAGACTTTTGGAGATGCAGGCGGATTTTTATCGTCAAATTGAGCATTATTCGTATTGTTAATATTATGCATTAATAGTTGGTTGTTTGAATGAAATTATGTGAATCGTATCAAGCTCGATTTATGTTCGATATCGATTTTATAAATGAAAAAATAATTTGCGTCATAAGATGACATAAATAAACATTATCTTTGTATTCATAATATAGTCTTAGTCATCACTTAAAACTTTACAATATGGACAGGCTGGGGTATAGTCAGATAAATTTTTTGTTCATTCTAACTTTAATACAAAGAGACGATGGACAAAAGAAACAAACTTTGGAGGAGAGAACAACAGAACCGGGTGTTTAAAGCTCGCATGGTTTATCATGCCGCTTGCGGGTGTGGAATCAAGAAAGCGGATGGTAACTGGAATAGACATCCTCATTGGTTCGAGTTGGCAAGGGTGAAATGGATGCAGATCTACAAAAAAACAGGAACGCCATGCAGTTGTTGGTTGTGCCGAGGAGAGAAGTATGATCGCAGGGGATATGTAAAGGAAACATTGCGGATTATAGCCGAAGCATAGACAGATTCGTATGCGTCACTTTGAAATTTAGTATTGTCAATATGTTGAATAATTTAATATTTAGAGCCTCATAAGTGTTTAATCGACTCGTAGAAAGTTACGGGTCAAACCTTATGAGATCATGAGCAGAAGCAGGAAACGAACACCCGTCAGCACGATCGCGTGTTGCAAGTCGCAGAAAAAGGACAAGCAGTTATGTAACCGTCTTTTTCGTAGCCGATCCAAACGATTTATCCGGGACGGTAAGGAGCTGCCGCTTCGGCTTCGGGAAGTAATGAATATTTGGGATTTTGCCGGTGACGGCAAATGCTATTGGGGCTATGATTGCAAGTATTTCGAGAAGTTGATGAGAAAGTAGCAGTACGCTCTCCTTTACTTTTGGGTAAGGGAGAGCGAATTGTATTTGGGTGGCTGTAAAATAATCGCTTCGACGGATTTTCGATATTTCAGGCTTATTCGTATCTTTGTTTCTATGGACAGAGGGGAGATTATCATTTACCAGACGGCAGACGGCGAGACCCGCTTGGACGTTCGCATGGAGAACGACAGCGTGTGGCTGACGCAGGCGCAGATTGCGCATTTGTTCGGAGTTGACAGAACGGTTATTGTCAGACATGTCAACAACATTTATAAGTCGTCCGAATTGGAGCGGGACGTAACATGTGCAAAAATTGCACATGTTCAGCATGAGGGGCAACGGCAAGTGCGACGTATGATTCCATTTTATAACCTCGATATGATTCTATCGGTGGGCTATCGCGTCAATTCCAAAAATGCCACTCAATTTCGTATCTGGGCAAATAAGGTCTTGAAAGAGTATCTAATAAAAGGCTATGCAGTCAATAGCCAGTCCAAGGCCGAGCAGTTGGAGGAGCTGAAACAAACCGTTCATCTGCTCTCGAACGTGTTGTCGGCAAAGGATGTTACGAAATCCGAGGCAATCGGGTTGCTGCGCGTGATTACGGACTATACTTACGGTCTCGATACGCTCGACCGCTACGATTATCAGCAGTTGGAAGTGTCGGCTACTACGACCGAGGAGCCGTTTCATGCGACCTATGAAAATGCGATGGAGGCGTTACAGGTGTTACGCGACAAGTTCGGAGGCAGCGAGCTGTTCGCCCACGAGAAGGACGAGTCGTTCAAAAGCACGATGGGCGCAATTTACCAGACTTTCGGCGGGCGGGACCTCTATCCGAGCGTTGAGGAGAAGGCGGCTAATCTGCTCTATCTGACGGTTAAAAACCATTCGTTCAGCGACGGTAACAAGCGTATCGCCGCTTTCCTGTTCCTTTGGTTCTTGGAAAACAATCGGATTCTTTACCGTGCTGACGGTTCGCGCCTTTTGGATAACAATACACTGGTCGCCCTGACGCTGATGATTGCCGAGAGCCGCACGGAGGAAAAAGACGTGATGACGAAGGTTGTGGTGAATCTGATCAATAAGAACAATTGACACGATAACAGCGTGTCGGATATCGGAAAAGTGATGAAACCTATGAAGCCTAGTCATTTTATGAACCGAGTTTTATTGTTTGTATTGTTGCTAGTGGTAGGCAAAGGTGCTTTGTCGCAGGAGCGGATAGATACACTCTACTATAGCCGTTCGGGGATGACGGTGCGAAATCCGGTTTTTGCCGATTATTATCGACTGGCGCTTTATCCTGCGGATGCGGCGGGGCTCAAAATGTTCAAGGATTTTTATATTTCGGGAGAATTGCGGAGAGAAGGGCGTTTTCAGACAATCGATACGCTTGATGATCGCCGGACGGTGTTTGACGGAGATGTTGTTTCCTATTTCAAGAATGGTCGCATGTCGGAAAAATCATATTATTCGGAAGGATTGTTGGAAGGCGAATATCGGCAATACGACGAGAATGGAACGTTGAAAACACGTGCGTCGTATGCCGGCGGCGAATTGTCCGGGATGTACGAGGCATACAACGGAGACGGCTCCTGCCGAATGGTGGAATATCGTGCAGGGCTGCCGGTTCATGATTATTATTTGCTGGCGGACGGCAGCGGGAACACGCTTAAATTCCGCATTGCGGACGACATGCCGGTATGGGAATCTCCGGTCATAACGGAGCGTTCGGTCGATTATCGGGACGGTGTGCCCTGGGAGGTCTATTTCAAAAACGGATTGACGATCGCCTTGACGGATGCCATCGTCCGGGATTACGGCAAGTGGCACCGGGTCGATCTGATTATCTCCAATAATTCATTGACGCCGGTCGAATTCAATCCGGAGACCGATATGACGGCCTATTCCGTAGACGAACACGATGTCGCCACCGATCTGCAGGTCTGGTCTTGCGATAGCTATCTGAAGAAAGTGAACCGATCGCAGACCTGGGCCGCTGTTTTGATGGGCGTCAGCGAAGGAATGGCTTCTGCCGGCGCAGGGTATTCGACCTCCACGACGACCGGTTACAGCAGCTACGGCGGTTATTCGTCTTATACGACTACGACTTATAATCCCTCTGCAGCCTATCAGGCCAACATGGCCTCACAGCAGCGGATCGCTGATTTCGGTCAGGCCTTGCAGGACGAACAACAGGTCAAAAAGCTGGGATATTTGAAGAAAAACACGATATATCCCGGAGAATCCGTATCCGGATTTGTTCATGTAGCATGGATTAAAGGGGAGCGTGTTGTGTTCATTATCCGGATTGAAGGTGCCGAATACATTTATGAGTGGGGATTTGACAAGAAAAATGCGTTTTTATTGAATAAGAACAACTAAGCTGTATCATTTTTTCTAAAATTTAGTTGAGGAAATAATATCCGCAAGGTCCTGCAAATCGCTATGTGAGCCTTGCGGATATTGTTTTTAAGGTTTATTCCTTTGCGGGAAAGCGAAAAAATGGGAAGATTTTGTACCTTTACCTAAAATATTCTATACAATGGCAGCGATGAATACAGCCGACATCGGCTTTGAAAAGGAAATATGGAAGGCGGCGGATAAGATGCGCGGAAATATTGATGCATCGGAATATAAATCCGTTGTATTGGGACTTATTTTCCTGAAATACATCTCGGACAAATTCGAAGCTAAATATCAACAGCTTGTTGCCGAAGGAGAGGGCTTTGAGGAAGACAAGGATGAGTATTTGAGTAATAAAAATGAGAAGGGTAGTTATGATCCGGTTTTCTATGTCCCTGCGGAAGCCCGTTGGGAAGCTATTGCCATCCATGCACACTCTCCTGAAATTGGAACGATCATCGACAATGCGATGCGGGCAATTGAGAAGGAGAATAAGCGTCTGAAAGATATTCTTCCGAAAAACTTTGCGCGTCCCGAGCTCGACAAACGCCGCTTGGGTGAAGTTGTCGATTTGTTTACAAATATTCGGATGCATGAGCACGGCGATTCGAAGGATATTTTGGGTCGTGCTTACGAATATTGTCTTTCGAAGTTTGCTGAGGCCGAAGGAAAATTGGCAGGTGAATTTTATACTCCGGCTTGTATCGTTAAGACGTTGGTGAACGTATTACAACCTTATAAAGGTCGTGTTTACGATCCTTGCTGCGGTTCGGGTGGTATGTTTGTACAGTCTGCACAATTCATCGAGAACCACTCTGGAAATATCAATAATATATCAGTCTATGGTCAGGATTCCAATCCTACGACATGGAAAATGGCGCAGATGAACTTGGCGATTCGCGGTATCGAGGCCGATCTCGGGCGATATAATGCGGATACCTTTTTCAATGATTGCCATCCGACTCTGAAGGCCGATTTCGTGATGGCCAATCCTCCGTTCAATCTGAGCGATTGGGGGGCGGATAAGCTGGCGGATGATGTGCGTTGGAAATACGGTACACCGCCCAATGGCAATGCCAACTTTGCGTGGATTCAGCATATCATCCACCACCTTGCCCCGACGGGACGTGCGGGCGTTGTGCTGGCCAACGGCTCGCTGTCGAGCCAGAGTGGCGGTGAGGGCGAGATTCGGCGTAAATTGGTAGAGGCTGATTTGGTGGATTGTGTTATCGCTATGCCGCCGCAGTTGTTCTATACTACACAAATTCCCGTGTCGATTTGGTTTTTCAATAAAAACAAGCAACAAAAGGGCAAAACGCTCTTTATCGATGCTCGCAACTTAGGTACAATGGTAACGCGCAAACTGCGCGAATTGACCGATAGTGACACGGTCGATCCGATAAAGCGCGGCGATATTCAGCGCATTGCCGACACCTATAATGCCTATGTTGCTGGAAAATTGGAGAATGAAAAAGGATTTTGTGCGGTTACCTCTGTCGCAGAAATTGCCAAGCAGGATTTTATTCTCACGCCCGGTCGCTATGTGGGCATTGCTGCGCAAGAGGAGGACACCGAACCGTTTGAGGAGAAAATGACACGCTTGACGGGCGAGCTTTCTGGACTATTTGAAAAGTCGCACGAGCTGGAGGCAGAGATCAAAAAACAGTTAGGTAGTATTGGGTATAAATTGTAGCAAATATGGGCTTAATTCTTAATGACTTAAAAAATGCATGTGAATTAGAACATGTATGTGACTATGTAAATAATCGCACAACGAGTAGTATGAATTATATCTCTACGGAAAATATGTTACCCAATAAAGGTGGTATAAGTGAATCTACAATAATACCGCCTGGAACCACAACTGAATATAAAATCGGAGATATTTTGATCTCTAATATTCGGCCATATTTCCAAAAAATATGGTGTGCTGATAGGTGCGGTGGGTGCTCTGCGGATGTTTTGTGTATTCGTGCAAAAGAAAATACAGATAGCAAATATTTATACTATCTGTTGAGCCAGCAAGCGTTTTTCGATTACGTAATGTCGGGAGCAAAAGGGTGTAAAATGCCTCGAGGGGACAAAAAACAGATTATGCAATGGCCTGTAAATATCCCCGCAATAGATGTGCAGAAAAAAGTTGTAGCTATATTATCTTCTCTCGATAATAAGATCAGACTCAATCGACGGATAAATGATAATTTAGCAAGCTAATCGAGGGAAACCTCCTCAACGGAGATCTCACCGGACATGAGTTTGGGTAGAAGGGTATCGCGGAGAGATGATAATTTCCTATTTTCAATTCGACAAGTAACCATTCTATTAAAGATGGGAGAAAATAACTTATCTAAATTAACCAAAGCCTGCTTACTTGGGATTTTTACTTTTGATATTTCTAAATCACATCGTTTGATATGCCCCATAGTAACCGCTTTGTCTTTCGCAATGCGAATAAATTTATTCAAATGATGCTTTGTCCAATAAAAAACAAACCATTGAGGATACTTTGCCGAAGATACCTTAAATAAATGTTGGTTGAGCCCACATTTTCCACCACACCAAATATCTACAAGTAGGGTTCCTGACCAAGAAAATATAATGGTTCCATCAGAAATTATATATTCAGGTTTTATTAAAGATGAGCAACGATCACTGTTGGTGTCACATTGTCCTTGTCCAAGTTCTTTAATCTTTAAAACTGGCAATCCTGCCTCATTAGGCATCGCTGGATATTTTTGCATAGCCAATCCATTAAGGTATTGGGCAATGTCAGTCAAAACCCCGTCTTGCCATTCTCCTAAATTCTCTGTATTTTGAATAAAGTAATGATTAAACAGCGCTTTGGCCTGCTCCTCTAAATTATCATTTATACGCTTATTGGTCTCTATTTTTTCGTCAATTGAAGAAAGAATAGAGACTATTTTTTGTTGAGTTTTAATATCAGGAATTGATATATCTTGTTCCTGAATAAAACTGTTGAAATCTAAATTCTTAATGCCGGTTGTGCCATTCTCATAGGGGAACATAGCATCTTTATTGTACAGATAAAGCCAGTAATTAAAAAGATATTCAGGTTGGATGCCCGTTGCTGTGATGGCTTTACAGAAGTTAGAACATATCAAAGGCTTACTATATCGGGATAATATTTTATCGGATATTAGCGCAATGCGCCCCGTTGACTGCGTTGGACTCCCGCCGGATATTTCAATTATTAAATTATTAGCAGATAAAATCTTTGATGTCGCTTTTTTATTATGGATAAAACGTTGTGGCATTTTGCCGACATTGCCTTTGCAAAGTTCGGGAATGTCAGCCCCTCTCACACATAATACTTCTGTTGTATAGTTCTCTGTGGGGGAGCCTTTGCCCCAATCACCACTTTTGACTTCTGATATTACATCCTTTATTTTGCAGGTTACTCGTGTCATACCTAATTTATATATTTCCGATGTGAGATTTTGACATTGCTTTGATTAACCATTGCATAGTGCATTGTCGTGTCGATTTTGACGTGCCCCAATAGCTTTTGTACCTGTTCGACCGGCATCCCTTTATCAATGGCCATTGTAGCAAGTGTTCGGCGGAATTTATGCGGATGAACTTTGTGAATCGAAACTTTGCGGCCGAGTTGGCGGAGACGTAACTCTACTCCGCTAATTTTAAGCCGATTATGCGGCTTGGCAATGGATACGAAGAGTGCCGGATTGTCATCTGTCCGGCTTTCGAGGTATTGTTTCAGATGAATTTTTGTGCGGGCGTTGAAATAGACTTCCCGTTCTTTGTTGCCTTTACCGAAAACGACGCACTCGCGTTCGTGAAAGTCTATATCTTCTCGATTAATTTTTACCAGTTCGCCGACGCGGATACCGGTAGACGATAGCATGTCTATGATTGCCAGATCTCGTATATGGGTGCAGTTGTCACGCAAAATTTCAAGATTTTCATCGGATAGCACCTCTTTAATTAAAGAGCCGGTTTTAACTTTATGGATGCGTCTCACCGGGCTTTTAAGAATATAATCTTCGTCTTCGAGCCATGCGAAAAAGCTTGAGAAAATTCTGCGGATATTGTCTATGGTAACTTTTGACGATTGGTTATTCGATTGGTATGATGCAAGATAACATCGTAGATCGGTCGTTGTTATATCGACGATATTCTTGTCGATCTGCCGTAACATATATTCAATAGTCGAAGCATAATATTTTAATGTTTTCTCAGAGCATCCCTCGACGCGTTTGGCTGATATAAATAGCGTTTGCAGTTGAGAATTAGCCTTGACTCGCGCTTCGCTATCCGGAAGCTTTTCTGCGATGACAATATTTTGCAATGTGCGATTCAGCACGTTACATAAGATGCTCATTTGATCTGCCGTAATGACGGTACGCATCGCGGTTTTAATTTCGTCAATTAGTTTTTCTTTCATGGCTGCGTTTGTATTATTGAAATTGATAAAGTTACGCAGTCCATTGAAATACACACAAAGATAACCGATAAATGATAATTTAGCAAGCTAATCGAAGGAAACCTCCTCGACGGAGAGCTCGCCGGACATGAGTTTGGGTAGAAGGGTATCACGGAGAGTGGATAATTTTATGTTTTCTTTTTTATTAGATTCAATTTGACTAAATAAAGGATCAGCAATAGAGTTAAATTGCTTCAATTTAGTGTCAGAGGGTATTGATATTGGAGTTTTTCTGAAAATCGGAACAGTCAATTGTTGCTGAGTCGTCCCCGTTCCTGTAATATTCTGAGTTAATGCCCACAAGTATAAATATTTTGCAGACAACTCTTTTTTATTAGGGATTATTGAAATTAGCCGGACAATAGGAACATATGGTTCTAATCTCAAACAGACATAACCTATAGTTCCTCTTGCAGAAATAGTTATACTTTCCTCGTGAATTTTTGCAACATTTGTATAACCATATAATCCTTCATTATCTATTCCATTAGAATATATAGGAACATGACACTCAATAGTCTTTTTATTAGTATATTTTGAAGGCCTATCACCTCCAGCAGTAATAAGTGTGATATCTCCTAATTCACAGTGAACCCATTCGTTTCGATCGAAATCCACAAACCACGACTTAAACAACGCTTTGGCCTGCTCCTCTAAATTATCATTTATCAAAGTTACTATTGTAATTTCTATTTTTGTTATATTTGTATTAAACTGGGATTTCTAATGGAATTAGATCTTAATATTGATTCAAATGGCAATGTAATCGTCAATACATTGTCGGAATATGTTGCATATATTTCTCAGTTGCAAGCTGCCAATGAAGGTAGCAATGAGCGATTCTTTTTCAGGGGCCAATCCAATAAAAATTGGGATGTGCGCCCGTGTTTATTTAGAGAGAATAACCTGACGATTGAATCCGATATTATATCCGAGGCTTGTGCTCGTGCTCCTTTTGAATTTGGCGGCCGAAGTGCATTTGAACGACTGACAAAATTACAACATTATGGACTGCCAACCAGAATGTTGGATGTAACGCTAAATCCTTTAGTCGCGTTGTATTTTGCGTGTGCGAAATGTGAAGATAAAGAAAACTACGACAAGAATTATAAAGAATCTGATACTATTGATGTCGACTCCGATCATTCATTTGATAATGAATATGATGTCGATGGGGCTGTTTATTATAGACGGGCTTATGGACATAAGCATAATTCAGATGATATTGATCTGTTGGCCCGAATCGCGGAAATGGATTTCAGCGGAGATATTGTATTGCATCAATTGGTCGAGAAATTAGGACTACGCAGTCAAATAAAACAAGCCGAGGATTTTGAGGAACTGGCAAAGGTGATGCAAAATGCTTACTTTGTTATATCGACATTCAACAATGAACGTTTGATTCGGCAGAGCGGAGCTTTTTTGCTTTCTGGTAGCATTAATATTCAACTCAATAAATCTGATTACGGCGCCAGTCGGATCGAGAAGAGCAGTTGTTCTTTAAATAGCCAGTTTGCGAGCGAAAGGATAATCATACCGGCCGGAAGCAAGGAAAGCCTTTTAGAAGAATTGAATTTCTACAATATAAACCAAGGGGCTTTATTTCCGGAGTTGGAGCATCAGATGGCATATATCAAATATAGTATGTGTAAATCTAATGTCAGAAGCGCTTCATCTTTTGAAAAGATAGATTTTGATGCAATAAAAGCTGAAGAATCTAAGGAAAGTGTTGAGATAGCTGAATCCGTAGTGAGAGAAGAGTTAGTTGATAAGGCTATTTATGATATCATATCACAATATATTTCAGATGATGCTATAAAACAGAATGTTCTTCGAATTATTACACGGCAAACCGAATATATAGATTGGGCCAATAAGGAAGCGACCATTAGTGATTTGAGGCGTAAAATCAAACGAAGCCTGTCTTTACAATCTATTAGTTCTGATGTCGCAACGCAATCTGCGCGTAATATGGTATCACAACTTGTTAACTTGTATGTGAAAAAATAACAATTATATGCACTTCACCGAAGATGATTTTGAAAACGCTATTCTCGAGTTGTTTCGAGAGCAATTAGGCTATGATTATGTGTACGGTCCCAATGTAATGCGCGACTATGCAGAACCGCTTTACGTGGAGGTGCTGGAGGCTGTGTTGCCGCAGATCAATCGTGGACTGCCACAGGCCGCTATTGACGAAGCTATGGTGAAAATTCGGACCTATGAGGGCGGAACGTTGGTACAGAAGAATGAATTGTTCACGGATTATTTGCAAAATGGCGTAGCTGTCAATTATTTCGATGGCCGCGAGCAATGTTCCGCAAATGTCCGGCTTGTCGATTACGATTCACCGTTACATAATCGGTTTACGATCGCTAATCAATGGACGGTCGATGGGCACTCGGTAAGGCGTGCGGATATGATCGTATTTGTCAATGGATTGCCGCTGGTGGTGGTCGAACTCAAATCGCCATCGCGTGAGAATACAGACGTGTCGGAAGCTTATGCACAATTGCGTAACTATATGCAGGAGATTCCGTCACTCTTTATCTATAACGCTTTTTGTGTGATGAGCGATCAGGCGATGACTAAGGCGGGGACGATCACAGCGGGTGAAGACCGTTTTATGCAGTGGAAAACGGTAGATGGGAGTTATGAAGATACCCATAGCGCGAATTTCGATGTGCTTTTCGCGGGAATGTTCGAAAAAACGCGGTTTGTTGAATTGTTGCGGAATTTTGTTTGTTATTCGAAAGACGGTAAACAGGATATTAAGATATTAAGTGCCTATCATCAGTTTTATGCCGTACACAAGGCTGTGCTTTCGACGGTTAAAGCAGCTGAGACAGATGGTCGGGGTGGCGTGTTTTGGCATACGCAGGGCAGCGGAAAGTCATTGTCGATGGTCTTTTTCGCCAAGCAGTTGCAGCAGGCGATGTCGTCGCCGACTATCGTCGTGCTGACAGACCGTAACGATTTGGACGGTCAGTTGTACCGGCAGTTCGCTTGTTGCAGGGATTTTTTGCGTCAGACACCCGTGCAGGCCGAAAGTCGGGCTCATCTTCGGGAATTATTGGCGGGACGCGAAGCGAACGGTATCTTTTTCTCGACGATGCAGAAATTCGAAGAGAGCGAAGAACCTCTTTCGACGCGACGAAATATAGTTGTTATGGCCGACGAGGCGCATCGCAGTCAATACGGATTGGAGGAGAGGGTCAGGATGGTTACGGATGCTGACGGGGTAACGCAAGCCAAAGTTGTAATCGGCGCGGCGCGTCTGGTGCGTAATGCGTTGCCGAATGCTACCTATATCGGGTTTACCGGAACGCCTATTTCGCAAAAAGATCGGTCGACACGCGAAGTGTTTGGAGATTACATCGACGTGTACGATATGACGCAGTCGGTGGAGGACGGTGCGACACGGCCGGTATTTTACGAGAGCCGTGTAATCAATCTGAAACTCGACGAGCAGTCCTTGCGGCGTATTGATGCGGAGTATGATGCGATGGCTGAGGAGGCGGAAGAGTATGTCATTGAGAAAAGCAAGCGTGAATTGGGGCGGCTCGACTCGATCCTTGGAGCTGACGCGACGGTGGCATCATTGTGCGAGGACATCGTAAAACACTATGAGGAATTCCGGCAATACGAGCAGACGGGTAAGGCGATGATAGTAGCCTATTCGCGGCCAATAGCGATCAAGATTTACCGTCGGATTCTCGAAATGCGTCCGGTGTGGAGTGACAAGCTGGCTGTTGTGATGACTTCCGGTAATAAAGATCCGGAAGACTGGCGGGCGATTATTGGAAATGATTCCCACAAGAAAGAGTTGGAGAAGCGGTTCAAAGACAACGATAGCTCGTTGAAAATCGTCATCGTAGTTGATATGTGGCTTACGGGTTTCGACGTACCTTCGCTTTCGACGATGTATGTCTATAAACCGATGTCCGGACACAATCTAATGCAGGCTATTGCTCGTGTGAATCGTGTGTTTGGGGATAAACAAGGTGGTTTGGTTGTGGATTATGTGGGTATCGCTTCGGCGTTGAAGACGGCGATGAACGATTATACATACCGTGACCGCAAAAATTATGGTGATACGGATGTGGCTAAAACCGCCTATCCGGAGTTTCAGAAGAAACTGGACGTTTGCCGTGATCTGATGTATGGATTCGATTATGGTGCTTTCTTCGGTAAGTCTGATTTGGAGCGGGCGAAAGCCATCAGCGGAGGTGTCGATTTCATGCAGTCCCCCGAGCGGATGGAAACGAAAAAACTCTATATCAAAGAGGCGCTGCTGCTGCGGCAGGCATTGTCGCTTTGTCAGAGTTTACTGAATTATGAGCAACGTATCGAAGCTGCCTATTTTGAGGCGGTTCGCACATTACTGACGCGCGTGGAAGCCAAGGGCAAGATTTCGTTCCGTGAGATTAACGGGCGTATTAATGAATTGCTCAAGCAGAGTATCAAGAGCGAAGGGGTAATTAATCTTTTCTCCGATATCAAGGAGGAGTTCTCTTTGTTCGATTCGAAATTCCTGGAAGAGGTTGCCCGGATGAAGGAACGGAACTTCGCCGTAGAATTATTGCGTAGGTTGATTGCAGAGCAGGTACAACTATATCAGCGAACGAATACGGTACGAGCCGAGAAGTTTTCGGAAATTCTGGCCGATGCCATGAGCCGCTATTTGAAAGGGATGCTGACGAACGAAGAGGTTATCGAAGAACTGCTGAAAATAGCCCGTGAGATCGTTCACGGCGAAAAGGCCGGCAAGTCGCTTAATCTGAACAGCGAAGAACTTGCCTTTTATGATGCGTTGACCAAGCCTGAGGCTGTAAAAGATTTCTATTCCAACGATCAGTTGGTCGCTATTACGCGAGAGTTGACAGATGCGCTTCGGCGAAACAAGACGATTGACTGGAATATGAAGGAGAGTGCTCGTGCCGGAATGCGGCGTATTGTCAAACGATTGTTGAAAAAGTATAATTATCCGCCTGCTGGGCAGGAAGATGCTTTGAATACGATTATGGAGCAGTGTAAGAAGTGGAACGAAAATAATTGAATGAGATAGCTATGGGTAAGTTGGAAGAGTCAGTCGTATAATGATTTTGCAAGATATAGTAATAGGCAGTGTCCATAATTTTGTGTTACGCTCCCCTCGATCCCGGAATATCGTCATCTCTTTCCGCCGGCAGGGAATTAAATGCCGGAGATGAAAATCCGCAAGGCCATGCGAATCGCCCGAGGGGCGAGCCTTGCGGATTTCCATCCCCGGCGTTTTGCTGGTCGCATGTAGATTTGCAGCGTGATGTAATCACAGGTAATTTCGATATGGAGTCGCAGTGAACCGGGGCTTGTCGTAAGCTTTGAGGCTTGGCGGTAGATTTGGACTGCGACTCCATTAACCAGAG
>NZ_QTUQ01000004.1:0-221977 GCF_003435745.1 Alistipes sp. AM16-43
AAATGTTTATCTTTAATTATCAATCACTGTAAACCTTTTTCAGGACGGGACACCGCGGTGACGCTGATGTCCGCCATAAATCGGCAAATAAGGTGATAAAAATCCTATTTGCTTTTTTATCAGATATTTCGTATATTTGTATAGAGTTGTTTGACAGGATGAACCTCGATGTAAGTTTATTCAAAACTTGCGTTTCTAAATCATTACCTCATAAAAAAACAACGCCGTAACTTATTCAGTTACAGCATTGCTTTGTAAATCCCCGGAACCCGTTTGTATTCCGGGGATTTTTCCGACAGCCCGCATCCGCAAAACCGGCGATACGGAAGACGGGGACGCGCAGGCTTCCGCCGAGGCACCCCGCGAAAAACAGCCCTGCCGGCACCGTAAGCATTGCGGCACGTATCCGGCCCCGGCATTTCACCCGGGCAGACCCGACGAAACGGGCCGAAAGCAACAGAAGCGGAAAATAATTTTTTTTTTTGCACGATTTTAGCATAATAGGGAGATAAGCTTCCATAAAACCAGATAAATTCCGCAGTAATTGCAAATCCGGAACTTAATTTCTATCTTTGCCAATCAATTACATGCAATAAATCCTAATCAGATTACAATGAAAGTAGAACAGAACAAAATGGTCGGCGTGGACTACAAGCTCACTGTCGACGGACAAATCGCAGACCAGTCGCGCCCGGGACAGCCGCTCGAATTCATCTTCGGGACAGGCATGCTGCTTCCCAAATTCGAGGAGGCAATCCTGGGCAAGGAGATCGGCGAGGCCGTCTCGTTCACCCTCGAGCCCAAGGACGGCTACGGCGAGCTGATCGCCGATGCCGTGGTAGACCTGCCGAAAAATATATTCATGGTCGACGGCAAACTGGCCGAAGACATCCTCTTCGTGGGTTCGCAGGTGCCGATGAGCGACAACCAGGGCAACCGCATGATGGGTATCGTCAAGGAAGTCGGTGACGAAACCGTGAAGATGGACTTCAACCACCCGATGGCGGGCAAGACGCTCAATTTCGACGTCGAGGTCGTATCAGTGCGCGACGTAACGCCCGAAGACTTGCAGGGCGGCTGTTCATGCGGCGACTGCGGGGATGACTGCGGCGGCGGGTGCGACCATGGGGACGGCCACTGCGACTGCCATTAACGAACACGAAGCGGGACTGGAAAGCCCCGCTTTTTTAAACCCTGATCCTGTACGGCTATGACCCTGACCCAACTTACGACGATGATCGGCAGCGGCACCGTCCACGACCTGTCGGGGCGGGAGGTGGAAAACGTCGATTTCAAAAGCAGCCTGCGGAACGCAACCTCAGGCGAAGCCGGCTCGCGGCTTCGCCTTTGCCGCCGTATCCTGCCCTCCGGCATCCCCGTCCCTATCCCCGGCAACCCCATCCGCAACCAATAACCCGTGTTTACGCTGCGACAATACCTCACGACACTGGCCGACACCCACGGATTGACAAAAACCCTGGGCGGCATGGAGGTATGCCGTGACAGCCGGGGCCGCATGTGTTACACCGTAGGCAACAGCGCCATCGTCTTCCGTGTCCGCCACGAAGGACGCATCCGCTCGCTGCGCTGCTACATGCACCCGCCGCGCCACCTGGCGGAAATTTACGGCGAGCGGCTGCTGCCCCAGGAGCTGTACCTCTACGATTCGCCCCGGAGCGGGGTTTGGGTCGACGTCGTGCTGGGCGACTGGATCGAGGGAACGACGCTCCACGAAGCAGTCGCAGAAGCGGCCGCAGCAGAAGACACAGCACGGCTGCGGCAACTGGCCGCGGCGTTCGACCGCCTGGCCGCAGGGCTTACGTCGGACGACTGGGCGCACGGAGACCTCAAGCCCGAAAATATCGTCGTGGATCCCTCAGGGAGGCTGCACCTGATCGACCTCGATGCCATGTACCTGCCGGCATTCGCCGGAGAGGCGAGCCCCGAACTGGGTACCGCAGCCTTCCAACACCCCGCACGGACGATCCGCGACTTCAATGCCTCGCTCGACGACTATCCCGCGGCGCTGATCTCGACGGCCCTCCATGCGCTGGCGCTCGACCCTGCCCTGTACGTACGCTACCCCGATGCCGACGGGCTGCTCTTCTCCCCGCAGCAGATCCGCACCGACGAGGCGCTCCGCGAGGCCATCGCGCTTTTCGAACGCGAAGGGCTGGCCGTGCAGTACCGCATCGCACGGTTGCTGTATGCACCCACGCCCCGTTTGTTCGGGCTGCCGGAGTTGCTGGCATGGGCCGCACGCACTGGCGGGCCCCCGTGCGGCGGGAGAGAAGGCGAAGAGACAACCGGGAATACGGGCGGGGACAAAAGCGGGGACACGGACGGCGGCGCAGAGAGGTATCCAGCCGGAAATACAGGGTGCGGCGCGGACAAGCACACAGGCGGAGGCACAAGAGGTATAACCGGGAATACAGGGTACGGCAGGGACAAGCACACAGACGGGGACACAAGCGGCGGAGAGTTGTTTGCGGGCAAAGACGGAGACGTACGGAACGACGGCGGCGCAGTTTCGCCGGAGCTGTTCGTCGGGAACGGCCTGTGGGGTTACAGGACACCGGAGCGGATCGTCATACCGCCGCTCTACGACTGCGGATTCGACTTTACCGAAGGGCTTGCCGCCGTCAGGGTGGGCCAGGCTTGGCACTACATCGACACCGAAGGGCGCACCCGGATACGATGTGCGGGGTACGAAGCCGTAAAACCCTTCCGCAACGGCCGTGCGGAGGTCATCCGTGACGGCAGGCGGCTGGAAATCGACCGCGCAGGGCGCGAGTTTGAAATTTAGCCGCAATTCGTTATATTTGCATCTGCTAAATACGATTGTGATGCCCCAATTCAGAAATATGACACCGGCGGAAATCGCCGCGGTCGAGTCGCTCGGCTCCTCGGCCGAAGCGTGGTCGCAGGTCTCGGTCGCCGACGATTTCACCCCCTTCCAGTTGCTGCAAAGCCACCTGGAAGGCAAGGTCGTGGTCGGCTCCGGAGCACGCATCATCCGTTCGCGGGTGTGCAACTACCACCTCGGCGAAGGGGCGCTCGTCGAAGGGGTCACGGCACTCGAATGCCGCCGCAGGAGCACGTTCGGGAACGGCGTGGGCGTGGCGACGATGAACGAATGCGGCGGGCGCACGGTGAAGATTTACGACCGCCTTTCGGCGCAGGCAGCCTATCTGATGGCCGTCTACCGGCACCGCCCGCAGACCATGGCGGCCCTGGAAAAGATGGTCGACGACTATACCGAAACCCGCGCCTCGCAGACGGGGAGCGTCGGCAAGGACAGCCGCATCGTCGGCGCCAGGTTCATCCGCGAAGTCCGCATCGGCGACAACGTCACCGTCGACGGCGCCTCCCTGCTCGAAAACGGCACGGTCTGCGACGGCGCGCACATCGGCGTGGATGTCAAGGCCTACGACTTCATCGCCGCGGAAAACGCCCGGATCGACAACGGCTCGATCGTCGAACGCTGTTTCGTGGGCGAAAGCTGCCGGCTGGACAAGGCCTTCACGGCGGCCGAATCGCTGTTCTTCGCCAATTCGCACTGCGAGAACGGCGAAGCCGCCTCGATCTTCGCGGGGCCCTACACCGTCTCGCACCACAAGTCGTCGCTGCTCATCGCGGGCATGTTCTCGTTTTTCAACGCGGGCAGCGGCTCGAACCAGAGCAACCACCTGTTCAAGAGCGGCGCCGTGCACCAGGCGGTGCACCTCAGGGGCTGCAAGTTCGCCAGCGGCGCCTACATCATGTCCCCTGCGCTGGAAGGGGCTTTCACGATGATCATGGGGCACCACTCGTTCCACCACGACACGTCGGCCTTCCCCTACTCATACCTGATCGAAAAGGAGGGGCGTTCGGTGCTCATGCCCGGGGCGAACCTCACCAGCTACGGAGCCGTGCGCGACATCGAGAAATGGCCGGCACGCGACCGCCGCACCATACGGCGCGACGTCATCAACTTCGAAGAATACAACCCTTATATCACCTCGGGAATGCTCAGGGCCGTGGATACGCTCCACGCGATCGCAGAGGAAGACCCCGACGCCCCGACGTACGTCCACCAGAAGGCGATCATCCGCGCGGCGGCCCTCAAACGGGGCATCGGACTCTACAACCGCTTCATCGTGGCGGCGCTGGGCGCGATGCTCGACCGGGGAGAATCGGCGGAACGCTACGACGGCAGCGGCCGCTGGCTCGACATCGCCGGGCAGTATATCACCAAACGCGAAGTCGAGGCCATCCTCGATGCCATAGACCACGGCGAACTGACCTCGCCCGAAGAGGTGGACAACCGTTTCAGGGTCTTTTCCGTCCACTACGACGACTACGCCCACAGCTGGGCCGAAGGGGTCTACGCATCGCTGCTGGGACACATCCCGACCGTGGCGGAGATAGAAGAGGCCATCGCGGCGGGGCGCAACGCCCGCGCGACGATGCGCCGTACGACCGACGCCGACCGCGACCGCGACTGCTCGCTCGACATGGCGGTCAGCTACGGCCTCGACAGCGACGACGAAGGGGAAGTACGCGACGACTACTACTCCGTCCGGGGACTTAAATAGACGCAACATGTATACACAGAGCATCACACGCAACCACCGCACGGCATTCATCCTGGCCATAGACGGCTCGGGGTCGATGGCCGAAAGCATCCTCTTCCGGGGACGCTGCATGACCAAGGCCGAAGCGGTTGCAACCATCACCAACGACCTGCTGTTCGAGCTTGTCGAACGGGCACGCCGCAGCGACGGCGTACGCGACTATTACGACATCGCCGTGGTCGGTTATTCGGGTGACGACGAGGTACGCTCGCTGCTGCCCGGAGGCGAGGATCTGGTGCCTGTCAGCGCCCTGGCGGCACAGGAGATGCCGGTGCACACGGAGGTGATCGAACACCGGCTTCCCGACGGCAGCATCGCCCTGCGGGAGATCCCCGCACCGGCGTGGATCAAGCCCCTGTCGGCCGGGCAGACGCCGATGTGCGAGGCACTGCGCCGCGTGAGGGACATAGCCGCCGGATGGACTTCCCGCACGGCCAACGCCGAAAGTTTCCCTCCCGTGGTCTTCAACATCACCGACGGCGAGGCCACGGACTGCGACAACGAGGAGCTGCGCACGGTCTGCGACCAGATCAAGGCGCTGGGCACCGTCGACGGCAACGTCCTGTTGATCAATATCCATATCGCCGCCGGGGATACCGAACGTCCGGTATTCTTCCCCGAGGCGCACGAAGCCCGGTACACCAACCGGTATGCCTCGCTGCTCTACGACTGTTCGAGCGAAATGCCCGCGGTCTTCAACGAGGCCATCCGCGAAGCCAAGGGCCCGGGTGCGATCCCGCCCTTCCGCGGCATGAGCTACAACGCCTCGGCGGCCCAGCTGGTCGCCATGCTCAACATAGGTTCCATCAGCGTCAAAACCGAATAGAGATGATAGTGACCCTGCAACATTTCTCCCGGGCACTGCTGACGCCCGACCTGTCGCTGGCGACGCTCGCCGACGCCCGCCCCGTTACGGAACCCAACGGCATACCGCGCCTGGTGCGCACGACGCGTTTCGCCGAGGCGGAAGTCGAATGGCGGGGCGAGCGGTGGCTCGTCGCCATGCCCCTCAACCCGTCGGCCATGCCCCGGATCGAACGCACGGTCTCGGCGCTGCGCAAACTCAACACCGGCTACCTGGCGGAATGCCGCATACTGCCGGGCGAAATGCGCTGGCACGACGCCACGGGCGCGGAACGGCACACAGACCTGGTGTTGCAGCACCTGCCTGCGGGGCGGGAGTTCGCCGAAGCGCTGCTCGCCGAGGACAAGGCGACGCTGCTTGCGGCGCTCGACACATTGCAGGCGGCGCTCGGGGAGCTGGAATTCACACACAACAACCTCAAGGAAACGAACCTCCGCTGGCACCGGGGACGGTTCATCCCGATACGCTATTACGATGCCCGCATCGGCACGGCGGAGCTCGGCACGGGTGACAGGGAGGCATTCGCCGCACTCCGGCACAGGATCGCCGAGGCACCCGCGCCCCGCCAGACGGCCAACGACGTCACAGCACCCTACAACCCGCTGCGCAGCCTGACCGGGCACCGCTGGACGAGCCACGTATTCGAAGGGCTGGTGTGCGTGGAGGACGACAACGGATTCGGGTTCGTGGATACGGACAACAACCCGGTGATCCCGGCGCAGTTCGTCTGGGCGGGCGATTTCCGCGAAGGCCGCGCCGAGGTACAGACGCAGACGGGGATGGGGCTGATCGACCGCCGGGGCTGTTACGTCATACCTCCCGAATACGAAATCGTCGACTACGACCCCGCCGCCAGCGTGGTGCATGTGCGCAACAACGGGCACTGGGCGCTGTTCGACTACCTGGGACGCCGCCTCACGGAGTTCCGGACGGAAGTCCCGGAGCCCTGCGGGCCTGAAATTTGCAGGTGACAACGGCAATATTAGATATTTCGCCGTTATCGGCGCCTTCCGGCTGCATTGGCAAACCCGGCCCGGAGGGGCGCTGCCCGGCACAACCGGAAAAGGCGACCGGCGGGACTTCGGAGCATATAATCACGATAACAAATACAAAAAATTACAAGTCATGGAAGAAACGATCAAATGCCTGATTATCGGCAGCGGCCCCGCAGGATACACGGCCGCCATCTATACGTCGCGTGCAAACCTCCAGCCCGTGCTCTACGAGGGCATCGAACCGGGCGGGCAGCTCACGACGACGACCGACGTGGAGAATTTCCCGGGCTACCCCGACGGGGTCAGCGGCCAGCAGATGATGGCCGACATGCGGCGCCAGGCCGAGCGCTTCGGCGCCGAGATCCGCACGGGCACCGCCACGCGCGTAGACCTCTCGTCGCGGCCGTTCCACGTGGTAATCGACGGCCAGACGGAGATCAGGGCCGAAACCCTGATCATCGCCACGGGCGCCTCGGCCAGATACCTGGGGCTCCCCTCGGAGACAAAATTCCGCGGCATGGGCGTGAGCGCCTGCGCCACCTGCGACGGCTTCTTCTACCGCAAAAAGGACGTAGCCGTGGTCGGCGGCGGCGACACCGCCTGCGAGGAGGCCACCTACCTCGCCTCGATCTGCCGCAAGGTCTACATGATCGTGCGCAAACCCCACCTGCGCGCCTCGAAGGCGATGCAGCAGCGGGTGTTCAGCACCCCCAACATCGAGGTGATATTCAACCACAACACCGCCGAGGTACTGGGCGACGAGTCGGGCGTGACGGGCGCACTGCTGCGTTGCAACGACGGCAAGGAGGTGAAGATCGACATCTCGGGCTTCTTCCTGGCCATCGGGCACCACCCCAACACGGAGTTGTTCCGCGACCAGTTGCAGCTCGACGCCGAAGGCTACATCAAGGTCGAACCGGGCACGTCGATAACCAACATCGAAGGCGTCTTCGCCGCGGGCGACGTCCGCGACCCGCACTACCGGCAGGCCGTCACGGCGGCCGCTTCGGGCTGCATCGCGGCCATCGACTGCGAGCGTTTCCTGTTAAGCCGGGCCAACTAAAAACGCATGAGTTTCAGCGTCACCATACTGGGGTCTTCCTCCGCGAAGCCCACCCTGAGCCGGCATCCGTCGGCGCAGGTGGTCAACGTGCACGAGCAGTACTACCTGGTCGATGCGGGCGAAGGGGTACAGCAACAGTTGATCCGTTACGGCATCAACCCGCTCAGGCTGCGTGCCGTGTTCATCTCGCACCTGCACGGCGACCATGTATTCGGGCTGTTCCCGCTGATCTCGACGCTGGCGCTCTACGGCCGCAAGACCCCGCTGCGGGTATTCGCACCGGCACCGATGGGCGAGATTCTGGCCTGCCACCTCAAATATTTCGACAGCGAACTGCCCTACCCGGTCGTATGGACGGAGGTCGACACGACCAAGCATGCGCTGCTGATGGAAAACCGTACGCTGGAGGTGTGGAGCATACCGCTGCGCCACCGCGTGCCGACGGCGGGGTTCCTTTTCCGCGAAAAGGAGCCGGCGCTGAACGTCGACAAGTTCAAGATTACGAAATACGGGCTTTCGGTCGCACAGATCACCGCCGCAAAGCGGGGCGAGGACGTCACGCTCTCCACGGGAGAGGTGATCCCCAACGGGGAACTGACCTACCGTCCCTACGCCCCCCGGTCGTACGCCTACCTGTCGGACACCAACTTTTCGGCCAAGGCCGCAGCGCTGGCCGCAGGCGCCGATCTGATGTACCACGAGGCGACCTACGCCGCGGCAGAGCAGAAGGCGGCCCGGGAGCGCGGACACTCGACGGCGGCCGACGCGGCCAAGGCAGCCCTGAAAGCCGGGGCGAAGCGGCTGGTGATCGGGCATTACTCGTCGCGCTACAAGGATGAAAACATGCTGGTCGAAGAGGCCCGTGCGATCTTCCCCGAAACCTACCCTGCCACCGAAGGGGTGACGTTCACCTTAGAAAAACAACGATGACAAAAGCCGACATACAACTCGTCCGCGCGCTGGCCGGCAAACGCGGGCGCACGGAGCACGGACTGTTCGTCGCCGAAGGGGAGAAACTCATCGGCGAGCTGCGCACGTCGCACCTCGTGGTACGCAAGATATTCGCCCTGGAGGGCCTGTTCGCAGGGCCGGAAGTCGAGGTCGTCGGCACGAAGGAGATGGAGCGGCTGTCGCTGCTGAAAACAGCCTCCAACTCGCTGGCGCTGGTCGAAATACCGCATTACGGACTGGATATGCGGGCTCTCGCGGGACGGCTGACGCTGGCGCTCGACGACGTCCAGAACCCGGGCAACCTGGGCACGATCGTCCGGCTGGCCGACTGGTTCGGCATCACGGACATCGTCTGCTCGGAGGCCTCGGCCGACTGTTTCAACCCCAAGGTCGTGCAGGCCACGATGGGCGCCATACTCCGCGTCAGGGTGCACTACACCGACCTGGGAGGGTTCCTGCGCCGAGCCGCGGACGCCGGGCTGCCGGTGTGCGGGACTTTCCTGGAGGGGGAGAACATCTACGGGGCGTCGCTCCCGGAGGCAGGGATCGTCGTCATGGGCAACGAGGGGCGCGGCATTTCGGACGCCGCGGCCGCGACCGTCACCCGCAAATTGTTCATCCCGCCTTACCCGGCCGACCGGCGGGGTTCGGAATCGCTCAACGTGGCGATGGCGACGGGGATCGTCTGCGCCGAATTCCGGCGGCAGGCAGGCACCGGGGGCCCGGGACAGGCGTAAAGGAGCAAAAAACAGAAGGACGGAGCCGCAAACAGAAAAGGGCAATTCCCGTCATAACGCAGACGACGGGAAAAACCTGAAATCGACGGGTGGGGCCACGGACAGACAGGCGGCACCGCTATTTACCGGGTACCGACCGTCTGCCGCAACTCCAAACCGGGCATAAGCGGAACGACATCGACGAGTTCGAGCGAAAGCACCATATCGAGGGTGCCCTCCTTGTATTTCCGGAAATGGGGCGTCGTGATATGGCTTTCATAGGCCGCACGGTCGACATAAATCTCCAGGATCGTCACCTGCCCGGGCGCCTCCTTCGCCGCGACGGCATAGAGCGCCAACACGCCGGGTTCGAGACGCAGCGAAGCCTCGATCTCCTCCTGTAAAAAAGCGTTATAGCCGGCCAGGCGCGCCGGATCGACCGTGATTTTCGACAGCCGCACCAACTGCTGCCCCGCAACCGGGGCCTCCGGCCCTTTCGGGGGTTCCTGCGCTTTGGCGGCGGAAAATGCAAGCAGGCCCGACAAAAGCATGAACAAACCTTTTTTCATCATTGCATTTCAATTATTATCGGGTTAACAAGAGCCGCCCGTCCCGGTTACGGGAGGGCAAAGCAGGACACCGGAAACCATACCACGCATTCGACATCTCACACCGGGTCGGCACACCGTTCACGCAGCCCGGCAACAATGCGGCGCACCGATTCCAGGGCTTCGGCACACCGCTCGGGCGGCAGAAGGCGCGCCGCATCGAGCCGTTCGATGCTCCGCAGGAGGCACTCCACGGCATAGCGCATTTCGTCCAGCTCGATCCCCGAGGCGGCAGCAAGGTCGGTAGCAGCCAGCCGTGTCACCGCGGAACGGGCGCAGAGGTCGAAATCCGCGACCAGGGCATTGCTTCTGCGGCGGTCGTAGGGCGGAATCCAAAGGGTCTCGAACATCAGCCGGAAAACCGCGGCGACCAGGATCGGGTTGTTTTTCCGTGTAATTTTTTTTGCGCAAGGTTCCATCTTTCAGAGCTGTTGCTCGGAAAAAAGCGCGGGCAAAGATACCGAATCCACCATCGAGGTATTGGACGACCTGTAACGTAGAATGCGGCCAATGCCCACGCCGAAAAACAGCGAGAGCATCAACCTTTGTTCCTTACGCTACACGAAAGTGTCCAATTTCCGATGGTAAGAAAAAAGCCGATGCGCCTTTATCCGAATATGTCGGCAACCCTAACAGGCTGCATAAGACAAAGGTAGGAAAAATAAGCCCATCCGCAAAACATTCCGGGCCGCAGGAATGCAAAATTTCATTTAAATTCGATCCGGCGCATTGCCAATTCTGAATAATATGTATCTTTGTAAGTTGAAATATATGTATCTATGTCTGAATGCAAACTCAAAATAGGCATCACGCAGGGAGATCCGAACGGCATCGGCTGGGAGGTGATCCTCAAGGCCCTTTCCGACCCGCGCATGACGGAGCTCTTCACGCCCGTCGTCTACGGTTCGCCCGCGGCGGCGGCCTATTACCGAAATACGCTGGGCGACACCGAACCGGTGGCGTTCAACACCGTGCCCGCGGCACGCGACGCCCGCCGCGGCAAGGCCAACCTGGTCGCATGCGGGGAGGCCGGGCAGCCGGAGCCGGGCAAGGCTTCGCCCCAGGCCGGACGCGCGGCGGTCGAAGCGCTGCGCACGGCGACGCAGGATTTGAAGGAGGGGACGCTCGACGCCATCGTCACGGCACCCTTCAACAAGGAGAGCGTGCAGGGCGAGGATTTCAGCTACACGGGCCACACCGAATTCTTCGGGGCGGAGCTGGGCGGGGAGCCGATGATGATCCTGTGCAGCGACGTGCTGCGCGTAGGACTGGTCACCAAGCATATCCCCGTGTCGGAGATCAGCCGCAGCATTTCCAGGGAGAAGATCGTGCACGACCTGCACACGCTGCGCCGCTCGCTCATCGAGGATTTCGGCATCGTCGAGCCGCGCATCGCCGTGATGGCGCTCAACCCCCACGCCGGGGACGGCGGGCTGCTCGGACACGAGGAACAGGAGATCATCCGCCCGGCCATCGTCGAGGCATTCAGACAAGGCGTGCTGGCATTCGGCCCCTTTGCGGCCGACGGGCTGTTCGCCGGGGGCGGATACGCCAAGTACGACGGCATCCTGGCCATGTACCACGACCAAGGGCTGGCGCCGTTCAAGACGCTCTCGCCCGATGGCGTGAACTTCACGGCGGGGCTCGCCAAGGTACGCACGTCGCCCGACCACGGCACGGCCTACGACATCGCGGGGCAGGACAAGGCCGATGCGCAGTCGATGCGGTCGGCGATCTACGCCGCCATCGACATCGTGGAGCACCGGCGCGCCTGGGCGGAATGGAGCCGCAACCCGTTGCAGCGCGCCGAACGCGAAAAAGGCGGCCGCGACATCTCGGTCAAAGACCTGCCGCAGACCGAACGGGAGGATTAGTTATGACGCCGCTGAAAAAGATCCGCGTCGGGGCCGGGTTCGTGGCCATATGGGTATTGCTCGGAGGAGCATGGCTCTGCGATTACTTTTTCGGCGACACGGAGTTCTGGAAGCTGGCATCCGGGGAACTGACCGTACTGCTGGGTATCGGCGCCGGGACGGCGATGATCCGGGAAGGGCGCCGCGGACAGGAGGCTGTAAACGCTGCGGCCAAAGATGCGGGAGCCGGGAAACAGGCGGCCGAAGAAACACGAACCGGAGAGACACAGACCGGGAACACGGCGGCCAAAGACGCGGGGATTGCAGGGCCGGCGGTCGGAGAAACACAGGCCGGAGAAACACAGGCCGGAAACACGACGGGCAAAGGCACGGCAGCACGCACAGCGCGGCAGCCGGAAGAGAAAAAACGATAAACACCGGGCAACCCGGAAGCGTATTCCGTCTCGTAATTGTGGAAGCGCCGAAGGCCCCGAAAACTTAACTTTATAAATTTTTTATGATCAAAATCACTTTTCCCGACGGTTCGGTGAGGGAGTTCGCCAAAGGGACGACTGCCTTCCAAATCGCAGAGAGCATCAGCCCTCGTTTAGCTGCTGACTCCCTGGCGGCCTCGGTAAACGGCGCAACCGTGGACATGATGCGCCCGATCGAGGAGGACGCCTCGGTCAAATTCTACAAATGGGAGGACGAAGAGGGCAAGCACGCCTTCTGGCACACCTCGTCCCACCTGCTGGCCGAAGCCCTCGAGGCACTCTACCCGGGCATCAAGTTCGGTATCGGCCCGGCCATCGAAAACGGCTTCTACTACGACGTCGATTCGCCGACGCCGATCACCGAGGCCGACCTGCCCAAAATCGAGCAGAAGATGCAGGAGCTTTCCCGCAACAAGGAGCAGCTCATCCGCCGCGAAGTCCCCAAGACCGAAGCACTCAAGACCTTCACCGAGAAGGGCGACCAGTACAAGGTAGAACTGATTACGGACTTGCAGGACGGCACCATCTCATTCTATACCAACGGTGCGTTCACCGACCTCTGCCGGGGGCCGCACATCCCCAACACGGGCTACATCAAGGCCCTGAAACTGACTTCGGTAGCCGGGGCATACTGGCGCGGCAACGAGAAGAACAAGATGCTGACCCGCATCTACGGCATCTCGTTCCCCAAGAAGTCGATGCTCGACGAATACCTCGTGATGATGGAGGAGGCCAAGAAGCGCGACCACCGCAAGCTGGGCAAAGACCTCGAACTGTTCTGTTTCTCGCAGCGCGTGGGACAGGGCCTGCCCCTGTGGCTGCCCAAAGGTGCCGCACTGCGCGACCGTCTGGAGCAGTTCCTGCGGGGCGTGCAGAAGGAATACGGCTACCAGCAGGTGATTACCCCGCATATCGGCAACAAGGAATTGTACGTGACCTCGGGCCACTACGCCAAATACGGCAAGGACTCGTTCCAGCCGATCCACACTCCGATCGAGGGCGAAGAATACCTGCTCAAACCGATGAACTGCCCGCACCACTGCGAAATCTACCGTTCGAAGCCCCGCTCGTACAAGGAGCTGCCCGTCCGCCTGGCGGAGTTCGGCACCGTCTACCGCTACGAGCAGTCGGGCGAGCTGCACGGGCTGACGCGCGTACGCGGGTTCACGCAGGACGACGCTCACCTGTTCGTACGTCCCGACCAGCTGCTCGAAGAGTTCGAGCGCGTGATCGACATCGTGCTTTACATCTTCAAGACGCTGAAGTTCGACAACTATACGGCACAGATTTCGCTCCGCGACCCCAATAACAAGGAGAAGTACATCGGTTCGGACGAGAACTGGGAGAAGGCTGAGAGCGCCATCATGCAGGCAGCCAGGGAGAAAGGGCTCACGACCGTCGTGGAGCTGGGCGAAGCCGCATTCTACGGCCCGAAGCTGGACTTCATGGTCAAGGATGCCATCGGCCGCAAATGGCAGCTGGGCACCATCCAGGTGGACTACAACCTGCCGGAGCGTTTCGACCTGACGTACAAGGGCGCCGACGACAAACTGCACCGCCCGATCATGATCCACCGTGCGCCGTTCGGCTCGATGGAGCGTTTCGTGGCCGTGCTGCTCGAGCACACGGGCGGCAAATTCCCGCTGTGGCTCTCGCCCCAGCAGGTCGTGGTACTCCCGATCTCGGAGAAGTTCAACGATTATGCGCAGAAGGTGGCCGAATACCTGAACCGCAACGACGTCCGCACCGAAGTCGACGACCGCAACGAGAAGATCGGCCGCAAGATCCGCGACAACGAACTGAAACGCGTCCCCTACCTACTGATCGTCGGCGAGAAGGAAGAGGCCGAGGGCCTCGTATCCGTTCGCGCACAAGGCGAGGGCGACAAGGGCCAGATGACGATGGAAGCGTTCCGCGACCTGATCGCCGGACTGGTCAAAGAGGAGATCGACGCCAACAAACTGGAAAAGAAATAAAAGAACACATTATTAACTTAACTAATACGTACAACTATCGCAGCACCGAAACCATTCCCGCCGAGGCCGTTTACCCCCGGGAATAACAGACCGAAACCGGCAGCCAATGCCAACAACCGCTTCGGGCGCCGTCCGCCCGTCAAGGAGAACCCCCACCGGATCAACAACGAGATCACGGCTCCGGAAGTGCGTGTGGTCGGCGACAACGTCGGCCAGCCGCAGGTTCTGCCGATCCGCGATGCGCTCAAACTCGCCGACGAACTGGAACTCGACCTGATCGAGATCTCTCCGAAGGCCGAGCCCCCCGTATGCCGCATCGACGATTACCAGAAATTCCTTTACCAGCAAAAGAAGAAAGCCAAGGAACTGAAGGCCAATCAGACGAAAGTGGTCGTGAAGGAGATCCGCTTCGGGCCCCAGACCGACGACCACGACTACAATTTCAAACTCAAGCACGCGCAGAACTTCCTCAAGGAGGGGGCCAAAGTCAAGGCTTACGTCTTCTTCCGCGGCCGTTCGATCGTCTTCAAGGAGCAGGGCGAAATCCTGCTGCTGCGCTTTGCCACCGATCTCGAAGAGTTCGCCAAAGTGGAGGCGATGCCCCGGCTCGACGGCAAGAAGATGAACATGATGCTTGCGCCGAAAGTGAAAAAGTAACAAATGACAAGCGGCCGCAGGCCACGTAATACCCGTGAAAACAACGACGGCGGAACGGAGATATCCGGGCCGCAGGTTGTTGTTTTCGCATTTACAGGAATGGGCAGCCCGGATCATGTCGTTCTGCTCCGGCGCCCAGTTCCTCTATCTCCTGGAACATATCCCGCAAGACAACTTTATGAGCGTTTTGGATAACCGAATATCGAAAACTATTCCCGATCTTTATCTGATAAATGATTAAACTGAAAAAAATGATGAAGAAATGGTTATTATCCGGATGTCTGCTGACTTTGATGGCCTGCGGACAAGTGCCGCAGGAGCGGATCGATTCACTGAAGGAGACCATCGCCGATTATGAAGAGAACGGCGCAGGAGCCGAAATGCCGGAAGAATTCCGTGCATTGCAGGAATCGTTTGCCGAGGTGGAGAGATCGGTGGAAGCCGAAAAAGAAAAAATGTTCAGCAGCTACTCCGCAGTCGAACAGAAGATGGCACAGATCGAAAAACAGTTGGACGACATGGCGTTTACCATCAACGCGCGGAGTGACCGATTTCAGAAGGTGTATAAAAAATTTGCGAGGGAGGTCAGCCTGGGGCTCCTCATGTACGCAAGCCTGCCCAAAGACAAAGCCCGGAGCCTGCCCAAAGAGATGAAGGACGATTTGCAGCGCGCCCTGCAGCCTGCACTCCTGCTGAGAGAACTCATGAAAGCCGAAACCTATGCGCAAAAACATGAGATACTGGATCCGCACGTCGAAAAAATGGAGAAATTGAACCAAACGATGAAGCCCTGGCTTTCGGAGCAGAAATACGACGAGATCCTGAAAAAAGTCGAAGCCCAGCTGAAAAAGACAAATCTCAGCGACGACAGCCAGATCGGGTTCGGGGCGTTTTAAACATCCCGGCCTTTATCCCGCACGGAATCGGACGCAATCCGGTCTTGAACCCGTCCGACTTTTGCGTGTCTTTTGCATCCACAAAAGCGTGAAAAACTGAATACAAGAAATGTTTCGTAAATGAAGGAACTTATCAACTTTTTGACAGATTGGGGCGATATAAGTGTTGGAGTGGTTTTTGTTCTGATACCATTTTCGGCTTTTGTGGCGCTTTTTCATCATGTTATTTTAGGCGGAATATACGGTTGGGACTATAAACCTAAATGGCTTCTCTTTGTTCTGGAACCAACTCTTGTATGCTTCTTAGGGGTTATTAAACCGGGCTTTGGCTTGTGTGCGTTGGTGCTTCTTTTTGTACTTACTTTTGTGTTGGCTATTGTCGGCCTTATCATAATGCCTTTGGTGAGGAGATTAAGAAAAGTCAAAGCTGAATACCGGAAAACCGGAAAAAAAGTTTCCGTCTTCACTGCGGGCAAAGTAACGGGAACTTATATATCGGGGATTATTGGAATGCTCGTTATTATGTTTATTATGGAAGTCTCGTTGCCGCTAATATTTTTGGTGGTATTTATTATCCTTCCTCTTTTCGCGCTGAAAAATCCCGGGGGTGACCGTCATTTTATGCGTTTACAGGCAATATTGCCTACCTCTCCTATACGTTCTGTGGCTATGGGGCTTGCCGAAGTGGAAGGAATAGTTGTTCCCGGAGGAAAACTCATTGCTCCTATCGGTGACACGGAGTGTATTGCATACGAATACGAAATAGAAGATATAGACCACGACAGCGAAGGACGAACTTCGTATACCACCGTTCACAGCGAGAATAAATGCAACGCATTCTCCATACAGGACGAAACGGGCATATTGGACGTTACACCCGAAAAGCTGAATCTTTTGTGTCTGCCCATAAACAAGCGGTATCAAAAAGAAGGAAAGCGATACACGCAGCGGTTGTTGTTGCCCGGCGATAAAGTACTGCTTATAGGAATGGCAGATACACGAGGAGGCAAAACGGTTTTCCGGTACGAAGAAACGAAGAAGGTATATACGCTCATGCCTTCACAAACACTCAACAAATACAACAGGGCAAAGCCGCTTATCAATAGTCTGATCTGTTATACCTCCGTTTTGGGTATTATCGCTTCACTGATACTGCTTTGTCACATCGAATACCGTGACGGAGAGTTGCAAATAAACCTGCCTTTCGGCAACAAGGGTATTTCATCCGGTCAGTATGGATATATACTCCCTTCCAATCAAGAAAAAACAATCATCTTTAAGCATCAGTGAATATGGGAATTATTATTGCTTTCGTTATTTTGGGAGTTATCATTGTCGGCATTGTCTCCGGAGGCGTTGCCATTTACAACCGGTTGGTTATGCTGAAGTACAATGTAGATAAAAATTTTGCCAATATCGATGTAATATTAAAGCAGCGTGTAGATGAAATACCCAACCTTATTGCTGTGGTAAAAAAGACACAGGGATACGAAGAATCGCTGTTAAATCAGCTTACAGAGCTACGAACCGCTTTTCTTTCCTCTCGCTCTACCGATGAAAAAGTACAACTGGCTAATGAAGTCGGCAAACTGCTAAATTCCTTTTTCGCCGTTTCGGAAAACTATCCCGAGCTGAAAGCTGTGGAGAGTTTCCGCACCCTCCAACTTCGGGTGTCGGATTTGGAAGATATGCTTTCCGACCGCCGCGAACTCTACAATGAAAGCGTGAATATGTATAATATCGGTATTCACGAAATGCCCGCCTTGTTGTTTGCCCGTCCAATGGGTTATACTGACAAACCGTTGTTGCACATATCTGAAGAGGAGAAAAAATATGACGGAATTCGTTTCTGATATTCTAAATTATCTGCAAAATAACGAGAATGCCCAGGGAGTTGTAGTTGCATTGGCTGCGTTTGGCGTACCTTTATTCTCGTTCCTCTTGTATCTCTTGTTTCGAATACTGCGGATCAAGGTGGGGGCGATGGCAAGCAGAGCTTTGGCGGCATTAGTCACGGGGTATACGTTTTTCGGGTTTATTACGCAAATAATTCTCCTTTTCAGCGGTGTGCCTGCTCTTAAAATGGCACTCATTTGGCTTGCCATGATAATTGTTTACGGAATATTTGTCCTTTTTAATCGTAGAATGATATACAAAATATTGTCTACTTTTAACGAAACAAAGAACAGCGGACAAGAGTCATTAGAATCATAATACATATCCGTATTATTTCTTTGCTTTCCCTCCAATTTTCACATGCACCTTTTTTGTCTCCGCTCTGGTTACGGGCCAGACCACGACCACAATACAACTTACAGTCCTTAGGGAAATGCACGATGCCCTTGCCATAGACTTCAGCGGATTCCTTAAAGCCTTTGAGATCGTCTTTTTTCGTGCTGTCTCTTCCGCCTTCCGAAAATTCGGTTACATTTATAGATGAAACAGCCTTTGAAAGCGTGTAAATCAGCTCTTTGAAAACCATCTGAAACTTTTCCGCCAGCTCAAAAAAGTAACAGGATAGTAACGTAATTCCGGTTTGAGTTGGCTTTTTGATGGTTTTACTTGGCTGCGCCCGTTTGTCCAATCTTCGTCTAAATCGCTATTCGACAGTCTTATCACACCGGTTTGCTCTCACTTTCATTTTTATTTCCTATCTTTACACTCGATGAGCACACCCGACGACATATTCCGCATCGCGGACGAGGCGGCATTCGAAGCGGCGGCGCTGGAGGTATTCCGGCGCCAGGCTGCGGAATGCGCGCCCTACCGCGAGTATCTGTCCCTGATCGGCGTACAGCCCGGGGAGGTGCGGACGGCGGATGCGATCCCCTACTTGCCGATCGGGCTTTTCAAGACCCACGAAGTGTATTGCGGCGGCCCGGAGCCCGAAGCGGTCTTCACTTCGTCGTCCACCACCGGCATGACCCCGTCGCGCCACCCGATGCGCTCGCTGTCGCTCTACGAACAAGCGTTCCGCGCTTCGTTCCGGACGTTCTACGGCGAACCGGCACGGTGGAGCCTCTACGCACTGCTGCCCAACTACCTGCGGCGCAAAGGCTCGTCGCTGGTCTACATGGCCGACCGGCTTTTGTCCGACTGCGGCTCGGGCGGCTTTTACCTCGACGACCACGAAGCCCTGCTGGAGGCGATGCGCCGCGACCCCAAGCCCAAGATCCTGCTGGGCGTGAGCTATGCGCTCTGGGATTTGGCGGAGCGTTACGCCCCGAAGCTGGACGACACAATCGTCATGGAGACGGGCGGCATGAAGGGATACCGCGAGGAGATCCCCAAAGCGGAATTCCACAAAATCCTGTGCGACGCATTCGGAGTAGACAGGATACACTCCGAATACGGCATGGCGGAACTCACGTCGCAGGCCTACTCGCAGGGCGGGAATATCTTCCGCTGCCCGGCCTGGATGCGGGTCGCGGCACGCGACGTGAACGATCCGTTCGACCGCCTGCCGGCAGGCTCCCGCGGCGGGCTGGACATCGCCGACCTGGCTTCATGGTGGTCGTGCGCCTTCATCCAGACCCAGGACGTGGGGCGCGTGGCTGCCGACGGGGCGTTCGAGGTAGAAGGGCGCATCGACCACAGCGACATCAGGGGTTGCAACCTGCTGGTGCAATAATTTACCTGCAAAGCTCCCGGCCACAGTCCGCGGGCCGGTGTCCTTCGCGGGACTCCGGCAGCAGCGACCGACAAGAGGGGGGGGGCATTGACACAGACCGACAAAAAAGAGAGATAGCGATGAAAACAGTAGCATTCGTCCCCTTACGCCTCAACAGCCAGCGGGTAGCGGGCAAAAACCTCCGCCTGCTGGGCGGCGAGCCGCTGATGTGCCATATCCTGCGGACGCTCGCCGGCATCGGGGAGATCGACGAGGTGTACGCCTATTGCAGCGACGAACGCATCTGCGAATACCTCCCCCGAGGCGTGCGTTTCCTGCGCCGCAGCCCCGGCCTCGACCGCGACACGACGCTCGGGCGGGAGATCTACGACAGTTTCACGGCCGACGTCGAGGCCGACCTCTACGTGCTGGCGCACGCCACCTCGCCGTTCATCCGCGCGGAGACCGTGGCGGACGCCCTGCGGCACGTGCGGTCGGGGGAGTACGATTCGGCGTTCAGCGCCGAGAAGATCCAGACCTTCGCCTGGTTCGAAGGCCGGCCGCTCAACTATGCGCTGGACGACATCCCCCGCACGCAGACCATAGAGCCGGTCTATATCGAAACCAGCGCATTTTTCATTTTCCCGCGCACGCTCTGGTGCGGCCGCGGACGCCGCATCGGGGAAAAACCCTACATGGCTGTCGTAGACCGCATCGAAGGGCTGGACATCGACAACCCCGAGGATTTCACGATGGCCGAGATCATCGCGGCAAGCCGGCGGCTGGGGTAGGGAACGGGAATCCGAGATGAGCATAAAAAAGCGACCTTTTCCAGGTCGCTTCCTTTATTTCAAAAAGGCGGCGTTACTCCGCCCCGCGTTCGTAGGCGTCGATCATCGAGCCGCGGGTGCGGTTGACGATCCGCGCACCGAGCGACGCGGCATAGTCGCGCAGCACCTCGTGCCCGCGGAAGAGTTCGGCCACCTCGGCCAGGTATACAGACATCGTATAGGGCACGTGCGGCACCTTCATGTAGATGGGCTGCGGAGCCGGGGGAAGGGTATCGTAATAGTGGCGGTCGGCACGGCACAGGCGGTTCGCATCGTCGACGCATAGCCCGTCGAGCAACGTATGATCCACCCCGTAGAGCTCGATCCGCCGGTAACCCAGTAACAGGGCGACGTATTCGCCCACCTGCACGACCGTGCCGAAATTGGCGCTGCCCAGGCCGTGGCGGAAAAGCCAGAAGCCGACGCTGCCAAAACCGCGGTAGACCTGCGTATGGAAGCGAACGATGCGGATACGGGGGTTGGGCAGCGCGGCGCGGTAGTCGAACTTTTCGGGATTATAGAACTGTACGTAGAGCGTCATCGGCCACGTGACCTTGCTATCGAGCGTGCGGTAGAGCGCGGCCACGCGGTCGCGGCATTCGCTGTCGCGGAAGAACATCGGGTCGGAAAGGACGTAATAACCCGGTCTGACCACCTCGAAGCGGTCGTCCTCGGCAAAAAAGTTGACCGCCATGAAATCCTTCGCCTCGTATTCGCGGCGCGCTATCAATCGCGGCAGGTCGTCCGACAACGAAGGGCCGTTGCCCAGAATGACCATCCCGCGCGACGGGTCGCCCGTCGGGCCCGCACGGCGGATATAGTTGCGGAAATTCTCCTTGACGGCCATCACGGCGAAGTAAAGCGCCGTGTCGAACGTATTGCGGATGAATGCGATGAGCTTCTCGGATGCGGTCATGAACAGGGTTTTATTTGCAAATGTAGCAAAAGATCGGTATCTTCGCAAGAAACCAAACCGCAACAAATGGCATCGGCAACCATCTCGGTCATCATACCCCTCTACAACAAGCAACGCGAAATCGGCGACACCCTACACTCGGTGCTCGCACAGACTTTGCAGCCCACGGAGATCGTCGTCGTGGACGACGGATCGACGGACGGGAGTGCCGGCGCCGTGCGTGCCATCGCATCGCCGCTCGTGAAGCTCGTCACGCAAGCGAACGCCGGGGTCTGCGCGGCACGCAACCGCGCCATCGCCGAGTCGACGGGCGACCTGATCGCCCTGCTCGACGCCGACGACACGTGGGAACCGGGATTCCTGGAGGAGATCGCTTCGATGGCGGCCGAATTCCCGGACTGCGGGATTTATTCGACAGCCTTCAACATCGTCAGCCATGACGGGCGGTTCCCCGCCCCCACCCCCACAGAGCGCGGCGTGGTCGCCGACTTCTTCCGCGACTCGGCGCACCGTTATATCTCGATCCCGTCGGCCAGCGCCGTCCCGCGCGCGGTATTCGAAACAGTGGGCGGATTCCCCGAGGGAATGAAGATCGGCGAGGATCTCTACATGTGGATCAAGATCGCCCGGCGCTACAAGGTCTGCTTTTCGCCCAAGCCGCTGGCAAACTATTCGAAGGTGGCCTCGAACCGGTCGTCAGCCATCTACACGCCCGAGCGGACGCGCTACTCGTTCGAGGAGCTTTACGACCCGGCGGCGGCAGACGGATACAACGAGTTCGTGGCCCGCGCAGCCCTGGGAAAAGCGCTCATCATCAGTGCAAAGGGGGGCACGAAGGATGCGGCGAGGGCTATCCGGTTCTTCGGCTACACGAAGACTTACCGCCGCACGCTGCACAAGGTACGCATCCTCAACGCCCTGCCCCGCAGCTGGCGGGGGCCGCTGATCGGGCTTTACAACAGCCTGGCCTGGCGCATCGCCCGGAAAGGGCTCTGAGCCCCGAAAATTCCGACAGCATGAAATACCTTTCGAACCCCTCCGTCGTAAAGGGTCTTTTTACGGCACTCCTCCTGCTGGCGGCATCCGTCGCCCGGCCCCAATCCGCAAATCCGGACACCCCTTCCTACACGATGCGCTCGGGCGGCATCGAACGCAGCTACAAGCTCCACCTGCCCCAGGGGCTGCCCCAAGGCGCCCCGCTGGTGGTCGTCCTGCACGGTTACGGCGGTAACAACGACCCGGGCCGCTTCGGGCTGAACGCCGCGGCCGACCGCCACGGCTTTGCCGTCTGCTACCCGCAGGGCGCGAAGGACGGCCGGGGCAAGACATGCTGGAACGCAGGCTACCCGTTCCAGGCGGACATGGCCGTCGACGACGTGAAGTTCATCGCACAGCTGGTGCGCCACCTGCAAAAACGACACGGGCTGAGCCGCCGCAACGTATTCTGCACGGGCATGTCGAACGGCGGGGAGATGTGTTACCAGCTCGCGGCGCAGCGCCCCCGCCTGTTCGCGGCTGTGGCACCCGTATCGGGGCTGATGCTCAAATGGCTTTACAAGGCCGACGATTCCACGCACCCCGTGCCCCTGTTCGAAATACACGGCACGGCCGACCGCACGTCGGCGTGGGAGGGTGACCTCGACAATAAAGGCGGCTGGGGCGCCTACGTCGCCGTACCGATGGCCGTGCATTACTGGGCAGCCAAGAACAAATGCACCGGCATGCAGACGGACACGATTCCCGGGCGCACGCCGGAAAACGGCCGCAAGGTCATCGCCCACCGCTTCACGGGCGGCACGGGCGGCAGCGAAGTCTGGCTCTACGAGATCGTCGGCGGGAAACATTCGTGGGGCGAACAGGACATCGACACGGGCGAGGAGCTCTGGAAATTTTTCAGCAAGTTCGTGAAATAGACAGGACGACAGCCGGCAGGGGTAAGGGGCCTGTGCAACACCTCGCAGAAGGAGATGGTCTACATATGTATCCAATCCCGGGAAAATTCGCGGGAAGAACACACCTACGACGACGGAACCCGGGTCGCATGCACTCCCGGGTGGGAAACCCGCTAAAAAAACACCCGGCTTTACGTCCATGCGTAAAGCCGGGTGCCGGTTTACCTCTCCCCACCCCTCACGGGGCCGGGTCGTTGCAGATCAGTTCGCGAAGGTCAGCCCCTTGTCGTCGGCGTCGATGCGGATCGGCTGCTCACGGTTGACGTCGCCCGCAAGGATGCGCTTCGACAGGTCGTTGACCACATAGCGCTGGATGGTACGCTTCACGGGACGCGCACCGTAGAGCGGGTCGTAACCGGCGGCAGCGATCCATTCGCGTGCCTTCTCGCTGTATTCGAGGCGGATGCCGTTTTCGGCAAGCATCCTGCGCACGACACCGAGCTGGATGTCCACGATGCGTTCGATATCCCGGCGCGTCAGCGGCTCGAACATCACGATCTCGTCGATACGGTTGAGGAACTCGGGCTTGAGCTGCTGCTTGAGCAGGTCGATCACATCCCGGCGGGTCTTCTCGACCACTTCGGGGGCGAGTTTCTCACCGTTGAACGCCTCCGCGAAATTCTCCTGGATGACCTGCGAACCCATATTCGAGGTCATGATGATGATCGTATTGCGGAAATCCACCGTACGGCCCTTGTTATCGGTCAGACGGCCGTCGTCGAGCACCTGCAACAGGATGTTGAAAACGTCGGGATGGGCCTTCTCGATCTCGTCGAGCAGCACGACCGAATAGGGCTTGCGGCGCACGGCCTCGGTAAGCTGGCCGCCCTCGTCGTAACCGACATATCCCGGAGGTGCCCCGACCAGACGCGACACGCTGTGACGCTCCTGGTATTCGCTCATGTCGATACGCGTCATCATCGAGTCGTCGTTGAAGAGGAACTCGGCCAACGCCTTGGCCAGCTCGGTCTTGCCGACACCGGTGGTGCCGAGGAAGATGAACGAGCCGATCGGTTTGCGGGGGTCGTTCAGCCCGGCGCGCGAACGGCGCACGGCGTCGGAAATGGCGGCGATGGCCTGCTCCTGCCCGATGACGCGCTTATGCAGCTCGTCCTCCATGTGCAGCAGTTTTTCGCGCTCGGAAGCCAGCATGCGCGTCACGGGGATGCCCGTCCAGCGCGACACCACCTCGGCGACGTCCTGCGCATCGACCTCCTCCTTGATCATCGAGCCGTTGGCCGACGCCAGTTTGTACTCCTCCTGGAACGCGGCGATCTCCTTCTCCGCCTCCTGGATCTTGCCGTAGCGGATTTCGGCCACCTTGCCGTAATCGCCCTGGCGCTCGGCCTGCTGCGCCTCGATCTTCAGGGCTTCTATTTTGTCCTTGTTCGACTGAATCTTTTTCAAGAGATCGCGCTGCCCCTGCCACTTGGCACGCATTTCGGCGTCACGGGCCTTGAGCTCCTCGATCTCCTTGGTGAGGTGCTCGACGCGCTCCTTGTCCTTCTCGCGGCGGATCGCTTCGCGTTCGATCTCCAGCTGGCGCACACGCCGGTCGAGGGTGTCGATCTCCTCGGGCACGGAGTTCATCTCCAGCCGCAGCCGCGAGGCCGCCTCGTCCACCAGGTCGATGGCCTTGTCGGGCAGGAACCGCGAGGTGATGTAACGCGTCGATAACTCGACGGCGGCCACGATCGCCTCGTCCTTGATCCGCACCTGATGGTGGTTTTCGTAACGATCCTTCAGGCCGCGGAGGATCGAAATGGCATCCTCGGGACTCGGTTCGTCGACCATGACCTTCTGGAAACGGCGTTCGAGGGCCTTGTCCTGCTCGAAATACTTCTGGAACTCGTCGAGCGTCGTGGCGCCGATCGTCCGCAGCTCGCCCCGCGCAAGTGCAGGCTTGAGGATGTTGGCGGCGTCCATCGCACCCGACGACTTGCCGGCGCCCACGAGGGTGTGGATCTCGTCGATGAACAGCAGGATGTCGCCGTCGCTGGCCACGACTTCTTGCACGACGGCCTTCAGACGCTCCTCGAATTCACCCTGGTACTTCGCACCCGCGATCAGGGCACCCATGTCGAGCGAGTAGATCACCTTCGACTTCAGGTTCTCGGGCACGTCGCCGTCGACGATCCGGTGTGCGATACCCTCGGCGATGGCGGTCTTGCCGACACCCGCCTCACCCACGAGGATCGGGTTGTTCTTGGTACGCCGCGAGAGGATCTGCAACACGCGGCGGATCTCCTCGTCACGGCCGATCACCGGGTCGAGCTTGCCCGAACGGGCCTGTTCGTTGAGGTTGATGGCATACTTGCCCAGCGCATCGAACTGCTGCTCGGAGGTCTGGGAATCGACCGTAGCCCCCTTGCGGAAGGTGCGGATCGCCTCAAGGAGTTCCTTCTCGGTGGCGCCGCTGCGCTTGAGGATGTCGGCGGCCTGCCCGCGCTCGGCGACGAGCCCCAGCAGCAGGTGTTCGACCGACGCGTATTTGTCGCCGAAGTTCCGGGTAAAGTCCACGGCGCGCTGGATCACCTTCGAGGAGTCCTGCGAAAAGAACTGGTCGCCGCCGCCCTCGACCCTCGGCAGGGACGCGACGGCCCGGCCGGCCTCGTCGCGCAGGCCGCGGACATTCACCCCGACACGCCCCAGGAGGAACGTGGCGAGCGAATCGTCCTCGCGGACAAGCACGCTCAGAATATGGAGCGGCTCGACAGCCTGCTGTCCGCGCTCCCGGGCAAGAGACAATGCACTTTGCAGAGCCTCCTGCGCTTTTACAGTTAACGTATTGATGTTCATATCTCTGATAATTTGTTTTTCAAACTTTCGTATACTACACCCGCAAAACGCCTGCCAACCCGGCTTTCCGGCCAATGTGTCATCCTTTGTCACACACGGGACTGACACGAGGCGCCAAAACGGCAGCCTTATTGCGGAAGAATCACACAATACGGCATAAAACAGCAGAACATCGCCCGAAATGTATTATCTTCGCCACACCTAACTCTCACTCTTCACGTTCATGACATACCGTAAACCCCCGTTCCTGCTGCGCAAATGGCAGCGGTTGCAGATGCGCTACTATGCGTACCGTAACCCGGAAAAACTGGTCAGGATACGCTACCGGCAACGATTCGGCACCGACCCCGACCTCGAAAACCCCCGAACCTTCAACGAAAAAGTCCTCTGGATGATGCTCCATGCCGACACCACCCGCTGGTCGCAACTGGCCGACAAGTACCGCGTCCGCGAGTATGTCGAGCAATGCGGGCTGGGATGGATGCTCAACGAATTATACGGGGTATGGGAATCCGCAGAGGAGATAGACTTCAGCGGGGGGGGGAATCTCCCCGACACGTTCGTGCTGAAAACCAATAACGGCTACGGACAAGTTATCATCGTGAACGACAGGCAAAAAGCCGACATCCGGTCGATCCGCCGTACACTCAACCACACCCTGCGAAAGAAATTCGGCCGCATGACGGCCGAACACCACTATTTTGGTATTAAACCCCGCATTATCGCCGAACGCCTCCTTCCCTCAGAACCAGCATTCGGCAATTCGCTCATCGACTATAAATTCTACTGTTTCGATGGCAACCCCTATTGTTGCATGGTCTGCTACAACCGTAAATCGCCATCCGACGTCAAAACAGGATTGTACGATGCCAGGACATGGAAAAACATAGGTCATTACGTCACCGGAAAATATTACGACCCACATCAGTGTGATATCCCGCGTCCGGCATCCCTCGACCGGATGCTCGATGCGGCCAAACGGCTCTCATCAGGATTCCCCCAAGTACGGGTCGACCTTTACGAAGTCGCCGGAAACCCCGTATTCGGGGAACTGACATTCACCTCATCTGCAGGTATGGATACGGGATTCAGCCAGGAGTTTCAGGAATTGATGGGATCGCAAATATCCCTGCCGCCCGCCAAGCGGACGCAACCGTCGCACCCGGGACTGCTCGGGCTCCTCGGACTGCGGAAGGCCGCCGCCAAATAAAAACGGCAGGCAGCCCGGAGGAGCGGGTGCAACAGGCTGCCCGGCCCGCCATGCATAGCCCTTCGCCCGGGTATGGGGAGAGGGCTGTCATTTTGTAGGCGGGTTTCATTTTTAATTTAATTCTTAATTCGTATCTTTGCGCTACTATGAGTGATTTTATCGTCAGCGCACGGAAATACCGCCCCGCGACCTTCGCCTCGGTCGTCGGACAGAAACATATCACCTCCACGCTTAAAAATGCGATCGAGCGCGGGCAGTTGGCTCACGCCTACCTGTTCTGCGGCCCCCGCGGCGTAGGCAAGACCACTTGTGCCCGCATCTTCGCAAAGGCCATCAACTGCCTGAACCCCAACGGATCGGAGGCCTGCAACGAATGCGAATCGTGCCGTTCGTTCAACGAAGGGCGCTCGTTGAACATCCACGAGCTGGACGCCGCGTCGAACAACTCGGTGGAAGATATCCGCACACTGATCGAACAGGTGCGCATCATCCCGCAGGTAGGGCGCTACTCGGTATTCATCATCGACGAGGTGCACATGCTCTCGGCGGCGGCGTTCAACGCCTTCCTCAAAACGCTCGAAGAGCCGCCCGCACACGCGATCTTCATCCTCGCAACGACCGAAAAACACAAGATCATCCCGACCATCCTCTCGCGGTGCCAAATCTACGATTTCAATCGCATCCGCGTCGAGGACGGCGTCGAATACCTCAAATACATCGCCTCGCAGGAGGGCATCGCAGCCGACGAAGAGTCGCTCAACCTCATTGCCCAGAAAGCCGACGGGGGTATGCGCGACGCCCTGTCGATGTTCGACAAGGCCGTGTCGTTCTGCGGCAAGGCGCTCGATTACCGCAACGTCGCCCAGACGCTCAACGTCCTGGACTACGACACCTACTTCAGCGTCACGGAGATGCTGCTCGCGGGCAACTATGTCGATACGCTGGTGACCTTCGACAGCGTGCTGTCGCGGGGTTTCTCGGGGCAGACCTTCATGGCGGGGCTGAACCGCCACATGCGCGACCTGCTGATGGCCAAGCGCCCCGAAACGCTGCGGCTGATCGAAATGACCGGGACGCTGCTCGAACGATACCGGACGCAGGCGGGCGCCTGCGATGTCGAGTTCCTGTTCGGAGCCATCTCCTGCCTGACGGAGCTCGACGGGAAGATCCGGCAATCGTCCAACCAGCGGTTGCTCGTCGAGCTGGGCCTGATGAAGATCGCAGGGCTCGGCCAAAAAAAAAATGACTCTCTGACATCTTCCGGGGAATATCCCCTTCCTACCCTCACCCCCCGCACGGCGGGCCCCGCATCTGCGGCGGCTCCGGCAGCGGCCGGGCAGCCGGCAACCGCAACGGCACAAGCGGCAGAGGTTTCGGCGACCGGAAATCCGGCAACGAACGCCCCGGCGGCAAATGCCTCCGGCAACCCCGCAGCCCCGGCAGCCGCAACGGCACAACCGGCAGGGGTTAGCGCGACCGGCAATCCGGCAACGAATGCCCCGGCGACAAGCGCCTCCGGCAACCCCGCAGCCCCGGCAAGCGCAACGGCACAACCGGCAGCGCAAGCAGCAGGAGCCGCAACGGCACCCCCTTCCGCAGCGACGTCCGCAGCAATGCCTGCCGCGTCCCCGGCCGGAAGGCCGGCAGCGGGTACATCCGCCGGCCCGACTGCACAGGGAACACTCCCGGTACAGCCCGCGCCGGAGATGAAACGACGGCCGCTGATCTCGGGCGCATCGCTCTCGGAGCTGCTCGCCTCGGCAGGCGGCGACCCCGACGAGGAGCTGTCGGACGGCGAAACGCCCGACGAACCGGAAACCGTGCGCATCGACCCGGACTGTGCCGAAAAACTGGAGCACGCCCGAGGCAGGATACTGAACCTCATCAAGGAGAAACGCCCGCGCTTCGTGCCGGCTTTCGAACTGATGGCGTTCCGCGACAACACGATCTCGGTGAGCGTACCGACGACGGAGCTGCGCGAGGAGATCCTGCGCAGCAAAACCGGGATGCTGATGCGCATCGCCGAACTGGCGGGCATCGAGGGTATGATCGAACTGGAGGTCACGGTCAATGAAGAGATCCGGGCGGCACGCCCGATCAAGCTCGAAGACCGCGTCCGCTACATCACGGAGAAGAACCCGCTCGTCGCGGAACTCCGCAAAGCACTGGACTTGGAAGTAGAATAAAAAGAACGAACAATAAAAATGGCAACAAAGAATTTCATCGAAGAACTCGAATGGCGCGGGATGATCCACACGATCATGCCCGGCGCGAAGGAACAACTCGAAAAAGAGATGACGACGGCCTACCTGGGCATCGACCCCACGGCCGACTCGCTGCATATCGGCCACCTGGTGGGCGTAATGATCCTCAAGCATTTCCAGATGTGCGGGCACCGTCCGCTGGCACTCATCGGCGGTGCGACGGGCATGATCGGCGACCCCTCGGGCAAGTCGCAGGAGCGCAACCTGCTCGACGAGCCCACGCTGCGCCACAACCAGGAGGCGATCAAGCGCCAGCTGGCCAAACTGCTCGACTTCGAGTCGGACGCCCCGAATGCGGCCGTGCTGGTGAACAACTACGACTGGATGAAGGACATTTCGTTCCTGGAATTCATCCGCGATATCGGCAAGTGCATCACCGTCAACTACATGATGGCCAAGGATTCGGTCAAGAAACGATTCAGCGGCGAAGGCGACGGCATGTCGTTCACCGAGTTCACCTACCAGCTGGTACAGGGCTTCGACTTCCTGCACCTCTACCAGACGATGAACTGCAAGGTGCAGCTGGGCGGCGCCGACCAGTGGGGCAACATCACCACCGGAACGGAGCTGATCCGCCGCAAACTGGGCAACGAGGCCGAAGCATTCGCCATCACCTGCCCGCTCATCACCAAGGCCGACGGTACGAAATTCGGCAAGACCGAGAGCGGCAACGTATGGCTCGATGCGCGCTATACCTCGCCCTACAAGTTCTACCAGTTCTGGCTCAACGTCAGCGACGAGGACGCCAAGCGTTACATCCGCATCTTCACGCTGTTAGACCGTGAAACCGTCGAGGCGCTGACCGCCGAACACGAGGCGGCGCCCCACCTGCGCGTACTGCAAAAGCGGCTGGCACAGGAGATCACCACGATGATCCACTCCAGGGAGGAGTACGAAAAGGCGGTCGAAGCCTCGGCGATCCTCTTCGGCGGCTCGACGTCGGAGGCGCTGCGCAAAATAGACGAAGAGACCCTGTTGCAGGTGTTCGAGGGCGTGCCGCAGTTCCGCATCGCCCGTGCCGAGCTGGGCCTGCCGTTCGTCGATCTGTGCGCCGAAAAAACGCAGGTGTTTCCCTCGAAGGGCGAATGCCGCAAGATGGTGCAGGGCGGCGGCGTGTCGCTCAACAAGGAGAAGGTCGCCGACCCGGCACGTACGGTGGGCGAGGCCGACCTGATCGCCGGCAAATACCTGCTCGTACAGAGGGGTAAGAAGAACTACTACCTCGTAATCGCCGAGTAGCATGGAATACCGCATCGTCCTGACGCGCATGGAATTCCACGCGCTGCACGGCTGCTACGAGCTGGAACGCAAGGTAGGCAACCGCTTCACGGTCGACCTGGAACTGACGGCCGAACTGGGCCATGCGGCCACGGACGACGACGTGCGCAAGACGGTCAACTACCTGACGGCCTACGAAGTCGTCGAGATGCAGATGCGAATCACGCAGCACACCATCGAGCGGGTGGCGACGAACATCATCGAGGCGGTTTACGCCACCTTCCCGCAGGTGCGGCACGTAAAATGCACCGTATCGAAACTGGCGCCGCCGCTGGGCGGAAAGCTCGAGAAGGTGAGCGTCGTGCTGGAGAAATAGGGCGGGTGTGCGCATGCATGCGCACACCCGTTTGCGATAATAAACAGGTTAGGTTATGCATCACAAGGAGAGTCGCGCCACCTTGGGTGGCAAATTGAGCGCCGTGCTGGTCGCCGCGGGAAGTTCCGTGGGGCTGGGCAACATCTGGCGCTTCCCCTATGTAGCCGGGGACAACGGCGGCGGGGCATTTCTGATAATCTACATCCTTTGCGTCCTGCTGCTGGGGCTGCCGCTCATGATCGCGGAGTTCACCGTGGGGCGTGCTTCGCACCGCAATGCCGTGGGTGCCTACCGGGCGCTGAACCCACGGTGGAGTTTTCTGGGTTACAACGGCGTGCTGGCCGCATTCCTGATCCTGGGGTTCTACTTCGTAGTATCGGGATGGACGGCCGAATACATGGTGCACTCGGTGACGGGCAGTATCGCTCGTTTCTCGACCGCCGAGCAGTACAAGAGTCTCTTCGAGAACTTTATCAGCAATCCCTGGAGGCCGGTCGTCTACACCTGCCTGTTCGTCCTCGCAACCCATTTCGTGATCGCCATGGGCGTACAGAAAGGCATCGAACGCTCGGCTAAAATCCTCATGCCGCTGCTGTTCCTGATTCTGATCGTACTGTCGGTACATTCACTGCTGATGCCGGGCGGGGAAGCCGGGTTGAAGTTCCTCTTCGCCCCCGACTTCTCGAAGGTGACGCCCACGACCGTGCTCGTCGCACTGGGGCAGGCGTTCTTCTCGCTTTCGATCGGCATCGGCACGATGGTGACCTACGCCTCGTATTTCAAACCGGACACGAACCTGCGCCACACGGCGCTCAACGTCACCATCCTCGACACACTGGTGGCCATACTGGCCGGCGTGGTGATCTTCCCGGCGGTATTCAGCGTAGGCATCGAGCCTTCGTCGGGGCCGTCGCTCGTATTCATCACCCTGCCGAGTATCTTCAACGGCATGCCGCTGAGCATGGTGTGGTCGTCGATTTTCTTCCTGCTGCTGGTCGTCGCAGCACTCACCTCGACCATCTCGCTGCACGAGGTAGTCACGGTCTACCTGCACGAGGAGTGGCACCTGAGCCGTAAGGCTGCGGCATGGCTGACGACCGCCGCCACGGCCGCCCTGGCGTCGCTGGCATCGCTGTCGCTGGGTGCGTTGGGCAGTTGGAAGATCGCCGGGCTCTCGCTTTTCGATTCGCTCGACTTCCTGACGGCCAACATCCTGCTGCCGGCAGGCGGGCTTTTCACCTGCATCTTCGTGGGCTGGAAGCTCGACCACCACATCCTCAAGGCACAGATCACCAACGACGGAGAGCTGAAATTCCGCATCTACGGCCTGTTCAGCTTCCTGCTGCGCTACGTCTGCCCGGCCGTGCTGCTGCTGATCTTCCTCGACAACCTCGGCGTATTCTGACACGGCCGACACGCGTTTCCCCGACCCCGGACTTCGGAAAGTCCGGGGATTTTTATTTCCGCGGCCAGGACGGAATGGAGGGCGTACATTTCGATTCAAAACCACTCTTTCTCAAAAAAGCAGACATTTCGCCCAGTTTTTTTGTGTTTTATTTTGGAAAATAAAATTAAAGATTTATTTTTGTTTCATAATGAAATTAAAAATATTACACATCACAATAAAAAACACAAATACAACCGAAAAACCCAAAAAAGGTAAAAAGCGGCACGAGATCCAATCACGACCGTAAAAGGCAAACCGCGGGCAGCACCCGCGGCCTGCATCCGTTTCAGTGACAAGCTTTCGCAGCGGCAGCCGATTGCCAGGGTATGAAAAAAGGATTACATTCCGGTGACAACGACGCACGAAGCCAATTATTAAAATATTTTTGCAGCCGGAGCGACACAGGCTCCCACCTATAATATAAAGAAACCATTCGAAAAGACCCGGCCATGAAAAACCTGTTACTTTTCCTGCTGGCCTGCAGCCTCGGCGCCGCAGCCGCAGCCCGCCCGATACGGGGATCGGTCAAATGCGGCGGAAAGCCGATGAGCGGCGTGGCCGTAACCGACGGTTATACGTTCACGCAAAGCGATGAGCAGGGCATATTCACGCTCGATGCCGACGACCAGGCGCTGTTCATCAGTCTGGTGACCCCGTCCGGCTACCTGGCTCCGCTCGATGGGGGCATCCCGCAATTCTACCGCGCATACGACCCGGCGGCCAAACGCTACGACTTCGAATTGCAACCGTGGCCCGGCCCGGACGGATGCTACGAACTGCTGGCGATCGCCGACCCGCAGCCTAAGACCGAAGAGCATTTCCGGCGGTTACGGAGCGAAGTCATGCCCGCATTGCAGGCGGCAACCGATAACGGGAGGACGCGGGGCGCGAACCAGGCCGCGATCGTGCTCGGGGACATCGTATGGGACTCCCCTGAACTCTTCGCAGGCGTGAAAGCGGAGTTCGCCGGGCTCGGGGTACCCGTATACGGCGTGATCGGCAACCACGACCACGACCTGAACAAATACACCGACCGCGAGGCGACGGAAAACTACCGCCGCCATTTCGGCCCCACCTATTATGCCTTCGACATGGGGCGCACACACTATATCGTACTCGACGACATCGTTTACCACGGCGCGAAGAAATACGAGGAGCGGATCGACACGATGCAACTGCGCTGGGCAGCCGCCTATGCCGAACGCCTGCCCGCAGGGTCGCGCGTCTGCATCGCGATGCATGCCCCGGCCATGAAATCGTGGCTCGGGAACCGCGTCATGGAGTCGGCCGAGAGGCTGATGGACGCCTTCGCCGGGCACGAACTGCACTTCATCACCGGGCATACGCACCTCAACTCGAATTACGACATCCGCGAGGGGGTCACGGAGCACAACGTAGCGCAGGTCTGCGGCAACCTCTGGTGGGATCCGATCAACTGGGACGGTACGCCCAAGGGCTTCCAGCTGTTCCGCGAATGCGGCGGGGAATTCTCGTGGGAATACCGGAGCCTGGGCGAGTCCCCGGCACGGCAGATCCGCGTATGGCACCCCGGCCAGGTGGCCAAGCACCCGGCCAGCGTCGTGGCAAAGGTGTGGAACTGGGATTCGTACTGGACGGTCGTATGGTATGAGGACGGCCGTTACCGCGGCGCCATGCAGCGTACGACGCTCGACGACCCCGATTATACCGCACACATCGACTCGCTGAAGGCCGCCGGGAGGAAAATCTCCAAAGTCCAGCGCCCACGCCCGACGAATTTCTATTTCACGGCACGCCCCTCGGCATCGGCCCGCGAGGTGGAGGTGGTCGCCACCGACCGATTCGGCCGCCGCTACTCGGAGCGCATCGCACTCGGGCACACAGACTGACGTACAGGACACCAACACCAAAATCATCAATAGCCTATGAAAAAACTGATTACTTTAATCGCCGGGTTGCTATTCGTCGCCCTGCCGGTCGGACTGGCCGGTTGTGACGACAGCGACAAGGAGATCTACAACGATGGCCGGCTGGTCACCGATGTAGTTATTCCGACCTCGATGACCGTCTACCGCGGGATGGAGGTTTCCGTCTCCGGCTACGGCTTCGCCCAAGGCGACGCCATCGCGTTACGCGCCGGCGAGGATCTCCCGGCAGCTACCACGGTAGCATCGGAGAAACTGCTAACATTCGTCATACCCGACGGGGCGGCAGACCAGACCGTCTATAAGGTCGTGCTCAACCGGGCACAGGACTACCAGGTGCTCGGATCGAGCAAGATGACCGTACAACTGGCCATCGACGTCGACCTGGGCAAGACCATCTCGGGCAACTGGGGCGGCGACGCCGTGATCCGCGGCCGCGGGTTCATGGCTACGGACAAACTCCTATTGGAGCAAGGGGGGGGGAAATTCGAAGCGCCGGTCAAAGGTGCTGACGATTCTTCGCTGACCTTTACCATTCCCCAGAACGCCGCCGACGGCGACTGTGAATTCACCCTGCAGCGCGGCGCAGAAGAGCAGGCACTGGGCTCCGCCAAACTCAACCTCTCCCTGGGCGGCGTCACCGTACCGGACAAGGAGGGCGCGACGATCAAGGGTATCGTCCACCTGGCAGGACAAGGCATCGCCGACGTCCTGGTCTCGGACGGAGACCTGATCACCAAGACCGACGCCAACGGTTTCTATTGGCTCAATTCCGAAAAACGCAACGAACTCGCCTTCGTCATCCTGCCTGCGGGCTATGACGTCCCCACCGTCAAGGCGATGCCCCAGTTCTGGCAGCCCTGCACGCTCGACGCAAACACCGTCGAACAACTCGACTTCCAGCTGCTCAGGGCCGACAACGACTCCCACACCATGCTCGTGGCCACGGACATGCACCTGGCCAACCGCAACACCCCGAAAGATTACGTTCAGTTCGCCGACGGCTTCGTCAAGGAGCTGACATCGGCCTACAACTCCGCCGCACCCGGAAAGGTATACTGCCTCAACCTGGGCGACTTCTCGTGGGACGGCTACTGGTACGACAACAAGTGGGCGCTGCCCGAATGCAAGCAGAGCGTCGAGGACTTCAACTTCCAGATGTGGTCGGTGATGGGCAACCACGACAACGACCCCTATGTAGCCTCCGATTTCGGCGCCGAAGGCCCCTACCGCCAACACATGGGCCCGGTTTACTACGCCATGAACATCGGCCGGATACACTACATCATGCTCGACGACACCGAGTACCTCAACACGGGCGGCTCGCAGGGTACGGTCGGTTCGCGCAACTACAACCGCCGCTTCGACGACCGGCAGCTGGCTTGGCTCAAGGAGGAGCTCACCCATGTCGACAAATCGACCCCGATCGTCGTGGGATGCCACTGCCCGCTTTACTCGTACAGCGGAAGCGGCGGCGTGAGCGTAGCGCTCCAGACCCAGGCTGACATCGACAAAATCCTGGGCTGCTTCGCCGGCTTCAGCAACGTGACTTTCGTCACGGGGCACACGCACGTGAACCGCAATATCCAGTCGCCGACCTATGCCAACGTCTACGAGCAGAACATCGCCGCGGTCTGCGGCACCTGGTGGTGGACGCAGCAGTACGGCAACAACAACGTCTGCACCGACGGTTCGCCCGCGGGTTACAAGATCTTCACGGTCGACGGAACCGACCTCAAATGGCAGTACAAAGCCACGGGGCTTCCCATCGAAAAGCAGTTCATCACCTACGACATGAACGAGGTCAAGGAGTACTGGGCCACCGACGCCACGGCACTCAAGGCCTTCGCCGCAGGCAACGACATGCGAAACCGCGACAAGGATTATTCGACGGTGGGCGAAAATGCCGTCTACATCAACGTCTGGGCCTACGAGCCGGGCTGGACGGTCACCGTGACGGAGAACGGAACCCCGCTCGACGTGAAACAGGTCTGGAGCAAGAAAGACCCGCTGCACAGCATTTCGTACGACATCCCGCGCGGCGCGGCCAACAACGGCACGCTCACCTTCCCCTCGACCTCCTGCATGCATATGTTCGAGGTTACGGCCTCCTCGGCGTCTTCCACGCTGGAGATATCGGTTACCGATCGCTTCGGCAACGTCAGCACGGAGTCGATGATCCGGCCCAAGGCGCTCACGACCGACGTGACCAAATAACCCTCAAAAAACCTTAAGACAATGAAGCGTATAATGAACAAATGGTTGTGGTCGTTATTATGCGTCACGCTCCTGGGAGCCGCGGCGTGCAGCGACGACGACACCGAAGGGGATTCGGGGAACCCCATCCCCCCGGCACTCTCCACCGAAAACCTGCCCGATGCAGGGCTGAAGTTCCTCTATTCGGCACTGACCCCGCATACATTTACCATGAGCGTCGACGCGCCCTGGGAGATCACCAAGACCGCAGGCTGGTTCGTCGTCACCCCGAACAAGGGCGAGGCGGGCCAGAATATCCAGGTCACCGTCACCCCGACCCTGAACCAGGGCGAGGCGCGCGACGGCGAATTCACCATCCGCGCCAACAGCGGCAACAACCTCCATCCCTGCCTGACGGAGAAGAGCATCCCGCTTTCGCAGGACGCCTACCTGGCGGCCGGCATCGTGATAACGGGGCTCGAAGAACGCCTGCTGGCCTTCGAAGCCGAAGATACGGATCCGGTGGTCTTCACCGTCGAAGCATCCTACGACTGGACGCTCACGGTGGAGAACGAGACCTGGCTGACGGTCGCCCCCAAGAGCGGCAAGGCCGGCTCTGCGGCCCAAGTCACCATCACGCCCAAGGCCAACACCACCGACGAACGCCGCGAGTCGAAGATCACGATCACGGCCGGCGACGCCGAATTCGGCGAGAACACCGCCGAAGAGATCATCGAGCTGGTTCAGGCGCCCTACATGCCCAAGGACACGCATGCCGAGGGACACGTCTTCTTCAGCGACGACTTCCAGTGGATTCCCGACAACTGGGTGAGCCCCTACACCAAGTACGGCTGGCCGAGCGTATCGATCGACGGCACGAACGGCAACGAGTTCGCCCTCTCGACCGACGGAATGAAAGAGGCCGTAGCGGCCAAGGGCTACACCTACACGCCCTCGGTATATGCCCGTTACGAAGGCCATGTCAAGCTGGGTAAGACCGCCAACATGGGCGCCATCACGATCCCCGCGCTCACGGGCATTGACGCCGGCAAGGCCGCGACGCTGCTCGTGCAGTTCGACGCAGCCGCCTATTCGTCGGCAGGCGGCACGGTGGACAACGGCGACGACCACATGGACGTCACGATCGAAGGCCCCGGCACGATCGGCGACCTGGTGGAAACCTCCGCGCTGGTCGAAGTGAAGAACGTCTGGGAGTGGACGCGCTACTCGCTGATCGTCTACGGCGCTACGAACGAAACCCGCATCACCTTCGGCAGCGAGCGCGAAGTGAAGTGCCGCCTCTACCTGGACAACATCACCGTGACGCGCGCCAAGGACGAGAACCCCGAAGCCCCGGCTCCGGAGGCACTCGTAACCCCGCTCGACAAGGAGATCGTCAATACCTCCGATGCGGGCCTCTTCGATGCCAACAAGATGGTGGTCGCCGAAGGCGGCACGCTGACCTGCTCGGTGCGCGTCAACAAGGCCTGGACGGCGGAGACCGACTGCGACTGGCTGACGATCACCACCGTACGCTGCGGCGACGCAGACCCGTCGACGGTAACGGGCGCCAACAACGGTGCATCGCTCTCGAACGGTGTGGCAACCGTAAAGGCCACGGGGCTGCCCTACGTCACCACCAAGGTGGAAGTAGGCAGGAACTCGGGAGGCGAAAACCGCACGGGCCATATCATCATCAAGTCGGAAGGCACAGAGATCGAGAAGGTTGCCGTCACGCAGGCTTCCGGGGCACAGATCACCATCGAAGGGCTGACGGACAATACGCTGGAGCTCAGCGACAACCCCGCAGAATCGGGTGCCGAGGTGAAATTCACGGTCAATGCCCCCTATCCCTGGACGATCGCCCCATCGGGCGCTGCGGCATGGTACGAGGTGAGCCCCGGGCAGGGTGCCGCCAACACCGACGTGGAGGTAACGGTCAAAGCGCTCGAGCAGAACCTCTCGTTCCGCCGCTTCGGCGAGTTTACGATCACGGCGGCCGAGGGCGATGCAACCCTTACCGAGAAGATCGCGCTTTCGCAGCAGCCCGTATCGCCCGGAACGGTGAAATGGGACTTGGCGTCTCCCGTACAATGGTCGTTCTCGGAAGAGGATATGGGCAACTACGCCCAGGACTTCAAGGGCGGGCCCGACAGCCCGTACAACACGGTGCTGGCCCAGTCGGGGCCGGGGTACCTCTCCTATACGCACACGGCACCGAGCGATCCTGACAAGAAATGCGAACGCATCGTCGGCGGTACGGGCCATCCGTACATCACGGGCGGCTGGCCGGGCGACTACTGGACGTTCGCCGTCCCGGTGACGAACCTCGACGCAGGCACCAAAGTCCGTTTTACGGCGATCACCCGCACCTCGGCCACCGGCCACAAATTCTGGCGGATGGAGTACAACGACGGCGGCACCTGGAAACCCGCCGCGGCATTGCAAACGACCACGGAAACGGGGGAAGAGGTCTCCTACACCCACGCCATGAAAGCCGACGGGAAGACCAACATCACGGTCGACGTGACGGTCACCTATGCCAATGCGATCTCCGGCGGCAACATCGAATTCCGGTTCGTCTGCGCGGCCAACTGGCAGGCCAGCGGCAAGGGCGCACTCGCCAAGCCCAACGGCGGGACGATGCGCTGGGCCGGAGCCGGAACGGCCGACAGCCCGAGAATACAGATCGTACCCTAAACCGACCTTGACGGCTGCGGCCGCCCGCAGGACGACCGCAGCCGTTCGACAAAAAAAACCGAATTAAAAAATCAACAATATGAAGCTTAAAACATACATACGGAATGCTTTGGCAACCGCGGTAATGTTGCTGGTCGCTTCGGCCGCCTGGGCCCAAAGCCGCAACATCACGGGCATCGTGTTCGACACGGACGGCAAAAGCCCGCTCGTCGGGGCCACCGTCATCCTGAAGGGGACTGCGACAGGCACGATTTCGAACGCAGACGGAACCTATACGATCCATGTGGGCAGCGACAACGACGTGCTGGTCTTCCAGTCGCTGGGCTATGACCCGCAGGAGGTCACGGTCGGAAGCCGCACCACGATCAACGTCACACTGAAAGAATCGGCGCAGAAGATCGACGAAGTGGTCGTCACGGCCCTCGGCCTGACCCGCTCGGAGAAATCGGTCGGCTATGCCGTTTCGAAAGTCTCGGGCGACGAACTCACTAAATCCATATCGAGCAACTGGGTGACGGGGCTCAACGGCAAGGTCGCCGGTATGTCGATGTCCTCGGCGGGCACCGGCCCCGGCGGTACGGTACGTGTGACGCTGCGCGGCGACACGTCGCTCAACTACGGCGCCAACGAAGCGCTGTTCGTCATCGACGGTATCCCGATGAGCAACGGCTCGGTAGCATCCGGTTCGGGCGCCAACTACGCCAACAGCAACGCCCCGGTGGACTTCGGTAACCCGATCTCCGACCTCAACCCCGACGACATCGAGAACGTCTCCGTCCTCAAGGGCCCCGCCGCAGCCGCGCTTTACGGTTCGATGGGCCAGAACGGCGTGGTGCTCATCACCACCAAGTCGGGCCGCGAACAGCGTGGCATCGGCGTTACCTACAACGGTTCGGTGACCTTCGAGACCGCAGGCTTCTGGCCCGAATTCCAGGAGGAATACGGCCCCTCGGCCGTCACCACGTCGCTCACCAACCGCGTCGCATCGGCATGGGGCCTTCCCGGCACGATGACCTATGACGGGCAGCCCGTCCGCCAGCAGATTTCGCGCTACACGTACGGCGAGCATTTCGACTCCAGCAAGCTGCGCTACCTCTACATGTCGAAGAACTGGGAGACCGGGGAGTTCACCCCCCTGCCGTGGGTATACGCCGACGACTGGTTCACCGGCCTCTTCGAAACGGGCGTTACGTGGAGCAACTCGGTGACCATCGACGGTTCGACGGGCAAGGGTACGAGCACGCGCTTCTCGTTCACCGACCTGCGCAACGACTGGATCACGCCCAACTCGGGCTACGAACAGCAGACCTTCGCACTGGCCCTGAACCAGAAGATCAGCAAGGCCATCAAACTGGCGGCAAAGGTCAACTACATCCGCAAGAACAGCGACAACATGCCCATGTCGGGTTACAGCCAGGGTTCGCCCATGTACGGCCTGATCTGGGGCTACAACACCAACCCCATCTCGGCTTACCGCGACGAGTACATGCAGGGCCGTTATACCTACGCCAACTACCTGGCAGGCAGCGGCGAGGACAAGTACAACACCACTTCGGGGCTTATCTACAACAGCCTCGAGGGCCACAACCCCTACCGCACGCTGTACGAGGAGCTGAACAAACTGGATCGTGACCGTATCTTCGGCAACGTGAGCATCGACTTCACTATCCTGCCCGAGCTGACCTTCACGCTGCGCGGCGGCTTCGACGCCAATATCGAATGGCGCTCGCAGCAGAAACCCTTCATGTCGCTCGACAACCGCTACGGCATGTACCGCGAGAAGACCATCCGCCGCTACGACTACAACTCGGACTTCCTGCTCAAGTACAACAAGCTGTGGGATCGCTTCGGCGTCACGGCGGCGTTCGGCGGCAGCGTCCTGCGCAACAAGTACTACTCGACCACCATCACCGCCTCGCAGCTGAGCAGCGAAGGCCCCGGCATGTATTCGTTCGCCAACGCCGCGGTAGCCCTCGACACGTCGCCCTACCGCAGCAACCGGCAGACCAACAGCCTTTACGGCTTCGTCAACCTGTCGTGGGACGACACCTACTTCCTCGACCTCACGGCCCGCAACGACTGGTCATCGACGCTGGCTCCCTCCAACTGGAGCTATTTCTACCCGTCGGTATCGGCCAGCATCCTGCTCGACAAGGCGTTCAAGATCAACTCCCCTCATGTCAACATGATCAAGCTGCGCGGTTCGTGGGCACAGGTGGGTAACGACACTTCGGTCTTCTCGCTCTACGACGACTACTCGACCACGGACTATCCGGGCGGCGTCACGCTGCCTACGGCCAGCAACTACCCGTACATCCTCCCCGAAAAGACCAGCAGCTGGGAAGTCGGCCTGGAAACCAAGTTCCTGGGCAACCGGCTCAATGTCGACGTGGCGCTCTACAAGACCAGCACCCGCAACCAGATCATCAGCGCCGAAACGAGCGCCGAAACAGGCAGTACGTCCCGCAAGATGAACGCCGGCCTGATTACCAACAAGGGTGTCGAGGTCACGTTCCGCATGGTTCCCGTCCGCACGAAGGACATCAACTGGGAGATCAACGGCAACTGGTCGCTCAACAAGAACAAACTCAACGAGCTGCAGAACGGATGGGATCCCGCAACGCCGTTGCAGACCTCGACCTCGACGACCATCGGCAGCCGTATATTCGTCTACTCGTACGTGGGCAAGTCCATGCACCAGCTCTATTCGGCCAGCCACTACGAGTACGCGCCGGAAGGCTCGACCTACACGGACGAAAACGGTAACCAGGTCGACTGCTCGGGCATGCAGATCATCAACGCCAAGACCGGCTACCCGCTGCTGACCAAGGAGACCGACTCCAAGAAGTTCGAGCACCTGGGCAGCGTAATCCCCGACTGGAAGGCAGGCTTCGGCACGACGTTCCGCTACAAGAACCTCTCGCTGAGCGCGCAGTTCACGGCGCAGGTCGGCGGCGTGGCCTACTCGGTGACCAACTTCGCACTCTCGTACCAGGGCAAGCTGAAGAACTCGCTCGCCGGACGTGACGACGGCCTGGTTCTGCAGGGCGTCAACGCCGTGGACAACGGTGACGGCACGGTTTCCTACCAGAAGAACACCGCCGTCACGGAGAACATCTACACCTACTACCAGTCCTACAAATGGGTACGCGACAACGGCCGCGAAAACACGTTCAGCACCGACTTCCTCAAGTTCAAGGAGTTGCGCATCGACTACCAGCTGCCGAAGCACCTGATGGCCAAGACCCGGTTCCTGCAGGGCGCGTCGATCGGGTTCTTCGCCACCAACCTCTTCTGCATCACCGACTGGCCGCAGTTCGATCCCGAGGCGGCGGGTCTGGTCAACGGTACGAACATTTACCCCGGTATCGAAACCGTCACCTTCCCGATGACGCGTACCTACGGTATCAACATCAAACTTCAGTTCTAAAACCGCGAACACCATGAAATACGCAAAACATATCCTGATACTCGCGCTGCTCGCCGCATCGGGCGCATGTACGAACGATTTCGAGGATTACAACACCAATCCGAACAAACAATCGGAAGGGTCGGTAGCCCCCATCGCGCTGCTCGAACCGCTGATTTACAGCTCCACGAACAGCTATTCGTCCTACATGCTGAGCATCGCCAACGAAATTTCGCAGGTCACCGTGGCCAAGTCGACACCGCGCCGCGAACACTGCTACAACCTTGCCGACGGCAACTTCAAGGCCATCTGGAACCTCGGGTACAAATGGGCGGGCAACGCCAAGCACATGTACGACCTGGCCGTGGCCCAGGGTCAGCCCAACTTCCAGGCCATCGGCCTGACGCTGAAGGTCTACAACATGTCGATCCTCACCGACATGTTCGGCTCGATCGCCTACCGCGAGGCTCTCAAGGGCGGCGAGGGCATCAACACCCCGCATATCGACTCGCAGCAAGAGGTCTATACGGCCATGCTGGAGGAACTCGAGCTGGCCAACTCGCTCTACAACGCCAGCCTGGGGCTGGACGACCCCACCAAGGACGGCATCTACGGCGGCGACATCGCCAAGTGGCAGAAATTCACCAACACGCTGCGCCTGCGTCTGCTGATGCGCGTGAGCGGCCGTAACAACGCCTTCACCCCCACGGTCGGCGAGCAGATCAACCAGATCATCTCCAACCCGGGTAAATACCCCGTCTTCGAGTCGAACGACGACAACGCCACCGTGAAGTTCTCCGGCAGCGCGGAGTATTACAAGACCTATTTCAACTCCAGTTCGTTCCCCGACGACAAGAGCCTGTCGAGCGACCACCACATCGCCGCACAGCTGCTCGACCTGCTCTACGACGCTTCGGACGGCTTCGTCGACCCGCGCCTGCGCATCTGGATCAAGCCCCGTTACGTCCAGTATCCCAGTGCGACCGAGCCCGATGTGATCCGCGAAATGATCGGCGCCGTCTCGGGCTGTACGATCAACTACAACGGCATCACCTCCATCAGCGAACGCGAACCCTACCTGCATTACGAAACGCTGGTGGGCGACACGCGCCCCAACCACATGCTCGACTACGACGAGCTGCTCTTCATCAAGGCCGAAGCAGCGATGAACGGCTGGATATCGGGCTCCGCCAAGGAGTATTACGAAGCGGCGATCACCGCGTCGTGCCAGAAATGGGGCGAATACGGCATTTACGCCTCCTACCCCGAACTCAACGCGTCGAACAAGATCGAACTCAAGACCGTAGCCATCACGCAGAAGAACATCGCCGCACTGCTGGCGAGCGACCACGTAAAATGGAATAATACCCAGCAGCGCCTCGCCGAGCAGAAATGGCTCTCGCTGTTCTGGGTCATCGGCTTCCAGATGTACCACGAAATGCGCCGCACGGGGTATCCCGAGTGCAAGACCGGCATGGGAACGATCGAGCTGAACGCCACGGGCGGCAAGTTCATCGCCCGCTATCCCTATCCGTCGATCGCGATCGCCAACAACCGTGCGAACTATACGGCCGCATTCGAGGCACAGGGCGGTACCATCAACGACAACACCATGGTCTTCCCGATCTGGTGGAGCGGCCAGGCCGTCGCCAAGGATGCCGGGCAGCCGTGGGAACACTCGTTCCGCAAGAATGTCATCGCCGAAGAGAACTTATAATCTAAAAACGAACGCACTATGAACGCGAAAAACATATTCCGCAACATAAGGGGCCTGGCCATGTCGGCGCTGCTCCTGATCCCGGCGGCCTTCGTCTCGTGCAGCGACGACGACACGGAGGGCGGCAGCCCCTACTTCCGGCTGGAGAATACCGTCGTATCGAGCAAGCTGGTGACCGCCTCCTCCGACCTGGGTTTCGATGCCGAGGCCATCATCGGCGACGCCACGCTCGAACTGATCCGTTACGACATCCGTTCGAACTGCAACTGGAGTGTCGAATGCAACTCCACGGACGGAGACTGGATCAAATTCTACCCCAAGACAGGCCAGGGCGACGGCAAGGTACGCTTCTGCCTGGACGATAACGACGCCAACACCCCGCGTTCGGCGACGGTCGTATTCCGCTATGCGGACGGCAGGCAGACCGAAACGACCCTCGTCGTCAACCAGAGCGCCAACGAACCTTACATCCGGTTCGTCGTCAACAACATCGAGACGAACGAGATCGTAGCGGGACGTTATGCCGCCCATTACGACATCAGGGTCGCGTCGAACGTGACGCCGTTCTACGAACCCGAAAAAGCCGAATGGGCAACCTTCACCGAGACGGGCAACGGGACTTTCACGCTCGACATCGAGGAGTATCCCGAGCAGCCGGCATCCCTGAGCCGTGATTTCAGCATCGCCTTCAAGGGCAGCGGCCAGTACAAGGACATCAGGGCCGACCTGAACATCCTGCAGGACATCACGCCGCAGATCGAGATTACGAGCGAGGACATCGGCGACGACCTGGCACTGCCCCCGTTCCCGGCCTACCAGCCCAATGCATTCACCTTCAAGGTGAAATCCAACTGGGACTGGACGATTTCGGTTGCCGAGAACGCATGGATCGAGGTCACGCCCTCGGCCGGCGAAGCGGACAAGGAGTATGTCATGACGGTGAAAGCGACCAGCAACCTCTCGCTCGACGAACGCTCCGCTTCGTTCTCGATCATCTCGGACGAGGTGCTCGGCACCAAAGCCGTCAAGGAGATGTTCGTGACACAGGAAAGCCTGGCGGAAGGCGGGCCGCTGGAAGGTCTGGACGCCCCGGTAAAGTGGTTCTTCAACGGCGCCTCGGGCACGGACTACACGGCCATGAAAGAGCAGTTCGAGCAGAACAACAAGCTCATGGCCTCGTCGGGCGTAGGCTATATCTCCTACTTCCACACCTTCAACCCCGACGGCAGCCTGCACCCCAACAGCACGCGCATGATCGGCGGTACGGGACAGCCTTACGTCACGGGAGCATGGAAGGGCGACTACTGGTTGTTCGAAGTTCCGGTCAAGAACTTCAAGTCGGGCACGAAGGTTCGTTTCACGGGTCTCACGCGCATCTCCGGCACCGGACAGAAGTACTGGAGCCTGCAATACATGGACGGTACGAGCTGGAAACCGGCGACCGACACGCAGACCGCAACCGTCAACGGGGAACAGATTACCTACACGCATCTGGTACCGACGGCCAATATGCAGATCGACGAGACAATGACCTTCGCACGCGGTATCAGCGACGGCAGCGTCAAGATCCGGTTCTATTGCGAAGCCAACACCACGGGCGGCACGGAACCCAACGGCGGTACGATCCGCTGGGCAAGCTCCGCCGATAACGGGTACAACGACAGTCCGGTCATTCAGGTTGTCGAATAACACCGTTCGATCCCCATACCGAAGAGGGAGGCCTGAAGGCCTCCCTCTTCTTTTATTCCGTCCCGGGTGGCAGCGGCGATGGCGGTGGTACAGGCCTCCGAAGGCCGGGCCCGCCGGGCCCGAGGCACATGCCTTTCCGTCCAAGCCGTGAATGGCGCCCCGGAGCATATCAGGCGGCGGAGAGGGACGCACGGGCGCCGACACGGACACACAACACGCGGGCACACGAGTTCAAGACGCACAGCGCACGGCGCTGGACACCCGGTTCACGGCGCAAGGCGTACCGGCACACAGTACACAATTCACGGAGCACCGGAGCATCAACGCACGGTACACAATTCATGACACACCGAAAAAACGGAACACCAACGCACAGCACACGGTTCACGGAGCACGGTTCCCAGAGCACAGGACACGGATCATAGGTCATGACACACGGACGCAACTGATAACCGCTACGCACCGCCGAAAACGCCGCAAAAAAGGGAGCCTATGAAAGGCTCCCGTTAATATCTGTACCAAAGTCGTCAGTTGATGTTCCGCCGGTCGGGTTCGTGGTCGGGAGAAGCGGCTTCCATGTCGATCTGCAACTTGACCATGTTGATGGCCGTCGCAGCCGCTTCGTCGCCCTTGTTGCCGTGGCGGCCGCCGCAGCGGTCGAGCGCCTGCTGCATGTCGTTGACGGTCAGCACACCGAATGCGATCGGCATATTCCACTGAATCTGCAGTTGGGTGATACCCTGCGTCACGCCCTGGCAAATGAAATCGAAATGGCGCGTATCGCCCTGGATGACACACCCGAGCGCAATTACCGCGTCGACATCGGTATACTCGGCGAAAAACTGTGCGCCGAGCGCCAGTTCGAACGTCCCGGGGACATATTTGATCTGGATGTTCAGGTCGGGGCATCCGGCGGCACGCAACGTGCGCACGGCGCCTTCGAGAAGGGCTTCGGTGACCTCGCGGTTCCACTCGGCCACGACGATGCCGAACCGCATCTCGGCGGCCGAAGGCAGGGGTGAATCGAATTGGGAAAGGTTATGATTCTTGGTCGCCATAGTCCCCGGTTATTTTATGCTGCCGAGAAGTTTCTCCGCGTCGCGCGCGTCCATCGACGCAGGGTACGAAGTCAGTATCCGCTCGTAGTATGCGGCCGCTTTCGCGCCGTTGCCCTGAGCCTGCTCGGCCAGACCGGCTTTGCGGAGGTACATCGGAGCGGTGAGGTTGTTGTCGGCAGCCGCTACGGCTTTGTCGTAGAATTTCACGGCCTTGGCGTAGTCCTTTTGCTCGACGGCGATGTCACCCTGCAACCCGTAGTTCTGGGCGTTGATCAGCGCACCCGGGATACCCTTCACGGGCGAATACCTGGCCAGGAATTCGGCGGCATTCTCCAGGTCGCCGGCCTTCAGGTAGCAGATGCCGGCGTAGTGTTTGGCAAGATTGCCCGAAGGGGTCGAGCCGTACTTCTCGATCACCTCGAGGAATCCGGCGCCGTTGGCATCGCCTTCGAGTGCCAGCGCATAGTCCGCATTCTGATCCTCGAAACGGTACTGCGCCTCGGCGATCATCTCGGCGGCCTTCTCGGCACGCGGCGACACGACCAGTGCGCGGTAGCCGAAAACGAGGGCTGCGAGCACCAGCAAGCCGAGGAAAACATACGACAACATGCGGCCGTTCTTCTCGAAGAAAAACTCAGTTTTGTTCATTGCTTCGCCGAGGGTTTCCTGCTCGGCGACATGCTGTTTTGCCATAAAAATCTATCTTGTTTAGTTTATAATTCCGTACGTTAGGCAGCAAAGATACAAAACTATTCACAATGTACAATGCCGCATCCCGATTTTTTGCAACTCGGGATACATGCGACGGGCGCAATGCCCAAATAAATTTGGCATTGCGCTCGGCTTGCACTATCTTTACAGAACACAGGCGGCGCCTCGGCAATGCCCAAATAAATTTGGCATTGCGCTCGGCTTGCACTATCTTTGAACCATGTATCTGAAGAAAATATCGCTGCTCAACTTCAAGAATATCGCACAGGAGGAACTCGCCCTGTGCCCCGGCATCAACTGCCTGGTGGGCGACAACGGGGCGGGCAAGACCAATGTCATCGACGCGGTCTATTACCTCTCGATGTGCAAGTCGTCGCTGGCGATGACCGACGGGCAGAGCGTCCGCCACGGCGCGGATTTCTTCCTCGCCGAAGGACAGTACCTCACCGATGCGGGCAAGACGGAGAGCGTCGTGTGCTCGTTCTCGCGCAAGGGCGGCAAGGTGCTCAAACGCAACGGAAAGGAGTACGAACGGCTGTCGGATCACGTGGGGCTGATTCCGGCCGTGATCGTGTCGCCGGCCGACAGTGCGCTCATCAGCGACGCCGCGGACGAACGCCGCCGCTACCTCAACGGCTTCATCTCGCAGCTCGACCGCACCTACCTGGCCGCCGTAATGCGTTACAACGGCGTGCTGGCCGAACGCAACCGCCTGCTCAAGAACATGCCCGACGAAACGATGCTCCGCATTTACGACCTGCAACTCGTCGAGCAGGGCAACCGGATACACGCCCTGCGGCGGGAGTTCACGCAACGGCTGCAACCCGTCGTCGCGGACTATTACCGCACCCTCTCGGGCGACCGCGAGCAGGTCGAACTGCACTACAAGTCGGAGCTGAACGACCGGCCGTTCGACGAACTGCTCCTCGCGGCACGGCAGAAAGACCTCGCCAACGAATTCACCACGGCAGGCATTCACCGCGACGACCTGGTGCTGAAAATCGGCGGCTACCCCCTGCGCAAATACGGGTCGCAGGGACAGCAGAAATCGTTCCTGATAGCCCTCAAACTGGCGCAATACACCATCGTCGCCCGGGAAAAGGGCGAAAAACCGATCCTGCTGCTGGACGACCTCTTCGACAAGCTCGACGCCGGGCGCGTGGAGCAGTTGATCCGCCTCGTGTCCGAAGATTCGTTCGGGCAGATCTTGATCACCGACTGCAACCCCACACGGCTGCGTACGATCCTCGACAAGGCGGGCGGCGAATATGCGCTTTTCACGGTCGGGAACGGGGCGGTGACGCAGGGGAATGCAACGGCAACGGCTGCCGCGGCAGACCCGGACAAAGGATCGGCCGGAAGCCGGCCCGGGAATGCGACAACGGACGGGGCTGCGGAACCGATGGAGGAAAAAACACCGGGACAGACCGGGACTGCGGCCGCGGAACGGACGGAAGGGCAAGCCGGGGAATCGCCGGCGGGAGAACCCGCGCTGCGGCCTTCGGAACCAGTCCCGGCACCGGAGCCTGCCGAAGAACCGGCAGCAGAACCCGACGGCAACGGGGCACGCCCCGGGGATGCAGCATCGGAAGGAGGACGGCCATGAGACGGACGAAGACCATGCTGATGGGCGACCTGCTGGAGGAGTTTTTCAAACGCCCCTATGTCGCCGCGAAAGTCGCCGAAGGCAAATTGCCCGACACCTGGCGCGAGATCGTGGGCGACCGCGCCGCGGAGATTACGACCGAGCTGAAAATCGAAAACCACATCCTCTATGCCCGCATCCAGTCGAGCGTGCTCCGCTCGGAGCTTTTCTACCAGCGCGAGGCGCTCAAGGAGGAGATCAACCGCCGCTCGGGCGTGCGGCTGGTCAATGCCGTGATTATCCGGTAAAACACACAGCCGCCACCACCCGGCAAACACAGGGCTGCCGCAAGACGGGCGGTCAAATACAGGGCCGCCGAACTCCGGGCCGCAGGAAACAGAGCTGCCGGAAACAGGCTCCCGAATCAGTACCTTCGGAGTCAGGGCTGCCGAAAACCGGGAGCCGGACGCCGCGGGCAAATCCCCGGCCAACGCCTGTGAATCTCCGGCCAAGCAACTCCCGGCCACGACAGGCGAAGCCCCGGAAACAGCAGCCCCGGAAATCAGGACAAAAAAAGGTGCAGGACAATCCTGCACCTTTTTCTTTTCTACTTCGGGGGAAGCCCGCAGCCTCGCTCCCGATTACTGGATAATCGCGGCACGGTTGGCGGCCTGAACCTTCTTGAACGGATCGGGCGAGTTGCCCTTGCCCTCGTAATTCAGCTGCTTGGGGTTGACGCCCTTCGATACGAGGAAGTCGAATACCCGCTTGGCACGGTGCTCGGCGACGCGCTTGTTTCCGGCCTTGGTTCCCGTCTGCTGGTCGGCATGGCCCACGATCTGGTAAACCATGTCCTGCGGGCCGTTCTTGATCTTCTCGGCCACCAGCTCGAGGCGGGTCTTCTCCTGCGGGGTCAGCCACGACATGCTGTAATCGAAGAGGATGATCGAAGTATCGGCTGCAACCTGCTCCTCGGCGGCAACGACGGTAGCGGCCGCGGCGGCAGTAGCTGCCGCAGCTGCGGCATCGGCCGTGGCGGCGAGCTCGGCCTGCGAGGCGGCAAGCTGCTGTGCCAGCTGGGCATTCTCGACCTCCATGGCGGCGGCAGCGGCCATGCTGGCGGCTACGGCGTCCTGGAAAGCCTGGATGTCCGCAACGGTATAGCCCGCAACACCGCGCTGCCAGCCGCGCTTGTTAAAGCGGTAGGTGAAACCTGCCGTAGCGCTGAAGCCGAACAGGTAGGAGCCGTCCATCGCAACGGGGCTGACCCGCGAAGGCGCTATCAGCCCTTTGAGTTCGATATTGAAATCGAACGACGGCGAAATGCGGAACTTGTTGAGCCAGCCCAAAGTGAACGCGAACGACTGGTGCGTACCCGAACCGTTGTTCTCGTGGCTCTTGTCGGTGAAGTTCGAGGCCATATATCCGAAACCGGCGAACGGCACGGCATAGTAGGCTCTGTCTTCACGATAACCCCCTGCCCAGTTGGAGAAGTTGAGCATGAAATCGGCATGCACGAACAAATAGGGCCATTTCGCCTTGCCCAGCACATCGTCGAAATTGGCGAACCGGCCGCCCTGCAGCTGGAGGCGCATACCGGTCACCGGATGGAACCATTTGGTAAGGCCGAAGTTGGCCTCGAAATTAATACGGTCGCCGAAACTCCCCTGGTTGGTACCGTTGGAAAGGGCCGTACCGGCACCGCCCCCAAGCGTAATTTCCCAGTTATCCCAGAAACCGTTCGACACGAAACCGGCGAAGCTCGGTTTTTTGGGCGTGTCCTGCGCCCACACAGACGTAGCCAATGCCACGGCTGCCAACAATAGAATAAGTTTTTTCATGGTCAATAATATTTAATCCCAATAATAAAGTTTCTCTTTTCCCGAAACCGTTAATTGACAGGTCATAGCACAAAAACAGCGCCGAACCCGCACAAAAAAGGCTGGAAACGTGTGTTTCCAGCCTTTTAAGCTCAGGATTAAATCTTTACAGAATCAACCGCACTTCGAATAACCGCACGACATGCACGTAAGACAGCCATTCTGGTAGGCCATATTCTCCTGTCCGCAGCTCGGGCACTTGCCTTTCGACTTGGTGCCGTCGACGATATACTGCTTCAGGGCGCGGCAGACGCCCGTCTTCCACGTGTTGATCGACTCGCTGTTCAGGTGGAGCGATTCGATCAGCGAGACAGTCTTTTCGATCGGCATACCGTGGCGCAGGACACCCGAGATCAGTTTGGCGTAGTTCCAGAACTCCTCGTCGAACAGACGCGAGATACCGCCGATGGTATTCGTATAGCCGTAGCGGTCAGTATACTGGAAGTCGTAACGCTTGGTGCCGTCCTCCTCGCGTACCTTTATAATATAGCCCTTGTCGATCTTGCGGGGGATATACATGGCATCCTCCTCGATCTTACCGGTGAAGACCTCGTAGGGGCGACCGTCCTGCAGGCCCACGAAGGCGATCCAGTCCTCGGTGCCGTTCTTGAAACGCACGATGTCGGCCGGGATCGACTTGGGACGCTTGGGCACCTGTCCGGGATGCTCCTCGCACTTCGGCTTCTTTTTGGAGCCCTTTTCAAGCAGCACACCGTCGCGGCAGCCGTCGCGGTAAACCGTGACGCCCTTGCAGCCGCATTCCCAGGCCGTGCGGTAAACCTGCGCCACGAGCCCCTCCGAAACATTGTTCGGCAGGTTGACGGTCACCGAGATCGAGTGGTCGACCCATTTCTGGATCGCACCCTGCATCTTGACCTTGGCCACCCAGTCGATGTCGTTGGCCGTAGCCCCGTGGTAGGGCGAAGCGGCCACCCACTCCCCGAGCTCCTCGTCGGAGATCGTCGCGAGCTTCGACGTGTCGTATCCGTTCGCCTCGAGCCACTTCACGAAGTTGTGGTGGTAGACGTTGTATTCCTGGAACTTTTCGCCCGTTTCATCCTCATAGTCCACATGCGTGTCCTTGTCGGAGGGGTTGATCTTGCGGCGGCGTTTGTAGACCGTGCGGAACACCGGCTCGATGCCCGACGTGGTCTGCGACATGAGCGACGTGGTACCCGTGGGGGCGATGGTCAGCATGGCGATGTTGCGGCGGCCGACCTTCTCCATCTCGGCGTAGAGTTCCGGGTCGGCCTCGCGGATGCGGGCGATCATCGGATTGTCCTTCTCCTTGGCTGCGTCGTAGACCGGGAAGGCACCGCGCTCGGCGGCCATCTTCACCGAAGCCCGGTAAGCCTCGACAGCCAGCGTCTTCTGCACCTCGACGGCGAATGCGATCGCCTCCTCGGAACCGTATACCAGTCCCAGTGCGGCGAGCATGTCGCCTTCGGCCGTGATGCCGAGGCCCGTACGGCGGCCCTTCTGCGCCATGCCGAGGATCTTCTTCCACAGCTCCAGTTCCACGCGGCGCACGTCCTCGTCCTCGGGGTCGGCGGCGATCTTCTCGATGATCTGCTCGACTTTTTCCAGTTCGAGGTCGATGATGTCGTCCATCATGCGCATGGCCATGGCCACGTGCGACCGGAACTTATCGAAATTGAACTTCGCATCCTTCTTGAACGGGTTGTCCACATAGCTCAGCAGATTGAGCGCCAGCAGGCGGCACGAATCGTAGGGGCAGAGCGGGATTTCACCGCAGGGGTTGGTCGAAACCGTCACGAAGCCCTCGTCGGCATAGCAGTCGGGCACGCTTTCGCGGATGATCGTATCCCAGAACAGCACGCCCGGCTCGGCCGACTTCCAGGCATTGTGGATGATCTTGTCCCAGAGCTTCCGGGCGTCGATATCCTGCTCGTATCGGGGGTTGTCCGAATTGATCGGGAATTGCTGGTGGTATTTCTTGCCGGCGATGGCGGCACGCATGAACTCGTCGTCGATCTTGATCGAAACATTGGCGCCCGTGACCTTGCCCGTGTCGACCTTGGCGTCGATGAAACGCTCGGCATCGGGGTGCTTGATCGACAGCGAGAGCATCAGCGCACCGCGGCGGCCGTCCTGCGCCACCTCGCGCGTCGAGTTGGAATAGCGCTCCATGAAAGGCACGATACCCGTCGACGTGAGCGCCGAGTTGAGCACCGGGCTGCCCGTGGGACGGATGTGCGAGAGGTCATGCCCCACGCCCCCGCGGCGCTTCATCAGTTGCACCTGCTCCTCGTCCATGCGGAAGATGCCGCCGTAGGAGTCGGCCGGATGCTTGTGCCCGATCACGAAACAGTTCGAGAGCGAGGCCACCTGGAAATTGTTGCCGATACCCGTCATCGGGCCACCCTGGGGGATCACATACCGGAAATGATCCAGCAGGCCGAAGACCTCCTCGCGCGACATCGGATTGGGATACTTGCGCTCGATGCGCTCGATCTCGGCTGCGATACGCTCGTGCATCTGTCGGGGTGACGTTTCATAGATATTGCCGAAAGAGTCTTTCAGGGCATATTTGCTGACCCATACCGTCGCGGCAAGGTCGTCCCCGTCGAAATACTTTTTCGACTCGGCAACCGCATCGTTGTAATCGACTTTTTGCGGCGCTTCGGGTTTTACGGCTTTAGACATAACTGTTATTGCTTTTATTTCAGATTTTTAGCGTCGATCCGGGCGAAACCCGGTTCTACAAAATTCATTCTTTTCTATGGAATAACCCAATGCACAGCACCAAACTTATCCACAAATTATTTACAAAAAGGCAAAACATGCGCCCCACATTTATGGGGCGCACATTTGCTGCGGACGGGATGTCCGGCAACGGCTATTTCGCCGCGACGGCGTCGATCTCGACCAGCGCCCCCATCGGGAGTGCGGCGACCTGGTAGCATACGCGCGCGGGCATTCCCGAGGTGAAGAACCCGGCGTAAACGGCATTCATCGCGGCAAAGTCGCCGATGTCCTGCAACAGGACGGTCGTCTTGGCCACGTCGCCGAGCGTATAGCCGGCCTCTTCGAGGATATGGCGCAGGTTGGTGAGCGACTGCCGCGTCTGGGCCTCGATGCCTTCGGCCATCTTTTGGGTCGCTCCGTCGATGGGGAGCTGTCCCGAAACATAGAGCGTGCCGCCGGCCTCCACGGCCTGCGAATAAGGGCCCACGGCCTTGGGGGCGTGGGGCGATGCGATAATCTTCTTCATAGCGGGGTGTTTTTCAAATTCCACACAAAGATAAGATATATTCCGTATATTTGCACAACACATTTAAGAATATGCTATGAAGATTTTGCTGAGAATCGCAGTTATCGCAGCCGTAGCGGCACTCGCCGCGGGTTGCTGCAAATGCCGTTCCTACCAGAAGAAAAACCGCCGGCCGCTCGTCGGCACCGAATGGCAGCTCATACAGTTGGACGGCAGGGCCGTCAAACCCGAAGAGGGCAAGTTCTATGTAATGTTCCTCGCCGAAGAGAACCGCTTTGCGGGGGTCGGAGCCTGCAACCGCCTGATGGGCAAATACGAAACCACAGACAAGGGCGCGCTCAGGATCGGGCCGATCGCCTCGACGATGATGGCCTGCCCGGGCATGGAACAGGAGGACGCCTTCACCAAGGCGCTCGAAGCCACCACGCATTACGACATGGACGGGCCGATGCTGCTGCTGCTCGGCGACGGCGAGCTGAAAGCCGTATTCCAGGCCAAACCCTGAAACAGCGGTCGGAGAAAATCGGAAACAGGGGCCGGTTCATTTGAACCGGCCCCTGCCGTAACAAGATGCATCCGCCGCCTATTTCAGGTGCGGGTTCAGGCCGCGCCACTTTTCGACGGGCGGGATGATCCCCATCGAGATCACCTCGTCGCGCAGTTTGCAGAGGTGCCCGTAGCTGTCGGCAAGAGCCTTGTTCTCCTCGGCCGTACCCTGCACGTTTTTGTAGCTGATACCGTCCTTCGTGATTTCGGTCTCCATCGCCATCAGGATATGCTTGAACCGGTCGTTGTGTACGAACACGCCGGCCGGATAGCCGAACGGCCTGCCGCCCATCGCCGCGGCAATCATGCAGATCGACAGGTAGGCCGGGCTCTGGAACGACGAACGTCCGCGCAGGTCGATGATGTGCTTGCCGCCCTGGATCACCCGCTGTTGCAGGTCGTGCCAGTCGCCTTCGGGCATCTCGCGGCCGATCAGCTCCGACAGGGGGCGTCCGGCAACGAGCGTCGTCGAAGCGAAGACCGCCATCTGCTCGCCGTGGCCGCCGTAGGTGCGGCAGTTGCGGATCTCGTCGGGCGAAATCCTGAAATATTTGGCCAGTTCGCTCCGCAGGCGCGTGGAGTCCAGCGCCGCGAGGGTCGAAAGCTGCGACGGGCGGATACCCGCATAGATGAGCGTCACCAGCCCCGTGATGTCGGCCGGATTGAAGACCACCACTACGTGTTTCACATCGGGGCAGTAAGCCTTGATGTCCTTGCCGAACTGTGCGGCGATCTCGGCATTGCCCTTGAGCAGGTCTTCGCGCGTCATGCCGGCCTTGCGGGCCGCGCCGCCCGACGAAACGACATAGGCCGCTCCCGAGAGCGCCTCCTTGACATCGCTCGTCCAGGTGATGTTCACCCCTTCGAACGCACAGTGGTAAAGCTCCTCGGCCACGCCCTCGAGCGCCGGAGCATAGGGATCGTAAAGGCAGATGTTGGGCGTAAGGCGCATCATCAGCGCCGTCTGGGCCATGTTCGAGCCGATCATGCCGGCCGCGCCCACGATCGTGAGCTTGTCGTTTGTCAGAAATTCCATATGAGAAATATTTTACATTGGTACAATCCTGTACCCGGGTCTTGCTTGCAAAAAAACGGGCGACAGTTCCGACCGTATTCCGGCATATGTCGTGCCGCAACCGGGGATGCCCCGGAGTGCGCCCCGGCCGCAGGTCATTCGACCTCGCGGCGGTTCAGCAGGGCGTGCGTGATGGTCAGCTCGTCGACATATTCCAGTTCGTCGCCGAAGCCGATGCCGCGGGCTATGGAGGTGACTTTCAGTCCCGGGAACTGCCGGAGGCGGTTCATCAGGTAGAAGAGCGTGGTTTCGCCCTCGACCGAGGTGGAAATGGCGAGGATCACCTCCTTCACGCCGCCGCGGGCGATGCGTTCGGTCAGCAGGTCGATCTTCAGGTCGGAGGGCGAAATACCCTGCATGGGTGAAATGACGCCGCCCAGCACATGGTACAATCCCTTGTACTGCCGCGTATTCTCGACCGACAGCACGTCGGCCACCTGTTCGACGACGCAGATCGTCGTATGGTCGCGCTCGTCGTCGGCGCAGATCGGGCAGACATCCTCGTCGGAGAGGTTGTTGCACTGCGTGCAATATTTGACCTCGTTGCGGAAACGGTCGATGCTTTCCGTCATTTCGGCAACCGATTCGCGCTCCATCCGAAGGATGTGGATGGCCAGGCGCAGCGCCGTACGGCGCCCTATGCCCGGGAGTTTCGACAGCTCGCCGACAACGTCCTGTAAGAGCCTCGACATTCAGATGATTTCGATTTTGCGTCCTTCGACCCAACCCTTCTTGCCGTCGGCGATCACGACCTCGCACCACCCGTCGAGGCGGTCGGTGATCGTCACGACCGTACCCTCGTGCAGCACGAAGAGGTCGGTCGACGACTTGTCGGGCGAACTCTTCACCGCCGTGGAGGCGGTCATCACCACGGCCGAGGTGTCGTCGAGCATCTCACGGCGTTCCCCCACGGCGAACCACGTGGTCAGCATGAACAGCAGCGCCGCGACGACCGTGCCGTAGAAACCCGCCTTGCGCAGCGAAATGCGCTGTGCCAGCAGGTAGACCAGAAACAGCCCCAGCATACAGGCCAGCAATGCGAGCGAAAGCAGGCTCCACGCCGTGCATCCCATCATGTGGCGGATGTCGCGCATCCACGTGACGAAGAAGAACTCGGGGATATCTTCGATGTTGTCTTTGGTGCGGGCCTCGGCGACGCTGAGGTTGTAACGGATGTCGTCGTTGCCCGGCGCAAGGCGCAACGCCCGATTGTAATAGAGGATGGCCTTGCCGATACGGTCATCCTTGAAATAGGCATTGCCCAGGTTATAATAGAGTTTCATGGAGCTCACCCCGCGCGAAAGCAACTCTTCGTAGGTATCGGCGGCCGCATGGAAATCGCCGTTGATATAGGCCGTATTGGCTTTGTTCCACAACTGCTCCGCAGTCTGCTCCCCGGAGGCCTGCGCCTCGGCAGGGGCTTCCCGGGAAACCCGTTGCAAGCTGTCGGCAGGCTCCTGCGCAAAGGATACCGCGGCCAGGGCCAGCGACAACAGAAAACACAAGATCATTCGTTTCATGGCGTTCTTATCTTTTTATCACCGCTTCGATCCGGGAAATGATGTCCACGCCCTCGGCGTACACCTCGCTCATCTGTGCCGATGCAGCAGGCGAATACTGCGCCTCGTCGCACTTGGTGATGATGGACGTGAAGCGCTGCGACTCCTCGGCCGACACGCCGCGCTTGTGCAGCTCCTCGCGGACGTTCTCCTTGGTGAGGTTGGCCACCGGGATGTTGAACTTGTCACCCATGTACCCCCACAGAGCCCGGAGCATCTCCTCGTAGAAGGCATGGCGGTTTTGCTCCTCCATATAGCGTTTAGCGACCCGGAAACGCTGCACGGCGACCTTGTTGGCACGCTTTCCGCGCACCAGCGCGGCGTTCTGCGACTCGCGGATCTGCTTGCGCAGCGCCACGTAGACCGCCGTGAAGAAGGCCAGGATTCCGAAGAGCAGCACCCAGTAGACCGCACCGAAAAGGAACGGCTCGCGTACTGGGCGCAACTGCGCGTTGCCCAGCTTGATGAAACGGATGTCCTGGCCGAGCATCTTGACCTCCTCCTTGGACATGCCGCGTCCCTGCACGACATAGGCGTCGCCTCCGCCGCCCTTGGCATCGGGCGTGATCTCCAGTTCGAGCGGACGCGAGCGCAGCGTCATGTACTGCATGCGCGCCGGATCGAAATAGCTGAATTCGACGGGCTCGACTTCGTACGTGCCTTCGGCGCGTGCGATAAAGGGGTATTCGAACTGGCGGTAGCCGGAAATCCCGGCCGCCGAGGCGTTGATCGACTCGGTCGTCTTGACGTTATACTGCTCGAACGAGGCGGGCAGCGTCAGCTTGGGTGCCTGCACGAACGTGAGGTTGCCCGTACCGGAGATCTTCACCGTATAGGTCGCCGCAGAATTGGCTGCCAGCCGGTCAGGCGGCAGCACCGCATCCATCGCAAAACTGCCTACGGCGCCGCTGAAGCTGGCAGGAGCGCCCGCCGGCAGCGGTTTGACCGTGACGTTTATCCGCGGGCTCTGCACCTTGCGGGGTACGTTCACGAAATCGTGCCCGCCCCCGAAGAAGGGATCGAGGCTGCGCCGGCTCTGGATGACGACCTGCGCCACGGCGGTGATCTCGGCAGGCTCGATGACGAGCGTACCGGCCTGCTGTGGATAGAGCAGGTACTCCTTGGCCACGAGCGTCTCGTAGACTTTTCCGTTGAAGGTTTCGCGTTCGCGGCGGGCGTTCTCCGTATTGAGTTCCTGCGCCCAGAAGCCGTTGAACGAAGGGAATTTCACATCGTTATACCCCACTATAGGAACCCGCTCGTAGAGTTTGAAGGTCACGCGCAGCGGCTCGCCTTTGAAAACCGAAGTCCGCGACACGATGGCCCGCAACAGGATGTCGTCCTTGGCGACCCGGCTCTGCGCCGCACTCTCGGAGGAGGCTTCCTCGCGGCGCTGCGGCTGCCCGCCGGCGGCGGAACCGCCGCCTCCCGGCGCCTTGCCCTCATCCACCACCTCGATCGCCAGCGGCTTGGTACGGTAGGTAGTCCCCTCGACCGTCACCTCGGCCGCACCGACGGTGACGTTCCCAGCGCCCTGCGGCACGAGCACGTAGGTGATCGTGTAGTTGATAACCCGCGTCATCGAATTGTTCACGATCTGGATCGACTGTCCCTGCGCTTCGGCCGGGCCGGCGATCACGTCGAACCCTTCGAACGAAGGGGCTTTGAACGAGCCCGGCTCGGGCTGCGCGTTCAGTGCGAACTCCACGCGGAACGGCTCGCCGACAGCGACCGTCAGCGGAGAATTAGCCTCAAAAGTGACCTTCTCGGCAGCCGATGCCGAGAAGATCGCCAGCACGAAGAGTGCCGTCAGGGATATTTTCGCAATGAAATCTCTCATTGAGCTCTACAATAAAACCTTCTTTCAGATTTTACAACGTAAACTTTTGCCCGTTAGTATATCCGCGGGCCGGTTTTTAATGCTTGAAATCGGCAAAAAAATCGTTGCCTTTGTCATCGACGATGATGAACGCCGGGAAATCCTCGACGTAGATCTTGCGGACGGCCTCCATACCCAGCTCGGGGAAGTCCACGACCTCGACCGATTTGATGGAGTTCTTGGCCAGGATCGCCGCCGGGCCGCCGATCGAACCGAGGTAGAAACCGCCGTACTTCTTGCAGGCGTCGGTCACCTGCTGCGTGCGGTTGCCCTTTGCCACCATCACCAGCGAACCGCCCAGCGACTGGAACAGGTCGACGTAGGGATCCATACGCCCGGCCGTCGTGGGGCCGAACGATCCCGAGGCCATGCCGTCCGGGGTCTTGGCAGGCCCGGCATAGTATACCGGATGTTTCTTGAAATATTCGGGCATCGGCTTGCCCTCGTCGATCATCTGCTTGATGCGCGCATGGGCAATGTCGCGGGCCACGATGAGCGTGCCTTTCAGGTTCAGACGCGTCTTGATCGGGTATTTCGAAAGGATTTCACGCACCTTGTCCATGCCTTCGTCGAGGTCGATGTCCACGGCGGGCGACATGTTGGGCGCCTCCTTGGGCAGGAAACGCGCGGGATTCTTCTCCAGCTGCTCGAGGAAGATGCCCTCCGGGGTGATCTTGGCCTTGATGTTACGGTCTGCCGAGCAGCTCACGCCGATGGCCACGGGGCACGAAGCCGCATGGCGCGGGGCGCGAATCACGCGCACGTCGTGCACGAGGTATTTGCCGCCGAACTGGGCGCCGACACCGCTCTGCTGGCAGATCTTGAGCACCTTCTCCTCCCACTCCAGGTCGCGGAAGCAGCGGCCGCCCTCGTTACCCGAGGTGGGCAGCTCGTCGAGATAGCCGGCCGAAGCCTTCTTCACGGTCGAGAGGCACATCTCGGCCGACGTACCGCCGATGCAAATGGCCAGGTGGTAGGGCGGGCAGGCCGACGTACCGAGGTCGAAGATATGGGTCTTGATGAAATCGGTCAGCGATTTCTCGTTCAGCAGCGCCTTGGTCTGCTGGTAGAGGAAGGTCTTGTTGGCCGAACCGCCGCCCTTGGTAATGAAGAGGAATTCATACTCCATGCCGGGGTGGCCGCCGTAAATGTCGATCTGCGCCGGGAGGTTCGTACCGGAATTCTTCTCCTCGGTCATCGTGAAAGGCACGACCTGCGAATAGCGCAGGTTGCGGTCTTTGTAGGTCTCGTACACGCCTTTGGCAATGTATTTCGCATCGTCGGCGCCCGTATAGACGTCCTCGCCCTTGTGGCCGATGCAGATGGCCGTGCCGGTGTCCTGGCACGTGGGGAGTTCGCCCTCGGCCGCAACGACCTGGTTGAGCAGCATGGTGTAAGCCACGAACTTGTCGTTGTCGGTGGCCTCGGGATCGTCGAGGATGTTGCGCAACTTCTGCAGGTGGGCGGCACGCAGGTAGAACGACACGTCGCTGTAAGCGGCTTTGGACAAGAGTTCGAGGCCAGCGGGGTCGACCTTGAGGATCTTGCGGCCGTCGCATTCGACGACTTTCACGTAATCCTTCGTCAACAGACGGTACTGGGTTTTGTCTTCCCCGACGGGGAACGGCTCCTGATAAATGAAATCAGCCATAATCGTGATATGTTTTGTGTTTGTTAATGTCCGTTTGTCCCGTGCCCGGCATGCAGCGCGGCGCTTTTCCGCAGGCAGCCCCTGCAGCCGGGAGGCATCCTGCGCCGCTCTGCCGCCCGCAATCAACCGCATGCAGGCCGCACCGGGCATACCCTGCCCGCACACCGGGGCTTAAGGCCATGCAAAAATACAAAAAACTATCCGGATTGCACAACAATTTGCCGCCGGCTGTTATTATTTTCACAAAAAGAGAATAAAATAGCCGGATCGGACGCAATTAATTAGAATTTTTATTAAATTTGTGCAGTTTTTCGAGACAAACAATTCACTGCATAAATTAAATTATTATGGTATCGTACAAAGAATTGGGCCTTGTGAACACCCGTGAGATGTTCGCAAAAGCCATCAAGGGCGGTTATGCCATCCCGGCATTCAACTTCAACAACATGGAGCAGATGCAGGCCATCATCTCGGCTTGCGTGGAGGCTTCGTCGCCGGTCATCCTCCAGGTTTCGTCGGGCGCACGCAAATACGCCAACCAGACGCTGCTGCGCTACATGGCACAGGGCGCCGTCGAGTATGCCAAGGAGCTGGGCAAAAACATTCCCATCTGCCTGCACCTCGACCACGGCAACTCGTTCGAGTTGTGCAAGAGCTGCATCGACATGGGCTTTTCGTCGGTGATGATCGACGGTTCGCACCTGCCCTACGACGAAAACGTAGCCCTCACCAAGCAGGTCGTAGACTACGCACACCAGTTCGACGTAACGGTCGAAGGTGAGCTGGGCGTGCTGGCCGGCGTGGAGGACGAGGTTTCGGCCGAGCACCACACCTATACCGACCCCGCTGACGTGATCGACTTCGTTTCGAAGACCGGCGTAGACTCGCTGGCCATCTCGATCGGCACGTCGCACGGCGCCAACAAGTTCAAGCCCGAGCAGTGCACCCGCAACGCCGAGGGCATCCTCGTTCCGCCCGAACTGCGTTTCGACATCCTGGCCGAGATCGAGAAGAAGCTTCCCGGCTTCCCCATCGTGCTGCACGGATCGTCGTCCGTACCGCAGGAGTACGTGAAGATCATCAACACGCACGGCGGTGCGCTCAAGGATGCCGTAGGTATTCCCGAGGAGCAGCTTCGCCGCGCCGCCAAGAGCGCAGTCTGCAAGATCAACATCGACTCGGACGGCCGTCTGGCCATGACCGCAGCCATCCGCAAGATCTTCGTAGACCAACCCGCAGAGTTCGACCCCCGCAAATACCTGGGCCCGGCCCGCGACGAGCTGAAGAAGCTCTACATGCACAAATGCGAAAGCGTCCTGGGTTCGGCCGGACAGGCTTAATCCGAAATTCCCGACAGAAAAATCCCGGACCATCGCGGCCCGGGATTTTCTTTTATACCCGCAAGCCCGGTGCCCCCCGATCGGCACAGCCCGACAGACCGGCACAGCCGCCGTCCCGCAGATCGGCATAGCCCAGCACCTCGCAGTTCGGCACAGCCGGCACCCCGCAGTATACCCCGCCGCCGCGCCAGGCTCCGCCCCAAGGCCACCGACCGTGCCGGGAGGCCGCCTACACGCTGAACCGTTCGGCCTGCTGCCGGGTATTGCGCCCCAGCACATCCGATAAAGCCGCCCCGGTCAGCCGCGCCTCGATCCATGCCGTAAAATCGAAGTATTTGAGTAAAGGCCGCTCGTATTTATCGGCCGCAACCGCCTGCACCACACCGTACAGCCGTTCCCAAAGACGTCCCCTCTCGCGCCGGCTTGCAGGCAGCGGAAAGAGGCGCACAAACCTGAAAACAAGTTTTTCGACCGAGCTGTTTCCGATAGCGGTACTGCGGCGTATGGATTTGATTTCGTTTTCGGCGAAATCGAACCGCCCGCATTCCGCCTGCAGGAGCAAATTCACCAGCCGTGCAATGCGGAATGCCGGGAAATTATAGAACACGAGCCCGGTCGCCTGGATCCGGGTCATGGCCTTGCGGGCTTCGCCACCCCGGTCGCACACCAGATGCAGCACGACCAGATTGAGTTGCAACAACAGTTGGACATCGAGTTTTTGCTGCGACAGTTTGCGGAACAGGGTCTCCTCATGTTGCTTATAAAGTTCCTGCGCATCGGCGAACGCCCCGCAATTGATGAGCCGGAACGAATCGTACAGATAGATAAAGGCCAGCACTTTGCGGACAAACTCATGGGGGTAGTCGCTTTCCGTAAGCCGGTGCAGCTTGGCGATAAAAAAAGGCATCTCATCGTAAAGCCCCGCCGAAAGCAGGCTGTCCAATACCCCCAGCACGGCATCGAGGTAGTGCAACGGAGGGTTGAGCATCCGGCCCGGATTGTGGTCGAACAATTCGAGCAGTTGCTGATAGATGCGGATGGCAGCCTTGTAATTGCCCGACTGCAGGAAATAGGTCGACTGGAACAGCTGGTGGAGTTTATCCACCTCGAACCCGTTGTACGTGTTATTGGCGATCAGGTGCAGCTCGCTCAGCACCAGATCGTTCAGGCTCTGGCACTCCTGTTCGGAACGCACCTTGCTGCGGTAAAGCGCCCGGTACTTGAGGATATCGTAAAGCTGCATGTGCTGGTTGGCGCTGCGCAGATGCTTGAACGTCTCGTTCACTTTCATCTGTTTTTCGACCAACTGCTTTTCGCTCATCCCCTGATAATCCCCGGCACTCAGGTAACGCAATTCCGTCTGCCGGATCAGCATGAGCAAAGCCGTCATCTCATACTGCCCGGCCAGTTTTTTCGCCCGGCTCAGCTCTTCGGTCGCGGCCTGCAGCAAGCCGCAGCGGAAAAGGATCTCCGCCTCGGCCATGCGGTTGGAAATGCGGGCCTGGATGTCATACCGGCTCCGTAAATGCAGCAGGCAGTCGACAACTACCTTATACAGGTGCTTGACGGCAATGTCGAAGCTGCTCTCCCCGGCATCGACGCCAAAACGCCGGGTAACCTCCTCGACCGAAGAGCACTCCTCCATCAGGGCGAACAAAGTCAGATAGACCTTATCGCCCTCCTGCAGGTTGCTGTAAAGTTTGAAATAGCGTTTTTCCGCCTTCGTCATCGAATGGATAAGTACAAGCAGCGAAATAGCTTTGTTCATGGCCTTGCGGGTTAGTTACACAAAGATAGGAATTATTTGCCGGAGATGAAATCCCGGAAATTCCTGATGGAAGATCCGGGTTATAAAGGAATATTCCCGGACAATTTTGCACATATCCGGATAATCCCAAAAAGGTCATTTCACAGCCAAATACACGCAAAACCGGTATTGTCGCTCTATCGGGCAACTTCCCGAGGTATTTTTTACAGCCACAGGCCCTTATAAACATTAAGTTCGGATAAAATCATTTGAAAACAACCGGATAAAACATATAATAACACCCATAGTAATATAGCCACATCTATAATATTCAATATTTTAAATCCAACAATGCAATACATATTATTTTTAATAAATCACTTTGGGTTTATCCTAATTAAAGTAAAAATACACCTCCTTATTAGAACTTTTAAACTTATATTTGTATAACAAACGGCCGGACAAATACGCCAAACGATCCGCAAACAAGGCGACGAACCTATATATTCAATAATTTAATTAACCCAAAATACGCATAACCATGTAACCCAATGCCGGGGCAAAGCCCTCCCACCACCAGTTTAACCAACCAAACCTGTAAAACTATGACCCTAATTCTACGAAAAAACATGCTGCGCACCTGTTGTCTGGCCGCGCTGCTCGGTACGCTGCCGGCCGTCATGCATGCAGCCGGTACCCCAGATTACGACACCTTGCAACAAAACGACACCCGCCGGATCTCCGGCCGGGTAACCGACGACACAGGCAAGCCCCTGATGGGCGTAACGGTCGTCGAGAAAGGTACGACCAACGGCGTCAGCACCACTGCCGACGGCAGCTATACGCTGCGTCTGCAAAATGCGGAAAATGCCGTCCTCGAATTCTCATTCATCGGCTACCGGAACACGGAACTTCCGGCAGGAACGAAAACAACGCTCGATGTGCAGCTCACCGAGTCAGTCACGACGATGGACAACGTAGTCGTGATCGGGTACGGTACCACCACGAAAAAAGAGCTGACCGGCTCGGTCTCCTCCCTCAAGAGCGATGATTTCAAACAAGGGAACATCACCAATCCGCTGCAACTGCTCCAGGGACAGGTTGCAGGCCTGAATATCGTACGCGCCGACGGCGGAGACCCCAACGGCGACTTCGAAATCCAGTTGCGGGGCATGACCACAATGGCCGGCGGCGCTTCGCCGTTGGTCGTCATCGACGGCGTCGTGGGCGGCGACCTGTCGAACGTCAGTCCCGACGACATCGCCTCGATCGACGTGCTGAAAGACGGTTCGGCCGCTGCGATCTACGGCACACGAGGTACGAACGGTGTGATTCTGGTGACAACGAAAAAAGCCCATGCGGGGGAGAACCGTATCGAATTCTCGGCTTATGTCGCCATGCAAAGCGTGGACAAAAAACCCGACGTGATGTCGGCGAGCGAATACCGCAACACGATCCGGCAATATTTCCCCGACAAAGCGTCGTCGTACGATTTCGGCGGATCGACAGACTGGTTCGACGCCGTCACGCGCAAACACCCTGTAAGCCAAAATTATAACGTATCCTCATCGGGCGGCTCCGCAAAACTCAACTACCGCGCCAGCGTCTCCTACACCAATGACATCGGGCTGGTGAAAAAAACCGGGAACGAGAAACTCCGCGGTCGCCTGAACGTGAGCCAGTCGCTCATCCGGGATCGGCTGAAGGTGGATTATAATTTTGCGTACACCACCGGCAAGGGTTCCTATGCGGACAAGTTCATCATGCGACAGGCCGTATTGCGCAACCCGACCGAACCCATTTACGAAACCAACGGCAACAACCCCCAGTACGGCAAATACTTCTTCTCGCCGGGAATCGACTACCACAACCCCGTGGCGATGCTCGAACAACGTGACGACGAAGGCATCCGCAAAGAGTTCTCGGGCAGCGTCAATGCTTCGCTGCGCATCATAGACGGTCTGAAAATCAGTGCCATGGGCGCCATCATCGAGCGTTCGGAACGCTATGGGCACTATTACGGCCGCTATTACCCGGTAAATATCGGCAACAACGGGACGGCGGAAACTTACAACGACCACTACAAGAACAAGATGCTCGAAGCGACGATCGATTATTCGGGCACGTTCGGCGACCACAAACTGCAAGCCATCGCCGGTTACTCGTTCAGCGAGGAAAGTTCGGAAAGCTACGACCAGATGAACTACAAGTTCGATACGGACATCTTCGGGTTCTACAACATCGGCAGCGGCGGGGCGCTCAAGGAAGGGCTCGCCTCGATGGGCAGCAGCAAGGAAGACAACCGGCTCATCGCCTTCTTCGGCCGCGTGATGTATAATTACAAGGAAAAATACCTCTTCTCGGCATCGGTGCGCTATGAAGGTTCATCGCGTTTCGGCGACAACCACAAATGGGGAACCTTCCCGGCCGTGAGCCTCGGCTGGCGCATATCGCGCGAACCGTGGCTGAAGGACGCCAAATGGCTCAACGAGCTCAAGCTGCGCGCCGGCTTCGGCATCACGGGCAACCAGGAGATCGGCAACTACCGTTCGCTGTCGATCCTGCGCAAGGGTTCGTCGAATTTCTATTACAACAACAAGTGGATCAGCACCTATGAACCCGGCAGCAATCCCAACCCCGACCTGCGCTGGGAGAAGAAGAAAGAGTTCAACGTCGGGCTCGACATGAGCGTGCTCGGCAACCGGCTCAACGTCACGGTCGACTACTACAACCGCCGCACCAAGGATCTGCTCTACACCTATACCGTACCCGTACCGCCCAACCTCTACCCTTCGAAATTCGCCAACGTCGGCACGATCGACAACAAGGGTATCGAAGTGACGGTCAACGCCACGCCGATTTCACGCAAGAATTTCAGCTGGAACCTCGCGGCGACGATAAGCCACAACAAGAATAACCTGGTCAAATTCTCCAACGAGGATTACGAAATGGTGCAAATCCAGACCGGCTACTTCCCCGACGACCTGAAAATGTATACCATGCGCATCGTCGAAGGCGGTTCGCTGGGCAACTTCTGGGGCCCGAAATTTTTGGGATTCAACGATAACGGCGGCGCCATCTACGAAGACTTAGACGGTGTAGAGGGCATTACCGAAGCGGACTACCAGGTTATCGGCAACGCATATCCCGACGTACTGCTGTCGCTGCAGAATACCTTCAGCTACAAACAGTGGAGCCTGAGCTTCCTGCTGCGCAGTTCCATCGGCAACGACGTCCTGAACCAGAGCCGTGTCTATTACGAAGGGTTCGGTTACTTCGGCACCCGCAATATTCTGCGCTCGACACTCGACCATGCCAACTACAAGGACGGCGCATACTATTCGTCGCGGTTCGTGGAGGACGGCTCCTACCTCAAGCTCGACAACATAACGCTGAGCTACGACTTCAAACTCAAATCGAAGGTCATCTCCAAGCTGCGCTGCTATGTCACGGCACAAAACCTCTTTACCATCACCGGCTACAAGGGAATCGACCCCGAAGTCAGCATTTCGGGGCTGCAACCCGGCATCGACTGGTATGACTTCTATCCCCGCACGCGTACATTCGTTCTCGGAGCCGCCATCGCATTCTAAATCATCCGACCAACAAACGAACCTATTATGAAAAAGATAGTATCAATCCTGTCCACGATATTCCTGCTAAGTGCAACACTGAGTTCCTGCACCGACCTGGAAGAGAATCCCTACTCCTCGATCCCGTCCGACGAATTCTTCAACAACGAAGAAGAATTCCTGATGAGCGCCGGGCGTATTTACGCTTATCTGGTACGCTATACCTGCTACCGCTGTATCTGGGGCACGATTTCCGTATCGACGGACGAGGCGGTCAGTCCCCTGCGCGAAGGAAACCAGTGGGTCGACGACGGCGTATGGCGCGACATGCACGCACACACGTGGAATTCGCAGATGCAGGATCTGCAAACGATCTGGGAGTTCCTTTTCGGCGGCATTTCGCTCTGCAACCAGATACTCTATGAGTTCGACCAGTCGTCGGTCGATTTCGAGGCCAAACCCAGCCTGGTAGCCGAGGTGCTGGTCATGCGCGCATGGTTCTATCTGAATGCCATGGATCTGTTCGGCAATGTTCCCTTCACCACCGACTTCTCGGACACGAGCCTGCCCAGGCAGGTGGATCGCAAGTTCCTCTTCTCGTTCATCGAACAGCAGATCAAGGATAACGTCGGCCTGTTGCAGGACGTGCCTACCGCCTCGAACTACGGCCGCGTAACCAAGGCGATGGCTTACACCACGCTCGCCAAACTGTACATCAATGCGCAGGAGTGGATCGGCGAGGCCAAATGGGACGAAACCATCGCTGCCTGCGACCAGGTGATCGGGTTCGGGAAACTGGAGATAGAACCCGACTACTTCACGAACTTCAAGGTGGACAACACTTCGTCGAAGGAGAATATATTCGTCATCCTCTACGACAAGGTTTACACGTCGCAAAACTGGTGGCACGTCTTCCGGTTCCACCAGCTGACGCTCAACAGCCTCTCGCAACAGACCTACGGCATCCTCGACTTTTGCTGGAACGGTTTCGCCGCAACCGAATCGTTCTACAACAAGTACGATCCGAAAGACATCCGGCGCAGGCAATGGCTCGCGGGCCCCCAGTACGACATGTCGGGCAATCCCCTCCTGATGCAGAACGGGGAGCAGCTCGACTACACGCCGCATATCACCTCGCTGTTCGACTTCTCGAACCCGGCAAAATCGAACGAAGGCGTCCGCTCGGCCAAATACGAATATGCGAACGGGCTGCAGGGCGAATGCATGGACAACGACTATGTGGTCTACCGTTATGCCGACGTGCTGATGATGAAGGGCGAGGCGCTCGTGCGCCAGGGGCATGCCGATCTGGCCGTTCCCCTTTTCAACGAGGTTCGCCGCCGCACGGGGCTGGAAGACTACAAGGCCGCCGATCTGACACTCGATGAAATTTACGACGAACGGGGCCGGGAATTTGCATGGGAAGGATTACGTCGCCAGGATATGATCCGGTTCGGCAAGTGGAGCGAAGCACGCGACCTGAAACCGGCCGTCAGCCCGGCATACACGAAACTTTACCCTATTCCGGCCAACATCCGCAAGACCAACACGAACCTCAAACAAAACGACGGATATACCGATTGAACACCACCCCGCCCTGCCGGTTTGTAGGAACCGGCAGGGCGGGATAAACAGCCACACAGAAAAAACACCATGTCAGAATCAAAAATTCTCGTAATCGGCAGTTCGAACACCGATATGGTCATCTGCACCGGACACTTACCCCTTCCCGGCGAGACGGTCATCGGGGGCACCTTCTTCATGAACCCGGGCGGCAAAGGCGCCAACCAGGCCGTCACAGTGGCGCGTCTGGGCGGAAGGGTCTCCTTCATCTGCAAAACAGGCAGCGACATCTTCGGACACCAAGCCAACCAGTTGTTCAATGAAGAAGGGATCGACACTTCGTATGTATTTTCCGACACGAAAAACCCGTCGGGCGTGGCTTTGATTACCGTAGATACCGACGCTGAGAACTGCATCGTCGTCGCACCCGGAGCCAACGCACATCTCACCCCGAACGACCTCAAACGGTCGGCCGAGGCGGTCGAAGCGGCCGATATCATCCTGTTGCAACTCGAAATCCCGATGCAAACCGTGGAAGCCGCAGCCGCCATGGCATACCGGCTGGGCAAGAAGGTCGTCCTGAACCCGGCCCCGGCCTCGAAGCTCTCCGCCGGACTGCTCGAAACGCTGTACGCGATCACCCCGAATGAAACCGAAGCCGAAGCCATTTCCGGAATCCGCATCACCGATGAACACACGGCCGAAGAAGCCGCCCGTAAAATCGCGTCGATGGGCGTGTGCAACGTCATCATCACGCTCGGAGCCAAAGGGGCCCTGGTCTTCGACGGGGAACACTGCGAAGTCGTCCCGGCATATAAGATACAGGCTGTCGACACGACCGCCGCGGGCGATGTGTTCAACGGGGCGCTGGTCGTAGCCCTCTCCGAGGGGCGGACACTTCCCGAAGCCGTGCGTTTCGCCTGTAAAGCCTCGGCCATATCGGTGACACGCCCGGGTGCGCAAAATTCCGTACCTTACCGTACCGAAGTCGACGTATTCAACCTATAACGCTAAAACAGACCCGACCATGAAAAAAACCTTTTTGTTACTCTGCACGGCCGCGACCATCGTCTCGTGCAATGCCCGCCCGGCGCCCCGCGAGCTCCCGGAACAGGTCACCCTCACCAAAGAACGGCTGCTCGACAAAATCAAGGGCGGCTGGGCCGGCCAGACTATCGGATGCACCTACGGCGGCCCGACGGAATTCAAATTCAACGGCACGATGATCCAGGAATACACCCCGATCCCGTGGCCGGAACACTACATCAAATGGTGGTATGAAAACACCCCGGGACTCTACGACGACGTATACATGGATCTGACGTTCGTCGAAGTTTTCGACCGCCTGGGCATCGACGCCCCGGTGGATTCGCTCGCCGCAGCCTTCGCCAATGCCGGCTACGTACTGTGGCACGCCAACCAGGCCGCACGCTACAACATCCTCAACGGCATCCGCCCGCCCGAATCGGGGCACTGGATCAACAACCCCCATGCCGACGACCTCGACTTCCAGATCGAAGCCGATTTTGCGGGGCTCATGTCCCCGGGCATGCCCAACGCGGCCTCGGAGTTCTGCGACCGCGTGGGACACATCATGAACTACGGCGACGGCTGGTACGGCGGAGTTTACGTGGCAGCGATGTATTCGCTTTCGTTCGTCTCGGACGACATCGGATTCATCGTCGAGGAAGCCTTGAAAACCATCCCCGAACAGAGCCGCTATTACCGGTGCATGAAAGACGTCATCGCCTGGCACAAGCAGTATCCCGGCGACTGGAAACGCACCTGGTTCGAATGCGAAAAGAAATGGAGCTCGGATATCGGCTGCCCGGACGGCGTATTCGTGCCGTTCAACATCGACGCCGTGATCAACAGCGCCTACATCCTTATCGGCCTGCTTTACGGCGAGGGCGACTTCTCGAAGACACTCGATATCGCCACCCGCTGCGGACAGGATTCGGATTGCAACCCGGCATCGGCCGGCGGTATCCTGGGCGCAATGCTCGGGTACGGCAACATCCCGGAAAAATGGATGCGCAACCTGCGTGAAGTGGAAGATATGGACTTTGCCTATACCGACATCTCGCTCAACCGCACCTACGAAATGAGTTTCTGTCAGACTTTGGAAGTGATCCGCCGCAACGGCGGTTCCGTAGGTGAAACCGACGTGACCATCGCATGCCAGCAACCCGTACCCGTCCGTTTCGAACAGTCGTTCGAAGGGCATTATCCGACCGAACGCCGTTCGATACACAAATCGCTTCCCGAAGCCGGCGGAATCGAATTCGACGGCATCGGAGCGGTATTGACGGGCGCCCTGCGCTGCCCCGACGAGTCGTACGTGGCCGAAGTAACCTTCTCGATCGACGGGCAACCGGTCGAACGCGTCAAACTCCCCGCCCGCTACCGCACGCGCCGGCATGAACTTTTCTGGCGCTACCAACTCCCGTCCGGCACCCACCGTATCACGGCCGAATGGCATAACCCGCGCAAGGATGCATCGTTGCAGATCCGCGACCTGCTGGTCTACGACAAAGCACCGCGCCCGTCCGGAATTTAATCCAAAACCTGTAAAATACGGCACATTATGTTCATCGTTCAAAGTTATCCCCTGGCAATCGCCTTTTGCTTCATCACCATGCTGTGCTGGGGCTCCTGGGGCAACACCCAGAAACTGGCGGCCCGCACGTGGCGCTATGAACTCTTCTATTGGGACTACGTGGTCGGTGTCCTGCTCTTCTCCTTGCTGTCGGCCTTCACGCTGGGCAGTTTCGGCGCCGAAGGGCGCGGTTTCCTCGCAGACCTGGCACAGGCAGACGCAGGCAGCCTCTTCTCGGCATTCATGGGCGGCGTGATATTCAACGCATCGAACATCCTGCTCTCGGCAGCCATCGCCCTCTGCGGCATGTCGGTAGCTTTTCCCGTGGGTGTAGGGCTCGCACTGGTACTGGGCGTAGTGATAAATTATTTCAGCGCGGCCAAAGGCGACCCGACCTTCATTTTCCTCGGGGTACTGCTCATCGCCGCAGCGATCGTCATGAACGGATTCGCCTACAAGAAAGCCCAGACCGAAAAACGCAAACTCACGACAAAAGGCATTCTCATTTCGGTTGCGGCCGGCATCATCATGGCATTCTTCTACCGGTTCGTGGCCGCTTCCATGGATCTGAACGATTTTGCCGCCCCGGCAGCCGGCAAAATGACACCCTATACGGCCGTATTCATCTTCGCTGTCGGGGTTTTCATCAGCAATTTCCTGTTCAACACCGTCGCGATGAAACGTCCGGTGGACGGTGAACCCGTGCGGATCGCCGACTATTTCAAAGGCGGCTTCAAAACCCACATGGTCGGCGTGCTGGGCGGTATGATCTGGTGCCTGGGAGAATCGTTCAGCATGATCGCCTCGGGCAAAGCCGGGGCGGCAATCTCCTACGGCCTGGGACAGGGGGCGACACTCGTTTCGGCACTTTGGGGAATACTGATCTGGAAAGAATTCAAGGGGGCACCCAAAATCTCCCACAGGCTCAACCTGGGAATGTTCCTGCTGTTCCTCACCGGGCTCGGGATGCTGATCTATGCGGGCGCATAGGCGACTGAATACCCTATTAAAAAATCCCGAAGCATTGGCTTCGGGATTTTTTATTCTGGGCAGCAACCATCCCCGCACCCAACGCCCGGGCACCGGATGCGGCCTGGAGTAGCCAGGCGCCGCAATGAGCTACCCGACAATGATCCGGAAGCGGCATTCTCTGCCGCCCGACAACACGGTCTCGAGCTCTTCCACCCGGATGTCCTTGCCGGGCAACAGCTCCTCCATGACATAGAGGATGCTCTGGCGGGAGCATTCGCAATGGGCCGGAGAGTCCACGAACCCGGCGTCGACCTGCGGGCAGAGGCACCGGGGATACCCGACCTCGTAAACCCGCCCCGGCTCGATGATGTCCGCAAAAAAATACTCCGAGCGGCCGTATTTCGTATACTGCCGGTCGAGATCGCGGCCGCATTCTTCGAATTGCCTGCGGAGCTCCCTCAGGACGTCGTCCTTCACACAATCGACGGCACACGGCCGGTAAAGCGCCCCGCGCACATCGGCCGGGAGTTTAGCGACGCCTTCCTCCAAAATCCGGTAGAAGGACTTGACCCGCTGTTGATTATCGTTTTCCATAGTTTATTTCTATTATCCGAAGGGCATACTCCGAACCGGCAGAAGCGCCCGGAAACCGCCCCGGGCCCTTTTCAAGCGGGCCCGATATATTTCCCGACGAACTCCCCGACGCGGCGCGTGTATTCCTCCCGGTTGTCGCGGTACGAAGCGGCATGTCCGGCACCCGGCACGAGCCACAGCTCCTTGTCGCCCGGCTTCGCCTCGAAAAGCGGACGAACCATCCAGGTAGGGACGTAGTCGTCGGCATCGCCGTGGATGAAGAGCATCGGCAGGCGGCATTTCGCGACCTGCGCCAGCGCAGAAGCCTCGCGGAAATTCCACCCATATTTCAGGTCGCACAGCCAGCTGGCCGTATACAGCAGCGGGAATGCCGGCAGCCCGAACGACGACTTCAGTTCCTTGGAGAACTCGTCCCAGACGCTTGTATAGCCGCAATCCTCGACAAAACACCGAACGTAAGGTCGTTGGGGTTCGCCCGAGGCCATCATCGTCGTGGCAGCTCCCATCGAGATGCCATGCACGACCATCCGCGTGTCGCCGCCGAAAATCCCGTCGGCAACCTCCATCCAGCGCAGCAGATCGAAGCGGTCGAGCCACCCCATGCGGATCGCCCGCCCTTCGCTCTGTCCGTGGTAATACAGATCCGGCAGCAGGATGTTATACCCCAGGTCATGGTTATAGAGGTAACCGATCATCAGCATCCGCACGGCGCAGTCCGTATAACCGTGGACGATGACCGCCGTCCGGTCGGTCGGCACGGGAGCCGCCGCGTAGAGGGCGTGCAGCCGGACACCCTGCGGATCGGCGATCACGGTGTCGCGCAACGCCCCGGCCGTCTGCAAACTGTCCACCCACGGGCGCAGGAATGGGTATTCGGCATACATGTATTCATAGGCCGTGGCATTCTTTTCCCGCATCCTGGTGTCGGGACGCAGCGAGAACGCGAGCATATAGAAACTCCCGCCGATAACCGCAGCTACCAGCAACAGGATAAAACCGGTAATGATTCGCGCAATTCGTCTCGTCGTCATAACTTCTGGTTATAGGTCTGCACGCTCGGAAAGCGACATGCCCTGTGTTCCGGCATAAAACATCACCAGCTCCAGCTCCCCGTCGCCCCGGTTCTCGCCGTAATGGCGCGTACCGACCAGCTCCACGATGCCCTCTCCGGCCCGGAACATCCGTTGGGCACCGGTTTCGGCAATGACGGTCGGCTCGCCCCGCAGGATCACCCCCGCATTGACCAGGGCGTGCGTATGCATCGCCAGCGTAGTATGCGGCGGCACCGTTGCCCGGAGTATCGTCACCCGCGGCGCACCCCGCGGATAGGAGGGCAGCGGCGCCCCGTCCCAACTGGCCGCGGTTTCGACGACACGGGATATGGCAACGCCATCGTCCCCCGGATTCACTTCGCGGCGACTTTGGCACGGATATGCTCCAGCATATCGTCCGTCATGCGCGAGAGATCCCATTCGGGTTTCCACCCCCACTCCTCGCGGGCGCAGGTATCGTCGAGCGAGTTGGGCCAGCTCTCGGCGATCTCCTTCTTCACGGGGTCGACGTCGTAGTCCATCGTGAAGCCGGGCATCCGCTTTTGGATTTCGGCGCAGATAATCTCCGGGGTGAAACTCATCGACGCGATATTGAAGCTGTTGCGGTGCACGAGCTTCGCGGGGTCGGCCTCCATCAGTTCGACGCAGGCACGCAGCGCATCGGGCATGTAGATCATGTCCATATAGACGTCCGACGGTACGGGGCAGGTGAACCGGCCCGACCGGATCGCCTCATAGTAGATCTCGACGGCGTAGTCGGTCGTACCGCCGCCCGGCAGCGTGACGTTCGAGATAATGCCCGGAAAACGCACCGAACGGGTATCCACACCGTACTTATGGTGGTAGTAATTCCCCAGCATCTCGCCCGTGACCTTACAGATGCCGTAGATGGTCGTGGGCTGCATGATCGTGTCCTGCGGGGTCTTGTCCTTGGGGGACGAGGGCCCGAAGGCGCCGATCGAACTGGGCGTGAAGAGGGCGCAATGGTGCTGGCGCGCCACCTCGAGCGAATTGTTGAGCGCCCCCATATTGACGTTCCAGGCCATCTGCGGATTACGTTCGCCCACAGCCGAGAGCAAAGCGACCAGGTTGAAGATCGTATCGATGTGGTAACGCGCCACGACCGACGCCATCGCCGTCGCATCGAGCGCATTGAGCACTTCGAAAGGGCCGGCCTCGCCGAGGGCCTTGCATTCGCGCATGTCGGTAGCCACGACATTGTGGTCGCCGTAAATTTTGCGCAGATAGACTGTCAGCTCGGAACCAATCTGGCCTCCGGCACCTACTATTAGTATACGTTTCATGTGCATGGGTTATAATTCAAAAGTAAAGATAGAAAATAATTATGAATTATTCACAATTTTTTGGTCTTTTCATTTTTCTTATGTACTTTTGCACCACTCGAACGGGAAATGTTGCTGTTGTAGCTCAGTGGTAGAGCACTTCCTTGGTAAGGAAGAGGTCACGAGTTCAATCCTCGTCAACAGCTCTCGAAATCAAGCGGTTGCCAAAACAAGGCAGCCGCTTTTTTCGTGCATATACGGCAAAAAAGGCATGATTCGGAGCGGTTTTTCACCCGAATTTTTACCCGAATCCGACGGGTAAACGGCGAAATAGAAACGCGCGCTGCAAATAACGTAAAGCCATGAATATCACCGTTAACGTTGTTTGTCGCAAGGATAAGGCAAACAAAAACGGAACTACTCCCATCCATCTGCGATTTACCCGAGGCTCGAAAATTCGCTGTGTCAGCACCGGAACAGCAATCGTTCCTACGGCTTGGGATGCCCAAAACCGCAGTATCATCATTCAGAACGAGGAGCCGCAGGAAATCCAGTACCGCATCGACAGCCTGCTTGCAGAATACCACAAACGCCTGAAACGACTTGAGATTTTGGAAGCAGACATCACGCTCGATAATCTTCTCGAAACAAACGGGCGGAAAAACGACGGTACGACAGCCGAATATTTTGCACAAGCGATAACCCGGCAACAAGAACGGGCAAGATAAGCACAGCCACCAAATACCGTTTCACACTGGTATCATTGCAGAAAGTCCTGCCCCTACTCAAATTCGACGAACTGACACTTTCGCACCTGCATAATCCGGAGCAAAAGCTCCACGAAACGGACTGTTCCGCTAACAGCACAGCGGCAAAGATTAGCGTATTGAAAGTCGTTTACAAACGACAAAACCGACAACCGGCAGGCCCTTTTCCATCTATTTCACCAATATTATTCCCAAACAGAACTATGCGGAAACCGTGTTTGCCGTAACTTTGTGTTGTAAACGGACTCACATATGAAAATAACGATCAACCCCGCAATACGGCATGTGCAGCCATTCATCGAGCGGCTCCCGGAGGTTTTTCCCGTCTCGGGCGAAGTGCTCCACGAAGGGCGCAACCAGATACGGGCTTTCGACATCGGGGGCGAAAGCCTGGTCGTCAAACGCTACAAACGCCCCCATCTGTTCAACAGGGTCATGTATTCGTTCTTCCGCAAGAACAAGGCCCGCCGCGCCTACGAGCACGCTTTGCGCCTGCGCGGGATGGGTTTCGACACCCCGGAACCGGTGGCATGGAGCGAATACCGCAAGGACGGCCTGATCGCCGACACCTATTTCGTCTCCCGCCGGTCGGAGCTCACCCCGCTCCCGCAGACCATGCGACGCTTCCCGGCGCCGGACACGCTGCCCGTGCTCGAAGCCTTCGCCCGCTTCACCGTCCGCCTCCATGAGCAAGGAATCTGCCACGAGGATTTCAACCAGACCAACATCCTCTGGGAATACGACGGCGCGGCAGGCAACTACCGCTTCCAGCTGATCGACATCAACCGCATGAGATTCCACGCACGGCCGCTGCGCCCCGACGAATGCATGATCAACCTGCGGCGGCTGAGCTGCCCGGCCGTCCCGTTCCTGTACATATTGGATCGCTATGCCGACATACGCGGGTGGGACATCAACGACACGCTGCTGCGGGGGACTTTCTTCCGCCTGCTCTTCGGCCGCCGGCAGCAGTTCAAAAAGCGGTTCCGGGAACGGAAATCGGCCGCCGCAGGCAAAAAACAGGGCTGAGAATTTGGATTCCGCAAATATTTTACTACATTTGTCGCTGTTAATCCCCACAAGAGATGAGACTTTACGGTTTTGCATATTACTTTTTTTACTTTTTCTTTTATAGCAGGAGGAAGAGCGGGGTTGTATGCAATTAGCTGTATGATACGATAGAGTGAAAACACGAAGGATCCCGTTCTGCAAAGAGCGGGATTTTTTAATGCCTAAAATTCGATTATGAAACGCATCACCATACAGGGACAACCCGGATGTTTCCACGAGACCGCAGCCCGGTGCAGTTTCCCCGGCGAGCAGGTCGAAATCCTGCCCTGCGACAGCTTCGACCAGCAATTCGCCCGCATGGCCGCCGACCCGACGCTGCTGGGCATCGCGGCCATCGAGAACACCATCGCCGGCAGCCTGCTTCCCAACCACGAGCTGCTGCGGCGCAGTTCGCTGGCCGTCATCGGAGAATACAAACTCCGCATCTCGCACGTACTGGCGGCACTGCCGGGGGAGGCGCCCTGCGACATCGGCGAGGTACACTCGCACCCGATCGCCCTGATGCAGTGCGGCGACTACCTGAAAGCCCATCCGGCGATGAAAGTCGTCGAACGCGACGACACGGCGGGCAGCGCCCGCGAAATCGCCGAGCAACGGCTCCGCGGCACGGCCGCCATCTGCGGCGCCGGGGCGGCGGAGCTCTACGGGCTCAAAATCCTGGAACGGGGCATCGAGACTAACAAACACAACTTCACGCGTTTCCTCCTGCTGGCCGACCGCAGCCGCGCCGCAGGGTTCACCGACCCGGCGCGCACGAACAAGGCATCGCTGGTCTTCTCGCTGCCCCACACCCAGGGAAGTCTCTCCAAGGTGCTCACCCTGCTCTCTTTTTACGAAATCAACCTCTCGAAAATACAGTCGCTGCCGATCATCGGCCGCGAGTGGGAATACCGCTTCTACGTGGATGTCACCTTCGACGACCCGGTGCGTTACCGGCAGGCCATCGAAGCGGCGAGGCCGTTGACAAGCGACTTCCGCATCCTGGGCGAATACGCCGAATGTCCCAACCCGGCAATCTGACAAGGAACAAACGATAAAAACGAAAAACATAAAACCATGAACGACTTACAACCCATCAATCTCCCGGGGCTCGACCCCCGCCGGCCGCTGGTCATCGCGGGGCCGTGCAGCGCCGAAACCGAAGAACAGGTAATCGAAACAGCCCGCGAACTGGCCGCGGAAGGCTTCAAGCTATTCCGCGCCGGACTGTGGAAACCGCGCACCAAACCGGGCGGGTTCGAGGGCGTAGGCGTCGACGGCATAGCCTGGCTGCAACGCGTAAAACGCGAAACGGGGATGTACACAGCCACGGAGGTCGCTACGCGCAAGCACGTCCTGGCGGCGTTAGAAGGCGGCATCGACATGATCTGGATCGGGGCCCGCACGACAGCTAACCCGTTCGCCATGCAGGAGATCGCCGACGCGCTGCGCGGGCACGATATCCCGGTGCTGGTGAAAAACCCCGTGAGTCCCGACCTCGAATTGTGGATCGGCGGCGTGGAACGCATCTACAACGCCGGCATCCGCCGCCTGGGTGTCATCCACCGCGGGTTCACGTCGATCGACAAAAGCCTCTACCGCAACCACCCGATGTGGTCGATCCCCATCGAGCTGCACCGCCGCCTCCCGGGGCTGCAGATATTCTGCGACCCGAGCCATATCGGCGGGCGCCGCGAGCTGATCGCCCCCCTCTCGCAGCAGGCCATGGATCTGGGGCTCGACGGACTGATCGTCGAGGCACACTGCTCGCCCGACTGCGCATGGAGCGACAAGGCACAGCAGGTGACGCCGCAGGGACTGGCCTACATCTGCCGCAACCTCGTGATCCGTGAAACCAACGCCACGACCGAAAGCCTGACCGAACTGCGGTCGCAAATCGACAAGCTGGACGACGAACTGCTCGAACTGCTCTCGCGGCGTATGCGCGTCTCGCGCGATATCGGGCAGTACAAGAAAGAGCACAACATGCCCGTGTTGCAGGCGCAGCGCTACGGGGAACTGCTGACCCGGCGGGCGGATCAGGCCGTCCGGATGGGTATGGACCGGGAATTCATGCGTTCCGTCCTGCAGGCCATCCACGAGGAGTCGATCCGGCAGCAGATGGCCGTGCTGGGTGAGTGAGAGTCTGTTACATTTCGGTTAAATATGCGGCACGGGAGGTGCAAAAAGCGGTTTGTTACGTACTTTTGAGCCGGATTCCAATCCGTAACAGTTATGACAAAGTACAAAATCCTGGTAGTCGACGACGAAGAATCGCTGTGTGAGATTCTGCAGTTCAACCTCGAGGTCGAGGGCTATGAGGTCGACGTGGCTTACAGCGCCGAACAGGCACTCGACATGCACCCCGAACGTTATTCGCTGATCCTGCTCGACGTCATGATGGGCGAAACGAGCGGATTCAAGATGGCGCGGCAGCTCAAGTCGCGCCCCGAGACTGCCGGTGTGCCGATCATTTTCTGCACGGCCAGGGACACCGAGGACGACACGGTGGCAGGACTCAACATCGGGGCCGACGACTACATCGCCAAGCCCTTTTCCATCCGCGAGGTGCTCGCACGCGTACGCAGCGTGCTGCGCCGCACGGCACAGCCGGCCGCCGAAGAGAAGGCCGTGGCGTTCGAAGGGCTGCGGATGGATCTCACGCGCAAGGTCTGCACGATCGACGGAGAGCCGCTGGCGCTGACCAAAAAAGAGTTTGAAATCCTGGCGCTGCTGCTCTCCTCACGCGGCAAGATCTTCTCGCGCGAAGAGATCCTGCGGCAGGTGTGGAGCGACGAGGTAATCGTGCTCGACCGCACCATCGACGTGAACATCACGCGCCTGCGCCGCAAGATCGGCCCTTATGGGGAACACATCGTAACACGCCTGGGCTATGGCTACGGTTTTGAGGAGTAGGTTTTCCTACCACAGGCGGCTGTTCCTGCTGCTGCTCGCCTTTTCGTGGGCGCTGGTAGCCTGCTTCGTCACCTTCCAGTACAGCCGCGAGAAGCGCTTCAAGGCCGAGCGGCTCGATGCCCGGCTGCAACTCTTCAACCTGCGGCTGCTCGACGCGCTCGGCGAGGGCACCGCACCCGGGGCATTCCTCGCCGGTCATCCCCTTCCTTACGGCGACCTGCGCGTAACGGTCATCGACGACGACGGGGGCGTCCTGTTCGACAACTCGGCCGACTCGCTGCCCGCAGCCAACCACCTCGGGCGCCCCGAAGTCATCGAGGCGCTCGCCCATGACACCGGTTACACCATCCACCGCCACTCGGAAAGCACCGACCGATACTATTTCTATTCGGCCATGAAGGGCGACGGGATCATCGTCCGCTCGGCCGTCCCTTACTCCGTTTCGCTGCGCGAAGTACTCGCGGCCGACTGGGAATTCCTGTGGTTCATGCTGGGCGTCACGCTGCTGATGAGCATTGCGGCTTACTTCACGACCCGCCGCCTGGGGCACAACATCACACGCCTGAACGAATTTGCCGAGCGCGCCGAGCGGGGCGAGCGGATCGACGAGCGGGAGACCTTCCCCCACGACGAGCTGGGCGACATCTCGAACCACATCATCCGCCTCTACGCCCGCCTGCAACGCACGACGGCCGACCGCGACCGGGAACATGCCCTGGCGCTGCACGAGGAGCAGGAGAAGATCCGTATCAAGAAACAACTCACCAACAACATCAACCACGAGCTGAAGACCCCCGTGGCCGCGATACAGGGTTATCTGGAAACGCTGCTGGCCAACCCCTGCCTGACGGCGGAGAAACGCACGGCGTTCCTCGAAAAGAGCTGTGCGCAGGTCGAACGGCTGCGGCACCTGCTCTCCGACGTCTCGACCATCACGCGCATGGACGAGGGCAGGGAGCTCATCGGCAAGGAACCCGTGGTGCTGAACGACCTGATCGACGAGGTCAGGGCCGACATGGAGCTGCGCCCCGAGGGGCAGCGGCTGCGCGTGAACTGCGATTTCCGAGGCCCGGTCGAGGTCGAGGGCAACCCCTCACTGCTGAGTTCCGTCTTCCGCAACCTGGCGGACAACGCCGCGGCCTACTCGGGCGGGCGCGACATCTTCATCCGCCTGCTTTCGGACACGGCAGAGGCATGCACGATACTTTTCGCCGACAACGGCATCGGCGTCGACGAAGAACACCTCCCGCACCTCTTCGAGCGGTTCTACCGTATCGACAAGGGGCGCTCGCGCAAGCTGGGCGGCACGGGACTCGGGCTTTCGATCGTCAAAAACGCCGTCGTGATCCACGGCGGGACGATCACCGTACGCAACGGCGAACGCGGCGGACTGGAATTCGTCTTCACCCTGCGCAAACATTCATAAGGGCGCAACCGGACTGTAACGTTTTTGTAATATTTGTTTCAGACCTTTACGGCGGAAAAATCCAGAAACAGAACAAACCATGAGTCCCCTATTCACTTGTATCGTAATCATCATGGGCCTGCTGGCCGTGATGGGCATCGTCGTGGGCGTGGCCAACGACGCGGTCAATTTCCTCAACTCGGCCCTGGGGTCGAAAGTCGCCCCGCGGCGCGTCATACTTTGGATCGCAGCCGCAGGCATCCTCGTCGGGACGCTCACGTCGAGCGGCATGATGGAGGTCGCCCGAAGCGGCGTATTCTACCCCGGGCAATTCTCCTTCCAGGAGATCATGATGCTCTTCCTGGGCATGATGCTCGGCAACATCCTGCTGTTAGACCTCTACAACACGCTCGGGCTGCCGACGTCGACCACCGTGTCGATGGTCTTCGGGTTGCTGGGCGCCGGGGTCGCGGCGGCGCTGTTCCATATTTGGGGCGACGCCGGGGCTTCCATAGCCGACCTTTCGCAATACATCAACACGGGCAAGGCCATGGCCATCATCGCGGCCATCCTGCTCTCCGTGGCGCTAGCATTCGCCGCCGGGTCGCTGTTCATGTACGTCTCGCGGCTGATCTTCTCGTTCCGCTTCGCACCGGTGTTCCGCCGCTGGGGAGCCGTATGGTGCGGCATCTCGCTGGCGGGCATCCTCTATTTCGCCCTGTTCAAGGGACTGAAAAGCTCGGGGCTGATCCCCACGTCGGTGGCGGACTACGTCGGGGAACACGTGCTGGTAACGCTGCTGGCATTCTGGGCCGCATCGTCGGTCGTGCTGTGGCTTTTCCAGCGCATGCGGCTCAACATCATGCGCATCACGATCCTTTCGGGCACCTTCGCGCTGGCGCTGGCATTCGCGGGGAACGACCTGGTGAACTTCATCGGTGTGCCGCTGGCCAGCTACGACGCATGGCAGATCGCCCGCGAAGCCGGCAGCGAGTCGATCATGATGGGCGAACTGGCCGAACCGGCACGCGCCAATTTCCTGCTGCTGCTGGCATCGGGGCTGGTGATGGTGCTGACACTGTTCTTCTCGAAGAAATCGCAGCATGTCACCGAGACCGAGCTGTCGCTCGCCTCGCAGCACGAGGGTGAAGAGCGCTTCGGCTCGACGTTCATTTCGCGCAGCCTGGTACGTGCCACACTGGTACTCAACACGATGTGGACGGGGCTGATCCCCGTCCGCATGCAGAAGGCCATCGACCGGAGGTTCGAGCCGCTGCCCGCAGAGGAGCGTTCGTCGGCACCGTACGACATGATCCGCGCCGTCGTGAACCTCACGGCCGCATCGATCCTGATCGCCATCGGCACTTCGTACCAGCTGCCGCTGTCGACGACCTATGTGGTATTCATGGTGGCCATGGGTTCGTCGCTGGCCGACCGCACCTGGGGACGCGAGAGCGCCGTATACCGCATTACGGGCGTGATGGCCGTCATCTCGGGCTGGTTCATCACGGCGCTCGGCGGATTCCTGATCGCCTTCGGCGTGACACTGCTCCTGCTGTGGGGCGGCTGGATCGCCGTGACGGTGCTCGTCGCACTCTGCGCATGGCTGCTGGTTCGCAGCCACCGCAACGTCGAGCAGATCAAGGCCGCCGAAACCAAAGAATTGCCCGTCGTCAAGGCCGAGACCCCGGACGAGGTGCTCTGCGTCTGCATCGGCGAGGTCTGCACGACGATGGAGCACGTGACGCGCATCTACAACCGTACGCTAGTGGCGGTATTCAAGGAGAACCGCAAGGTACTCAAAGAGATGGTACAGTCGTCGGACAAGCTCTTCGAAGAGGCGCGCGACCGCAAGTACGGCATCATGCCTACGCTGCGGCGCCTGCAACAGTGCGACATCGACACGGGACATTTCTACGTACAGGTGGTGGATTACCTCTCGGAGGTGACCAAGGCGCTGATCCACATAACACGCCCGGCATACGAGCACATCAACAACCACCACGAGGGGCTCACGAAGGAGCAGATCGTAGACCTGATGCGCGTGAACGACCAGGTGGAAGCGATCTTCGACAAGATCAACGACATGCTGCGCACCAAGGACTTCTCCGACCTGGACATGGTGCTGGAGATGCGCGACAAACTCTTCGACACGATCGTCGAGGCCATCAAGAGCCAGCTGCGCCGCATCAACGGCGACGAGACGGTGAGCACACGCGCCAGCGTCCTCTACCTGACGATCCTCAACGAAACCAAAACGATGATCCTGCAGGCCCGCAACCTGCTCAAGTCGCAGCATTATTTTTTGGAGCACAAAAAATAGCACGGGGCTCCTATACGAAATCCACCCGAACCCTCCTTTTCGAAGGAGGGTTTTTTGAACGCCCCGGCAAACGCAGCCGGAATACGACAGGCCGCCCCGCAAAAGCGGCACCCGCAAAAAGCGGCCGGCAATCCGTCCCGCCGGAGGATTTTCCCGGACAGGGCGGCATTTGTCGCCGGAACGTAACGGGGCCGTCATTCGCCCGTAACGACGGCCCCGTATCTTTGCAACGTGGGAACCGGAAGAAGGTTTCCAAGTTGGTTTTAGGTTACATAAGTAGGTTAGTGGGAGATGCAGTGACGGGATGTCGCGGCATCTTCGTTTTTTCAGGGATATGGCATGGGAAGCGGAACCGCCGCGGTCATAGGGACAATTCCCCGGTGTCTCCCTGTGGAAAGGGAGACCAGCGCGCAACCGGACAAGACCGGCGAATTATTTCTCCATGTCGTGCAGGTGGATCTCCAGCGCACGCACCGAAATCTGGATTTCCCAAATCGACACGCCGAGCGACCCGATCAGCAGCAACAGCGCCGCACCGAAGACATAGGCGGAAAGGAGGATCAGGCCGACGTAGAGAAAGAACATCGTCACCACGCACAGGAACAGGCTCGTGACACCCAGGATCTGCATCGTACGCGTGAGGTGCAGGCGGCGGCGCAGGTTGTCGATCTGCGCACGGGTGACTTTCGAGGGGTGTTGCAGGTGTTGTTCCTTGAGCGTGCGAACCAGCTGGGCATAAGAAAGAAACCGGTTGGTATAGGCCAGCAGGATCAGCGAAACGGCGGAGAACAGCAGCGCCGGGGTGGTAAGTGTCAGCTCTTCCATAACGGGGATATTTTACTCCCGCAAAACTACGCAATAATCCCGCCCCGTGCAAACCCGCGGGCGGAAGCTCCCTATTGTTAGGTATTTTTTAAGTTTTTTTAAGAAAATACTCCGAAGATTTCGGTATTGTGATAAAAATAACATACCTTTGTGGCTCCCAAATACGACAATTTTAATCTCATTTTGAATAACATTCTATGGAATTGAACAAAACCTTTATCGACGGGCTTTGGAGCAAGGAAATCAACGTCACGAGCTTCGTGCAGACGAACATCACCCCCTACCTGGGCGACGCCACTTTCCTGCAGGGCCCTACCGAACGTACCAAGCACATCTGGAACCTCTGCCTCAAGGCGCTCGAAGAGGAGCGGAACAACAACGGCGTCCGCTCGCTGGACAATGCCACCGTCTCGACCATCACCTCGCACAAGGCGGGTTATATCGACAGGGAACAGGAGCTGATCGTGGGCCTGCAGACCGACGAGCTACTCAAGCGGGCCATCAAGCCCTTCGGCGGCATCAACGTCGTATCGCGCGCCTGCAAGGAGAACGGCGTGGACGTGGACGAGAAGGTCAGGGATATTTTCACCCACTACCGCAAGACGCATAACGACGGCGTGTTCGACGTCTACACCGAGGAGATTCGCTCGTTCCGTTCGCTGGGCTTCCTGACGGGCCTGCCCGACAACTACGCCCGCGGCCGCATCATCGGCGACTACCGCCGCCTGGCGCTCTACGGCACCGACCGCCTGATCGAAGCCAAGCAGCAGGATTTGCGCAACCTGACCGGCCCGATGACCGACGCCCGCATCCGCCTGCGCGAAGAGGTCGCCGAGCAGATCAAGGCGCTGAAGGAGATCCGCACGATGGGCGAATACTACGGGCTCGACCTGAGCCGCCCGGCGCATTCGGCACAGGAGGCCGTGCAGTGGGTTTACATGGCTTACCTCGCAGCCGTGAAGGAACAGGACGGCGCCGCGATGTCGCTGGGCAACGTGTCGTCGTTCCTCGACATCTTCATCGAATACGACCTGGCGCACGGCAACATCGACGAGGTGTTCGCACAGGAGCTCATCGACCAGTTCGTCATCAAGCTGCGCATGGTACGCCACCTGAGGATGCAGTCCTACAACGACATCTTCGCCGGCGACCCGACGTGGGTGACCGAAGCCATCGGCGGGCGTTTCAACGACGGCCGCACGAAGGTAACCAAGACCTCGTTCCGTTTCCTGCAGACGCTCTACAACCTCGGCCCGTCGCCCGAGCCCAACCTCACGATCCTGTGGAGCCCCGACCTGCCGCAGGGATTCAAGGATTTCTGCGCCAAGGTTTCGGCCGACACCAGCTCGATCCAGTACGAGAACGACGAGCTGATGCGCGAAGTGCGCCATTCGGACGACTACGGCATCGCCTGCTGCGTATCGTACCAGGACATCGGCCGCCAGATCCAGTTCTTCGGCGCGCGCTGCAACCTGGCCAAGGCGCTGCTGCTGGCCATCAACGGCGGCCGCTGCGAGAATACCGGCACGCTGATGGTCAAGGGCATCCCCGCCCTTTCTGAGGGCCCGCTGCGCTTCGAGGAGGTGATGCGCAACTACAAGATGGTGCTGACCGAAATCGCCCGCGTCTACAACGAGGCGATGAACATCATCCATTACATGCACGACAAGTACTACTACGAGAAGGCGCAGATGGCCTTCGTCGACACCGACCCGCGCATCAACCTCGCCTACGGCGTAGCGGGGCTTTCGATCGCCCTCGACTCGCTCTCGGCCATCAAATATGCCAAGGTGACCACCCGCCGCAACGCCGAGGGGCTCAGCGAAGGCTTCGACATCCAGGGCGAATTCCCCTGCTTCGGCAACAACGACGACCGCGTAGACCACCTGGGCGTAGACCTCGTGTACTTCTTCAGCGAGGAGCTCAAGAAACTGCCCGTCTACAAGAACGCCCGCCCGACGCTTTCGCTGCTGACCATCACCTCGAACGTGATGTACGGCAAGAAAACCGGCGCGACGCCCGACGGACGCGCCAAGGGCGTGGCCTTCGCACCGGGTGCCAACCCGATGCACGGACGCGACAAGAGCGGTGCCATCGCCTCGCTCGCCTCGGTGGCCAAACTCCGTTACCGCGACTCGCAGGACGGCATCTCGAACACCTTCTCGATCGTCCCCAAATCGCTGGGCCCGACCGAAGAGGAGCGGATCGAGAACCTGGTGACGATGCTCGACGGTTACTTTACGAAGGGCGCACACCACCTGAACGTCAACGTGCTGAACCGCGCGATGCTCGAAGACGCCATGGAGCATCCCGAGAACTATCCGCAGCTGACGATCCGCGTATCGGGCTATGCCGTGAACTTCACCAAGCTGAGCCGCGAACACCAGTTGGAGGTCATCAGCCGCAGCTTTCACGAGAGGATGTAAATTTTCAGCCGCCACTGCCGCGCCACACCACGCCGGATTTCCGCCGCAGGCGGACACAAGCCCCTCCCAAGGGAGGGGTGCGGAGTGGGGTCGGATTTATAAATTGCGGCCTGCAGGCCGCAGATTACGCCGACCAACCGCGAGCAGGGCGACAATATTCAGATTATGCTTCGAATACATTCCTACGAATCGATGGGAACTTTCGACGGGCCGGGACTCCGGCTCGTCGTTTTCCTGCAAGGCTGCAATTTCCGCTGCCTCTACTGTGCCAACCCCGATACGATCGACGCCTGCGGGGGAAAGCCCACGCCTGCGGAAGAGATCCTACGCATGGCCACAGACCAGAAACCGTTCTTCGGACGGCGCGGCGGGGTGACCTTCTCGGGCGGCGAGCCGACGTTCCAGGCCACGGCGCTGGTGCCGCTCGTGCGGCAGCTGCACGGGGCGGGCATCCACGTCTGCCTCGACTCGAACGGCGGCGTCTGGAACCCGGCGGTCGAGGAGCTGCTGGGGCTGGTCGACCTGGTGCTGCTCGACGTCAAGCAGGCCGACCCGGAGCGCCACCGCACGCTCACGGGACGCGACAACGCGCAGACGCTGCGCACGGCGGCATGGCTCGAGGAACACGGCAAGCCGTTCTGGCTGCGCTACGTACTGGTACCGGGTTACAGCGACGCCGAGGCCGACATCCGCGCGCTGGGCGAACGGCTGGGCGGCTACAAACAGGTAGAGCGGGTAGAGATACTGCCCTACCACACGCTCGGCGTTCACAAATACGAAGCAATGGGCAAAGAGTACAGGCTCGCAGGCGTACAGGAGAACACCCCGGAACAGTCGGAACGTGCCGCGGCGCTTTTCCGCGAATATTTCCCGACGGTCGTCGTGAACTGACCGGCAGGCGGCACCGGGCGCGGCGAACCGTGCGTCCCGGCGCAAGGACAGCCGGGAGACAAGGGCTCCGACGCAAGGGCGGGGTAAGAGCCGGGACGAAAGGGCCGGAAGGCAAGGGCCGGGACGTAATGGCTGAAGCGCAAGCGGCGGCAGGCAAGAGCTCTGACGAAAGAGCCGGGAGGCAAAAACCGAATGCCCGAACAAGGACGCAATGGCGGGCGAGACGGTGTATTCCGGCCCGAACAGGACGGCAGGGCATAAAAAACCGCACGTCCCGGCACAAAAAACGGCGCACCGCTGCGAAAAAAATCGTGGCGGCGCGCTTTTTTTCGTATCTTCGCAAAAATCCGATTAACCCCGACAAACAGATGGAGACCCGACTTCCCAACCCGAACGCCCCGGCCCGCGAACGCATCGGCTGGGTAGACCTGTTGCGCGTGACCGCCTGCTTCCTGGTGGTCTTTTCGCACTGCTGCGACCCCTTTGTCGGCCAGTTCGACAACGACCGCGCCGCATTCCTCACCGGAGCCTTTTCGGGCAGTTTCGTGCGCTGCTGCGTGCCGCTGTTCGTCATGATGACGGGCGTGTTGCTGCTCCCGGTGAAAACCGGCCTCGCCGGCTTCTACCGCAAGCGCATCGGACGTATTCTCGCGGCACTCGTTTTTTGGTCGGTCGTGCTGCCGCTGCTTTATTACGTCTACCTCAATTACGTCACCGCAAGCCAGAGCCCGGCGATCGACCCCGAAAATTTCACCTGGGGCGCCACGCTGCACAAACTCTGGACATTCGTATTCAATTTCACGTTCGACACTACGCCGTTGTGGTACCTCTACATGCTCGCAGGGCTGTATTTGATCATGCCCGTGATCAGCGCATGGCTCGAAAGGGCCTCGCGCAGCGAACTCAAAACGTTGCTCGGCGTATGGGGCGTGACCCTGCTGCTGCCCTACGCCAAGATGTTCGCGCCGATGCTGGGCTACACGGGGAATTTCGGGAACATGGGGCTCTACGGCGTCTGCGACTGGAACGAATTCGGGACGTTCTACTACGTCTCGGGCTTCGCGGGTTACCTCGTGCTGGCATACTACCTGGTGAAATTCCCGCCCGCATGGGACTGGCGCCGGACACTGGCCGTCTGTATCCCGATGTTCATTGCGGGCTACCTGATCACGGCCTTCGGATACGTCGCCCTGCAAAACCACTTCCCGGGCAACTACGCGTACCTTGAGATCGTATGGTATTTCGCGGGCATCAACGTCTTCATGATGACCTACCCGGTCTTCGTGATCGTGCGCAAGCTGGACTTCAAGCCCCGCGCATGGCTCTCGCGGCTGGCAGGCGCGACGTTCGGCATCTACCTCTGCCACTTCATCCTCGTGCAGGCCGGCTATGACCTCGTCGCCCGGATTCCGGCTCTGCCGACGCTCCTGCGCATCCTGCTGATCGCATGCCTCGCCTTCGCCGCCAGTTACCTCGTGGTGGCGGCCATGCAGCGATTCCGCGTGACACGGCGGTTCGTGCAATAGATCGTTTCCGCAGCAAGGTATACGGGGCGGGGTGCTACCAGCACTCCGCCTTGTCTTCAAGCGAGGGAATACGGTCGCGGGTATAGACCGGGTTTTTGATGCCGCGGCGCCGCTGGCCCACGTAGTCGGCCAGCAACAGGAACGCCTGGCGCCCGAGCAGGACGATCGCCACGAGGTTGATGAGGGTCATGAAGGCCATCGTGATGTCGGCCAGGCTCCAGGCCAGGTCAAGCGTGGCGAGCGCCCCGAACAGCACCATCGCACCGACCAGCACCCGGTAAAGGGTCAGTACCCAGGGGCGGCGGGTGATGAACCGGACATTGGCCTCGCCGTAGTAGTAATTCCCGATAATGCTGCTGAAGGCGAAGAGGAAGATCGCCACGGCGACGAAGACACTGCCCGCAGGGCCGATTTCGCCGACCAGCGCCGCCTGCGTAAGCCGTATGCCCGACAGCGAGGCATCGGGGACTCCGCCGAAAAGGATGATGAAGGCCGTACAGGTGCAGATCACGAGCGTATCGGTAAAGACCCCGAGGGTTTGGATCAGCCCCTGCTTGACCGGATGCGACACATGGGCCGTTGCGGCTACGTTCGGCGCCGAGCCCATGCCTGCCTCGTTGCTGAACAGGCCGCGCCTGATGCCCTGCATGAGCGCTGCGCCGGCACCGCCGCCCATCGCCTGCTCCCAACCGAAGGCATTGGCGACGATCAGCTCCACGACCTCGGGCAACCGCCGGAAATTGAAGAGCACGACGCCCAGCGCAAGGACGATATACCCCAGTGCCATGACCGGGACGACCACCCCGCTCACCCGGGCGATACGGTGGATGCCTCCGAAGATGACCAGCAGCGTGAGCAGCGTCAGGCCGGCGCCGACCCAATAGTGGTCGAAGCCGAAAGCACCCTCCCAGGCCGCGCAGATCGTGTTGCTCTGCACCGAGTTGAAGGCGAAACCGAATGTCACGGAGATCAGCACGGCGAAGAGGACGCCCATCCAGCGTTTGCCCAGTCCGCGTTCCATGTAGTAGGCCGGGCCGCCGATATAGGAGTCCCACCCCTTGCGTTTGTAGAGTTGGGCGAGGGTCGATTCGACGAAGGCGCTCGACGCGCCCAGCAGGGCGATGACCCACATCCAGAACACGGCGCCCGGCCCGCCGACGGCGATCGCCGTGGCGACACCCGCCAGATTCCCCGTGCCGACGCGGCTGGCCAGCGACACGGCGAATGCCTGGAACGACGAGACATGCCTCTCGCCCCGGGGGCCGCTTCCGGCCGACTCGCCCAGCACGCGCACCATCTCGCCCAGCATACGGAACTGCACGCCGCGCGTACGCAACGTGAACCAGACGGCGCACCCCAGCAGGAGTGCGACCAGCAGGTATGACCACAGCACGTCGTTGATGCCGTCGATCCATCGATAGAGGATTTCCATGGGAGGCCGTTTCCGGCAAAGGTAGCAAAGACGGTGCTAAAAATGAAAAAAGGCCGGATGATCCGGCCTTTTTCCGTAGTACGTTATTTCGTCCCGTCCACGCGGATCGTCGTCCCCGTGCGCCTGCTGCGCTCGGCGTCGTAGCAGATACGGTGGCTTTCGATCGAATCCTCGATGGTCGTCAGGAACGGATAGCCCGGATCGCGGAGCGCCCGGATGAAATCCCCGATCAGATGCAGGTCGGCACCGGCATGGAACGGCTGTCCGACGATATCCGAGAAATCGTAAGTTCGCTCGTCGCCGCCGCGGAACCTGCGCACGCGCAGCGTCCTCTCGTCGCCGTCGATCTCGCCGCCCGTCAGGCGGACGTGCGTCTTGCGGAAATCGTCGGCCGTGAACATCTCCATCGAAAGGCTCACGGTCACCTCGCCCTCCATCTCCATCGCAAGCAGCTGGTGGTCGACCACGTCGTTGTCGCAGTGGTAGACGCAACGGCCGTAGATCCCGGTGCGAAGCTCCTCGAGGATGGTCTCATCGAGGGTCTTGCCTTCGGGGACATCGAAGTTCGCCACCCAGTCGCGGCGGACATAATAGAGGTCGCGTGCCGAAAAAGGACAGGCGGACTCTATCGCGCAGTCGAGGCAACGGCGGCCCGCACCCGCGGGGGCATTCTCCGCACGGAACCAGCGCAGCGAGCCGAAGGACGACAGGCTGCGGCAATGCGCGCCGGTCAGCCACAGCAGGAAGTCGATGTCGTGGCAGCATTTGGCCAGCAGGATCGGATTCGACTCCCGCTCGCGGCGGAAAATCCCGCGCACGTAGCTGTGCGTGGCACGGTCGAGGCCCACGGCGGCGGTATGGTTGACCGAGACGACCTGCCCCAGCTCGCCCGAGGCGACGATCTCACGGATTTTGGCAAAATAGGGATGGTAGCGCAACACATGGCACACGCCGACCATCACGCCCCGTTCGCGGGCACGGCGGGCGATTTCGCGGCACTCTTCGAGGTGCTGGGCGATCGGCTTTTCGAGCAGGATGTGGTATCCCGCGTCGATGGCCTTGACCGCCGGGTCGAAATGGACGTTCTCGGGGGTCGAGATCAGCACCATGTCGGCTTCGACGCCATCGGCGAAGAAGTCGTCGTAATGCGCATAGCTCCTGCAGGCAGGCAGTCCGAAATCCCGGGCGAAGGCATGGCGGCGCAAGTCGTTCACATCGACGACAGCGACGGGCTGCAGCTGGTCGGGATACCGGCGGGCATATTCGAGGTACTTATTGGCCCGGTTCCCGGCTCCTATCACCACAATCCGCACGGGGCGGGAAACGGTCGGTTCGTTTTTCATCGGAATCCTCCAAAAGGTTATATCAGGCGGCGCCGCAATTCGCACGGCCGGGGCTCAATCTCCGCCCGCGGCGTACCCGCTGCGGCGCGGCACGCCCGACAGGTTACAAGTTTCGGGATCGGGTGCGGAGCGTTCCCGCGCCGTCCCCCGGGGGTCGCCTCCCGTCCGGAAAGAGATCCGGACGGGAGGCCCCGGCGGTTGTTATTTGCGGCCCGCGCCCATATCCAGCACACGCAGGTTGCGGAACTGGATGCCGGCACCATGGCCCAGCAGGCCGATATGGCCCGACTTGTTGAAAAGCCCCGGGTGGTTGCGGTGGTCGGCCGTATAGGGATTGACCTTCGAACCGTCCTCGGAAACATTGTGCCCCTGGCAGGCTTCGCGGATATTGCCGTCGAGGATCACCCGGCCGTTGACCGTGACCGTAATGCGGTCGCCCACGGCACGGATCTCCTCGGTATTCCACTCACCCAGCTCGCCGAACTTCACGCGGTCGGCCGCGATGACGCCGTAAACCGAACCGTGCTGCTGGTAATCGCTGATGTCCTTGTAGATCGGGGCGTCGTGGTCGAGAATCTGTATCTCCATCCCGTGGAACGCGGCATCGACGCCCATCGGCGTACGGATACCGATGCCGTTGTTGACGCCCTCGGTGAGGAACCGGAACTCGAAGCGCAGGATGAAATCGCCGTATTCCCCGACGGTGTAAAGGTTCCCCGAACCGCCGTAGGTGGCCGTCACGTCGATCGTACCGTCCAGCGGCACATAATTGGTCGTATTGCCCGTCCACTTGTGGAGCGAACGCCCGTCGAAGAGCACCTCGTAGCCCGCGGCAGCCTCGTCGGCCGGGAGGGAGAAAACGGGTGTCGACGGCAATTCGTTGATCCAGAGATTTCGGAAGGCGACGGGAGCACCCTGTCCGGCCAGTTCGATACGGCCTTGTGCATAAACCGGCTCGCCGGGCGCGCAGAGGTTCGTCATCATGGCATTTTCGGCAACTTTCACGCCATTCTCCACCAGCGTGATGCGATCGTCCACGACCTTAACATAGAGCGTATTCCACGTCCCCGGAGCGTTGTCGGCAACGGTTCGGGCGGCCTTGCCGTCCGCGAGCCCCGTCCCGGCGGCACCGCCCAGGCGGATCAGCGGCATCGAGCGCACGGCCATGCCGGCCTCGCCCTCGGAACGCCATTCGATCCAGAGTTCGAAATTCTCGTATTCCTTTTCAGTCCCGATCGTCGCGGGAGCCTCAGCGGCAAATTCGAGCAGGCCGTCCGCAGCGCCCCAGTTGGCTGCCACCGCCTCGCCGGCGGCTTTGCGGAGCTTCGCCACCTGACGGGCAGGCAGCCTCTTCGCCTCGGCAGGATTCACGGCCACGGCCGTCCATCCCGCGAGCCCGTTGGTCGGCAGCACGGCGAATCCGTCCGCCGGAATCTTACCGAGCAGACCCGTGATCTCATCCACGGCATACCCGGCGTCGGCGTCGGATTTGGCGAGTTCTTTATAGACCTCGTGCGCCCGCTCCAAAGCCTTGCGGACAGCCTCGCCGCCGGGCATCGGGTTGCACTTGGCAACGATGGTCTTCACGGCCGCGGCGGCCGGGGCGGCAGTCTGCGCATCGTCGAGGTATTCGGCGGCCAGCATCAGTGCCGGGAGGGCGTATACGCCCGAAAGGTAGCCGAGCAATTTGGCCTGCACGGCGGCCGAAGGCCTGAGAGCGAGAGCCTGTCTGTAAAGCTGGTAGCGGCGGATCGGGGTCACGGCGGCCTGCGAAGCCAGGTCGGCATAGCGCATCAGGGCGCGGTCGGTGAGCATCGGATTTTCGGCAGCGATCCCGTAAAGGATATCGGTCATGGCAGGATTTTCGACCGTCAGCAGGGCGGCGAAAGCCGCGTCGCGGTTCCCGGAGCGGAACCCGTCGAGCAGGCTGGCAACAGCCTCCTGCGTGCCGCTCTGCGCCAGCACGGGATAGTAACGCGCAGGGGTTTTCGAGGCCTTCATATAACCTGCGACGGCGCCGTACCGCCTGTCGGCGGGGAGCTGCCCCGAGGTGCGGATCAGCGCCGACTGGATCGCGGCCGTGTGGGCCTCATCGGAAGCGTCGAGCAATTCGGAAAGCCGATCCATGTGCTGCGGCTGGGCGACGAAGGGAAGCGCCCCGTACGCGGCGGCACGAACCTCCGCGTCGGAGGAGCCGAGCAATGCGAACACCCGGTCTGCGGCTGCGGACATGCGGCGTGCGGCAGCCAGTTTGAGCGCGGGAACGAGTGCCGCGGCATCATCCTTCGCAAGCAGCCGTTCCACTTCGGGGTTGATCTGTCCGTTGAATGCAAGGAGGGCTTTCATCGCGGCACCGGCATGGGGGCCTTCGAGCGCCCCGGCCAATGCCCGTAGCGCCTTTTCGCCGCCGATACGGCCCGAGGCGGCAATTGCGGCCTCGGCCACGCAGCCGTCGGGCGACGCTACGGCGGCCGTAATCACATCGGCCTGCGACACAGCGCCGCACTCCCCGAGCCATCCGATAACGGCGGCCTGCGCGACGGCATCGTAGCGCGGCATGCCGGCTGCAACCTGTGCGAAAAGTTTGTCGTCGCCTTTGCCGAGCGATTGCAGGGCGGCGAAGCGGTACTCCGCAGGGCCCTCCTCGAGGGCTTTGAGCACATAGGGCATCGCCTTCTGCACACCGAGGGCATCGGCCAGGATCGCGAGCGCACCGCCGCGGATGTACTGGAGGTCGCATTTGAGCAGCCCCTTGGCGGCCTTTACGGCCCGGGCATCGCCTGCGGCGGCGAGCCTTGCGAGCAGGCGCAGGTAAGCGTCCGCAGCGCCGGCGTCATCCCATGCGTAGCCGGTCTTGGCTGCGGCAGCGGCCAGCGGCTTGAGCGAGGCCTGCGAACCGCAGGCGGCCAGTGCGTTATAGATCTGCTCCGCGGTCTGCGCATCGGCACCTTCGAGCCATGTCAGGAGAAACGGTTCGGCAGCGGCAAGCCGCTTTTCAGCGAAAGCATAGGCGAGCGCTTGTTTGCGGGCAGCGGTAAGGTCGTCCTTGCCGGCCTCGGTGAGCAGCAGTGCTTCCGTACCCGGGGTCGAGATCAGTGCCCGGAGGGCATAGTCGGCCAGGTAGGGATCGTCCAGATAACGAGCCATGGCGGCGGCATCGGAGGCCGTCGAACAGAATTGCAGCTGCGAGAAAAGGAAAGCCCGGTTGGCGTCGTCACCGCAACGGTCGATAGCTGCCAGCAGGCCCTTGCGGACATCGTCACGCAGCGCTTCGTGCGCCGGGTCGGTCACATAGGCCACCACGCCGTTAAGGGCGTATTCGAACGTGGCGTTCTTGCCCTTGTCGGCAGGGACGAGCATGGCGGCGATCATCTCGACACCCTTACTTCCGGTGGCGGCCAGTTCGCCCATCACCTGGTTGAAAACCTTGGCATCGGCTGCGGGAAGCTGTGCGAGTCCGTCGGCGACGATGGTTTCCGTCGTGCGCTGGCGGGCATCCGATTGCTGGGCGGCGGCTCCTGCGGGCAACAGGGCGGCCAATGCTCCCAGCATAAAAAGTCGTATGATTATCTTTTTCATGGTAACTGGTGCTTAAATATGCCACGGGCCGCGCATCGGCTGGTCGATCAGTCGGTTGGCGGCATCGTCGCCGATGAAGAGTTGTTTGTCGGGGTCGAAATGCAACGTGCGGTTCAAACGCAGGGCGCAGGCACCCAGGTTCACGAGCGTCGAGCTGCGGTGTCCCTTCTGCTCGTCGAGCGCAAACTTGCTCCGCGTGCGGACGCATTCCAAAAAGTCGGTGTTCTGCGGCGCAGGGTCGGGCATCTCGGCCAGTTTCTCCATGATGTCGGGGATCGTGCAGCGGAACCCTTTATAGACCTTGCCCAGCGGGCCTTCGATATAAGGCGTGTCGTCGCCGCTTTCGAAGCCTTCGCCTTCGAGGACGATCTGACAGCCGTCGTCGTAGGTATAGACGATCTTACGCCAGATACCCACGGCGTCGGGGTGCTGCTCGGGGGCGTCGACCTCGACCTTCACGGGCGAAGTTTCGTCCTTGCCCAGCAGGTACTGCACGGGATCCATGTAGTGTTGCCCCATGTCCGTCAGGCCGCCGCCGTCGTAATCCCAGTAACCGCGGAAAGTCTGGTGCACACGGTGTTCGTTGTAAGGCTTGTAGGGGGCCGGGCCGAGCCACATGTCGTAGTCGAGATTCGACGGAACCCTCTGCGGGACGAGGTTCTCCTTGCCCACCCAGAAGAATTTCCAGGTGAAGCCGGTGGTGCCCGAGATGGTCACCTTGAGCGGCCATCCCAGCAGGCCGCTGTCGATCAGCTTCTTGAGCGGCTCGACAGTGGTACCCAGGCCGTAGAAGGTATCCGTGAAACGGAACCACGTATTGAGACGGAAGATGCGGTTGTTGCGCTTGACGGCCTCCACGACGCGCTTGCCCTCGCCGATGGTGCGGGTCATCGGTTTCTCGCACCAGATGTCCTTGCCGGCCTTCGCGGCCTCGACGGCCATGATGCCGTGCCAGTGCGGGGGCGTGGCGATATGGACGATGTCGACATTGGGGTCGGCGATCAGGCGGCGGAAATCGCGATAGGACTGCAACGTCTCGTTGAAACGCTTTTTGCCCAGGTCGAGCGCGCTTTGGAGATGCTTGCTGTCGACGTCGCAGACCGCCACCAGACGGCACTCCTTGGTGCTGGTGAAATGGTAGCTGCTCTTGCCGATGCCGCCGACGCCGATGATGCCTTTGGTGAGCTGGTCGCTCGGCGCCACGTGTTTCGGGCCGCCGAGCACATGGCGCGGGACGACCGTCAGCAGCGCCATGCCGCTCAGTGTTTTCAGAAAATTCCTGCGGGTACTCATATCGTGTTCAGGTTAGTGGTAATTATAAGGTTGTCAGACGGAAATTGCGCCAGAGCACCTTGATCCCGCCGCCGTCGTGGATCTGCAGGGCGATGCGCCCCTGTGCGGCGCCGATCCTGGCATCGGTGATGTCGACCATCTCTTCGCCGTTGAGCCACGTCTGCACGCGGTCGCCCTGGACTTTCAGGCGCAGCGTATTCCACTCGCCCTCCCGCAGGATGTCCTCCTTCTCGTCGGGGATCTGAACCAGCCAGCCGCGGCCGTAGGACTCGTAGATACCGGCCGTATCGAAGCCCTTGGGGGCCACTTCGCACTGCCAGCCGTGGACTTTCACGGGAGGCTCGACGAACGAGCGGAAAAAGACGCCCGAGTTACCGTTGGCCAGCTGCTTGAATTCGAGCGTCAGGTCGAAATCGTTATAATATTCGCGCGTGGCAAGGTAGCCGTACTCCTTGTCGGGGCCGCTCTCGCAAACCATGTTGCCGTCCTTGTCGACATACCACTTCTCCGTGCCGTAGGCCTCCCAGCCCGTCAGGTCTTTGCCGTTGAACAGCTCGACCTCGCGGCCGGCCTTGCGGGGCAGCTCCTTGATCTTCAGGTTGCGGAACGAAGCGGGCGAACCGTGATCCTGCAGGCAGATCACACCGCGGCGCGCAAGGCCGTATTCGGGTGCGGTCTCCCATTTGCCGCTGTGCTTGCGGGCGAACCAGTCGTCCGTCCAGGCTTCGAATTCGAGGATCTTGTGGCCGTTGAGCCAGTGCTCGACATGGCCGTTGTCGAAGACGATGCGCGACGAGTTCCACTCGCCCTGCGGGTTGACGAACAGCGAATCGGGATCGGGCAGGTGCATGGCGTAGTCCACGCCCAGTTTCTGCCACTCTTCGAGTTTGTTGGGGGCATTGACCTCTTCCCAGCCCTCGTTGTCGATCAGCTGGTATTCGGGGCCGGTTACGTAGGGTACCTTGAAATAGGGGTCTTCGACCACGTGGTAGATCATACCGCTGTTCCCTCCGTGGGAGAGTTTCCAGTCCCAGTCGAGGATGAAGTTTTCGTACTGTTTCTTCGTAACGATGTAGCCTGCCAGGTCGCTGCCGTCGCCCTTGGCCTGGATGCAGCCGTCGACGACATGCCACGGCATGGTCAGCTCTTCGCCGTTGTAGTCCTTCCACTGGTCGAGCGTCTTGCCGTCGAACAACAGCTGCCAGCCGTCGGCAATCTCCTCTTTGGTCAGCACATTCTGTTGCGGCGCACATGCAGCGGCAGCGCAGAGCACGAGTCCCAGCCCGCACGCTTGCGCGAGCTTTCTGCGAAAATAAGTTTTAGTCAGCATAATTTATGATTGGTTAAATGGTTCCGTGGCCGGGGTTAGGACAAAAATACCTATTATTTATGATTATTCCAGCGCACGTATAGAACTATATAGAGGTTTGACAATCTATATAGCATTACATATCAGGGTTTTAAAAACCGAATCCACACCCCGGATTATATAGACTATCCGAAAGATCAGAGACCGATCCGCGACACCTGCTGCTCGAAATTGTCCCGATCCAGCGCCGCATTGCGGAGTTTGGTGCGGTAGGTATAGACCGTCGCCGAAGCACAGTTGAGCAGCGAAGCGATGTGTCCGCTGTCGGTAATCCCGAGCCGGATGGCCGCCAGAATCCGCAGCTCGGTGGTCAGCGATGCGTCGGCGCGGGGCGCAAAATGCGACTCGGGCTGCAGGAGGGCATTGACCTGTTCGATGAATTGCGGGAAGATGTCGAGGAACGAGGAATCGAACGACTGGTAGAACTTCGCATATTCGCCGCTGACGGCCTGCGAGGTGTTCAGCCAGCGCACCAGTTCGTCGACGCCCTTGTTGCGGGCGACGCGGCAGACCTCGCGGCGGAAAGTGTCGATCTGCTTGATGTAATGGACGGAAAGGTCGATATAGTGGCAGACGTAACGGTCTTTGATCCGGTTGGAGTCGACCAGCGCGCCGTTGATCTCGCGGATATGGTCGTTCTTGGCCTGCATCTCGTCGTTCTTCGCCTGTAACTGGGCGCTCATGTCGATCAGCTGCCGGTGGTTGCCGCGCAGGCGGCGGTGCTGCCACAGCACGCACCAGAGGATACCGATGAGGACGACCAGGAAGACACCGGCCAACCAGATCGTCGTGGTCATCATGGCCTGCCTTTGGGCGATGTTCGAGGAGATGGCCTCGCTGATCTTGACGGCCGCGGAAGAGGAGACCGGTATGCGCACCATCGACCGGCAGTGCATGGCGTCATCGGACGCGCTGCCCATATAGGCTGCCGCACGGTCGTAATCCTTGCGGTCGAACAGCAGCAGCGCAAGGTCGTACAGCGAGGCATAGGAACGGGTGCCGGCACGCAGGTCGGCGACGGACGATTCGGCCAAGTAATAAAGCCGCAGGTCGTCGTCGCCCCACGCCCGCGCGATGCCTGCGAGGCCGTAATAGAGAAGCGCCAGCTCCTGGTAGTCGGGATTCCTGGCCGTATAGGGCTCGAGCAACTGTACGGCCTCGGCGAAGCGGCCGCTGTCGCGCAGAGCGGCGGCGGCGATCCGCGCCTGCGTCCACTCCGACTGCCCGGGCACGGACATGTGCCTGACACGCATCACCGTATCGCGCCATGCCGACCGCGAAGCCCCGTCCTCGGCTTCGGCCGCACGCCGGGCAGCGATCGAGGAGTAGCGCGAATGCCATGCGGCATACTCCGAAGGGGACATACCGGCAGTGTCTATCCTGCGGAAAAGTTCTTCGGCAAGCCCCAGCTGCCCGCGGCCCAGCCAGACGTCGATGTCGGCAAGCAGGGCGATGCGGCGGATATCCCCCGACCCGGCAGAGGCTGCCAGCCGGTAAAGGCGGTCGACGTAATAAGCCGCCGAATCCAGTTGGTAGGTCACGTAATTCTGCGACACGGCGAACAGGCGCCACGCCCGGTCGCCGGCGTTGCGGGCACGCGCCACCTCCCGGCGCAGACTGTCGTTCTGCGCCTGCCGCCACTGCTGGTAACGATCCTTGCGGGAAAGTTCCGCATCCAGCCGTTCCAGCGCCGCTTCGGTCTGGAGCGAGTATTTCGGGTGCCGCGTACATCCTGCGAGGAAAATGCACGCCAGAAGCACCCACAGGAAGCCGGATCGGGCGGGAAGGGTTCGCAGCATCATGGTTTCGGGTTTTGTGTCAGACAAAAATAAGACAAAAGCCGTTCAATACAAACTTTCCGGGCATAATTCGTCCGTCCCGCCATGGGTAAGCGCCCCGGCACGACAGGCCCGATGCTACGAAAATTACGGCCAAATGCCTCGCCCCATGCAGAAAAACACCGCACAAGCGGAAAAATATCGAGCAAAACCGTTAACTTCGCAGCAAACGCAAACGACCATGAATACCGAAGCAAACCGCAAGACAGAGTGGGTCGTCGGAATCGGCGAAGCACTCTGGGACATACTGCCCGAAGGGCGGAAGATCGGCGGCGCCCCCGCGAACTTCGCCTACCACATGTCGCAGTTCGGGCTGCACAGCTGCGCGGTCAGCGCCGTCGGCGACGACGAGGCGGGACGCGAACTCCGCAACCAGCTCCGCGAAAAAAGGGTGGGACATATGCTGGAAACGGTGCCGTTCCCGACCGGGACGGTCGAAGTCACGCTCGACGGGGCGGGCATCCCCAGCTACGAGATCCGGCAGGGCGTAGCCTGGGACAACATCCCGTTCACCCCGCAGATCGAGGAGCTCGCCCGGCACACCCGTGCAGCCTGCTTCGGGTCGCTGGCACAGCGCAGCCCCGTATCGCACCGCACGATCGGGCGTTTCCTGGAAACGATGCCCGACGGCGAGGGACAATACAAGGTCTTCGACATCAACCTGCGGCAGCACTTCTACACGCAGCAGGTGGTCGAAGAGTCGCTGCGAAAGTGCAACATCCTGAAGATAAACGACGAGGAGCTGGCCGTGGTCGGCAGCATGTTCGGCATGGAGGGGATGCAGCCCGGGGAGCAGTGCCGCACGCTGCTCGACAGGTACGGGTTGCGGATCGTAATCCTCACCTGCGGTGCCGCCGGGAGTTCGGTATTCGCCCCCGACACCCGGTCATATATCCCCACGCCGCGGGTCGAAGTGGCCGACACGGTCGGCGCAGGGGACTCGTTCACGGCATCGTTCCTGGCCGCCCTGCTCTCGGGGCTCGGCATCGGGGAAGCACACAGGCTGGCCGTGGATGTCGCGGCCCACGTCTGCTCGCAGCACGGCGCCATGCCCCGGCTGCCGGAACGGTTTACCGCTCGGCTGCGCAATGACGGTTCCGCCATACGATAGGGACGACCGGGACGCACGGAAGGGGCATCCCGCCCCGGGCCGCCGCTCCCCTATCCGGCATAACTGTGCATGCCGCCCAACAGGAAATTGACCCCGAAATAGGTGACCAGCACCGAGAGGAACGCCGCGATGCAGAACCAATGGAAAAACAACGGCCGGCGAAACCACGGCAGGGAACCGGCATGCAGGGGCAGCGCATAAACCAGCAGCGTAACGAGCGCCCACACCTCCTTGGGATCCCAGCCCCAGTAGCGTCCCCACGACACATTGGCCCAGACGGCGCCGACGAAGATACCGGCGGCGAGGCAGAAGACGGCCGGATAGAGCATCAGCCGGCTGACGGCCTGCAGCTGCGCGGCCGCCCCGCGGGCGCGGCGGTGCAGGACGACCCCTGCCACGCCGCCGAACATGACGAACGCCAGCAACGCATAGGCCACCATGACCAGCATCACATGGATGCAGAGCAGCGGCGAGTCGAGAACCGGCATCAGCTGCGTGATCTGAGGGTTCGACTCCCCCATCATCGAAACCATCAGCGACAGCCCGGCGATCAGGTAACCGAAAGGCAGCAGGAACAGGAAGCGGCGGGCGAAGAGCAGCGTGAGCAGCAACGTACACCATGCCATGAAGCGCATCGTTTCATAGCCGTTCGAAACAGGCCAGTGGCCGCTGACATAGCCCCGCAGCGCCAGCATCAGCGTAAGATACAGTCCTCCGGCGGCAACGCCCGCAAGGAGCCAGCCCCGGGTTTTCGCCCCGAAAGCCCGCCCGCGCACCATCCGGCGGCAGGCATCGAGGAATCCTCCGATCCCGATCAGGATGAATGCCGCGGCGAGCGGCAGCGACCAATCGAGCCGGTTATAGAGTTTTTCGGCACGGAAACGCAGCCCGGAAGGCATATGCGCTCCGCCCTCCTTCTGCTGGTAGCTGCGGATCTTGCGCAACACCCCTGCGACCCCCGCCCAATCCCGTTTTACGACCAGTTCGCTGACGTAGTTCATGGCCCGGCCGATAAAGAGCGCCTGCCCGTGAGGCAGCTCCCGCGGCAGGCCGTCGACCTGCGACGCCCAGCGCAGCAGGCTGTCCGAAGGGTCGGTATAGGGAAAAATCCGCAGCATACTGCCCGTGCAGACCATCCCGATGATGTTGAATTTCTCATCGGCCTCGCCCGCCGGACGCCCGGCAGCCCCTTCGAGCCGGTATTCGTTGACCCGGTTGCGGAAATCCGACAGCCGCGCATAACGCCCGCCGACCTCCAGCAGGCGGCGTGCCCCGGCACTCCTGATGCGGATCATCGGTTCGCGTTTCCAGTCGTCGTAATAGAACAGCCAGCCGGAAAGCACCTGCTCGGGCGTAAGTCCCCGGTAGCGGCTCTTCCCGCAGAGTTTCACCGTAAAATCCTTAGCCAGGGTCTGCAACGGACAGATACGGTCGTTGTAGTAGACATACAGGTCGCCCAATTCCGCGGCGACCTCGCGCGGAAGCGTCTGCGGCAAGGTGTCAGCCGCCCGGGCACCCTGTACGGCCGCCGTACAGAGGACAAGGCACAGCGCCGCCTTGCGGAGCGCAGGGCTGCGCAGCAACCGCCTGAAACCCCCGCGCCTGTCGCACAGGAACGCCAGCATGGAAACGAGCAGCAGCCCGTACCCGGCATAGGTGATGCCGATGCCCCACGGATCATACGAAACGGAAAGGGTCGTACCCCGTCCGTCCTCGTCATAGGCGGACTGGTAGAACCGATAATTCCGGAAAACCAGGATGCGGTTCATGCCGACTTCACCGTGCAGCGACCCGTCGTCGGCCGTCAGGGTGAGAAGGCTGACGAAATCCATCGGCGCACGGGTGCCGGCATAATACTCGATGCGGAAATCGTCCAGCCGGGCCCGGAAGGGCAGTATTTGCTCCGAACCGTCACGGCCGGCGAATGCGGTCGCCCCGGGATCGCCCGTGCGCAGGTGCAACGTCCCCTGCCGGCCGAAGAGCCATGTCACGGAAGCCCCCGCGAGGATGACCGCGAAAGAGAGGTGCAGCAACAGGACGGCGGGCCTCCGCCACAATTTCCGGCGGAACAGGCAGGCCAGCGCCGCGAGGGTGAGGGCACCCCAAAGCGCGGCGAACCAGCCCGCGCCGTAGATATGCGCAGCGGCGAAATCCGTACCGTATATCTTTTCAAGTACCGTGGCCGTAACGAGCACCGCCATCACGGCTCCGAGCAGCCCGAAGGCAAGGCGTTTCAACAGTTTCAACAGTTTCATCCGTTCGTTCGTGTGTGAATGCATCGTCCGGACACGGCAAAGGCCGATGCACGGGGCACCGGCGCTTCGCACATATCCGGGAAGGGTTAGATGGATTCGATGAATTCGACCACCGCGTCGCGGTCGTCCTTGCTCAGCGTGCGGAACTTCTCGACCGACCAGCGGGCGTCGCTCTGCGCCGCGCCATGCCACATGATAGCCTCGATGACCGTCCGCGCACGGCAATCGTGCAGGCGGTCGCTGGCGCCCGTGCACTTCTCGCTCAGGCCGCGGCCCCAGAGCGGCGTCGTACGGCACCAGCCCGTGCGGATGTCGTTCACCATGAAGAGCCGGTGCTGCACCATGTCGGAGTAGGGCCAGATCTTCTGATTAGGATAACGCGGCAGGCGGCTGTCGCCGTCGGCAAAGAAACCGTTGGGGTCGGTAAAGACATCGTCGCCCGTCGTCCAGGTCGGACGGTGGCAGGTGGCACAGCCGATCTCGGTGAAGAGCGCCTTGCCGCGTTTGACGTCCGCATCGTCGAGGTTACGCGCCGCCGGTACGGCCAGACCGCGGTGCCAGACCATAAAGTCGACATAGTCCTCATCGCTCATCTCGACAGGCAGTTCCTTGTTCATCAGATAGTCGTAAATATCCTGCGCGACGTCGCCCGTTTTGTTCCACGCCGGGAAAAGCGTGTAGAAATCCCGCTGCACATCGGCGTCCTTCGACGCTACTTCGGCATAAGCAGCGGTCATGTAGTGGTAGCGGCGGTCGGAGCGGGTCACGTTGGTAATGTTCCAGATGGCATTGGCACCCGCCGCATCCTGCAACGGGCCGCGGCTCAGGGCATAGGTATAGCGCAGCGGATGGGTGGTCGTCCCATAGGTCTTGACCCACTCGCCGTTCCTGAAGATCGCGGGATTGAGCGGCACGCCGTTCTGCTCCTGGCGAACGTACTCGGCTTTCAGGTCGCTGTCTGAAATGGCATCCAGCAAGCCCGTACCGTAGATGCCGATGGTCGATTCGAGGCGCACGCGCACCTTGGCATAGGGCACCTCGCCCTTGGCGCCGATCAGCGGCACGTAATAGGCGTCCTCGGGGATCGTCACTTCGGGATAGATCAGGCTGTAAGACTCGCCGTCGGGAAACTTATTGCCCCACTCGTCGGTATACTCCTGCCAGCCGATCATGATCTTCGATTCGTCGATCGGGGCTTTGAACGGCGCCACGGCCCGCGTTTGCGGCATACCGGTGAGCGATGTCAGGTAATTGTCGTCCTCGTCGGTGATGACCAGCAGATAGCCGTTGCCGATCTGGTTGGTGTTGAACGCGCCTTCGATACGCTTGCCGTGGCCGTAGCCCGGGTGGCAGTGCAGGCACGAGGTGCGGATATAGAGCGGCCCGAGGCCGTAGCGCACACCCGACGAGTTGGCCGTGAAGGGTTTTTCGAACAGTGCCTCGCCGTTCAGGAAACGCTGCGTCATCGCGGCGTCGTCATCGACGACCGGCGTAGGCTGCTCGTAGGCCACCGACGTGGTGTTGAAAGCCGTGCCGAGCTTGCCGCCGGCGTAATACTCCTCGGGAACAGGGTCGGGATTCGGATCGGGGGCGGGATCCGTCCCCTTGTCATCAGCGCACGCGGCAGCCATCAGGGCTGCCGACATGAACAGGCTGTAAATCAAGTGCTTTTTCATTGCTGAAAAATGGTTATTTTTCGACCGACAGTGCCGTCAGCGCCTTCGTAAGCGCGTTCACAAGGTCGTTATTGCAATAGGTGGCGGCATCCTTCCATGCCTGTGCCGTACGGTTGTCGACGAACGGGGCCGGGCAGGCCTCGATCTTTTCGATCGCCGTGGAAATCGCATTGCGAACCTCCGTATCGAGGACGGGGGCTACCACCTCGATCCAGTCGCTCACCGAAGCGTCGCCGGAGGTCATGCCCTGATAGGTGTTCCGGATGCTGATGATGTTGTCGATGAAATCGGTCTTCGAATTCTGGCTGTAAGGCGACTCGATGTAATTGATATCCTCGGAGCTGGTTCCGTTGGCCGGACGGCCGATCTTCTGCGAGCCGACCTCAGTGGCGATGTCGATGCAGCCCTGGATGATCTCCTCGGCGGCATCCTTATAGTTGCGGTACTTGCTGCCGCCCTTCCCCGAATTGCGCATCGAAGCGCCGTAGTCGAAGGTCGGCTCCAGTTCGGCATCGCCCAGGATCGTCTGCTTCTCTTCGGTGACATTGTCCAGCCCCGCCCACGAAGCTTCGAGGCGTACGCACATGTTGCACAGATCGTTGGCCACACCGACCAGGTATACCAGCTGGGGACGGGTGTATTTGCCGAGGGCGCGGGGGCCCGCATTCTCGAAGAGCATGTATTCCAACGCATGGAACCCGAGCAGGCCGTAACCCAGATTGGCGCTGACATAATCGGGATTCCTCTCGATCTCGGCCATCATACTGTTGTTGTTCAGCAGGTTCTGAAGCGCCGTGCCGTCCAGCGGCCAGGAGTCGATATGCGGGTCGATGTCGTAATCGGCCGCAGCGCCGTAAAGGTAGGCCTCGCTGAGCTCCCAGTGCTTGCGCGTGGTGATCCAGTCGTTGCAGGCGGCCTGCACCAGCGGGGTCGTAAGGGTTCCCGCGTCGAAAGCCGCCAGCATGGCCTCGCAATCCTCCTGCAAGGCGATGCTCCCGTCAGCCAGGGCCTTATAGGTCGGAATCACGTTATTGTCGACGAAATCTACGGCAGCATCCCTGAGCGCCTCTTCACGCTCGTCGGCAAACGTGTAATCGCCGTCGCTGTCGCTGCACGATGCGGCCCCGAGCGCCAGGACGAGTGCCGCGGCTGCATAAACGGAATTTTTGAACAGATTTTTCATATTCTCATTATGATTTGGTTAACGTCTGAAAAAGCCGGAATAGGCGATCCCCAGCGAAAGGGAGGGCTCATTGTTGAAACGCCCCGTGCGGGCCTCCCCGGTGGCGGAGTCGGTGTAGTCGTACGACCGGAGCAGGCCGATGCCGTACTCGGCCTTGATGACAATGTTCCTGATCGGGTAATAGTTGAACCCGACGGCTACCCGCTGGCGGCCGCACCAGTCCTGGCGGATTACCGACTTGGCGGTATCGAACATCGAATCGTAGAACTCATAGCGGCCGAAGACGTAGAAGCGGTGTCCCCTCTCCTTGAGCCTGCGTATCTGCGAGAAGATGTCGTAACCGGCTTCCACCCCCGTGGCGATGGCGTCCGAACCCACATATTGTTTGGGCGAGGGCGATGCGTTGGGCATATCGCGGTTGAACTGGGAAATCTTGTCCGAATTGGTCAGGTGCCCGTAGTCGAAGTTACCGCGAACGATCCAGTTATGGGCATCGTAGAGGAAATCGAAGGCGCCGATCATCACCGTACCCTTCACGTCCTTGTATCTGTCAGTACCGGTACGGTTGGCACTCAGGGTATTGCTGAAACTGTTGCCCGCATAGCCGCTCAGGCTCAGGCGCAAGCCCGGGACGGAGTAGTTGTCGATGCGGAACGCCCCGGCATAGGCATTGGCGATCTTGAATTCGTAGGGGCTTCCGGCACCGCCGCTGACCCAACCGTTGTCGCCGAACCGGTCGGAATCCAGTCCCGGCAAGAACATCACCTCGTAACGCCAGTCACCGGCACGTCCCCAGAGGCTGATGCCCGTTTCGTGCCATGTGCAGGGCAGGATCGTATTCTCGCCCTCGGGACGGTAGACCCCGAAGAACTCGGTGGGCATGTGGTGCTGGTTGGTTCCGCCGACGGGCACGATCATATGCCCCAGGCGCAGGTTGAAGACCGGGCTGAAGCTTTTCTGGAGCCAGAACTGTTCGAGGGCGACCTCGCCGCCGCGTTCGATCTCCGACTCATACTCGCCGCCCTCCTCGAATTCGGTTTCGAAGGCGCTCTCCGTGCCGCCGTGCTCGAATTCGATCTCGGTGCCCATCGACCAGCCGCGCCCGAAATCGTAGCCCAGGTAGATGACCACGTGCGGGAGGTCGAAGCGGCCGTGGCTTTTGTCATTCTTGTACTTGTCGGGGCTGATATAACGCAGGTAGTTGTCGCTGAAAAAATTGCGCGTCATGACGGCTTCGCCGTACCCGCCTACGGTCAGCCGTGAGGGTTTGTCGGCCTCTTTGCTGACGGCGGTCTTCACTTCGGAAGAGAGCTCGGCACGGATCTCCGACAGGAGTTCGGCTTTCAGCTGTGCCTTCAGCCTGGCATTGGCAGCCGAATCGGCCGCAGCCGCAGATTCGGGGATGGGGACAGGGGCGGGGGCGGTCACAGCTTCCTGCGCATGCAGGGTAATACCCGCCAGTAATAAAATAGAAGTAAACAGTAAAATTCCAAGACGCATAGGCTCTCCGTTTATTTTGTTTGCAGTGGCAAAGTTAAGGTGGCCGCCGAGCCCGGGCAATTCCCTGTTTTAGGTAATTTTCGGGACAGAATAATAACATGTAGGTATTGCTTTCCGACGGTGCGGGAATCCGGCGGGTGCCGGTCGTTTCGCCGGCGTTTTTTACCGTTTCGCCGGATACGGGCATACACGAACCCGCAACCGGCCCCGTTTTTACGACAAACGGATGCAATTGTACCTTTCGGCAGCGGAGGCATAGCGGGTTTTTTCGTATCTTTGCATATCCCTCATTAAAGACAACCTCTCCGGTATGAAAAAAAAGAAATGGATCATCACGTCCGTCATCCTCGTAGTATTCTGTGCTGGGCTGTTCGTTTACAACCACTACCGCGGCAGTTCGTCCGCCCCCGACCCGGCAGCAATCAGCATACCCCGGAAAAATAGCGTCCTGAACGTCAACGGGCTCGTCGTGCGGCCGCAAACCCTCACGGACGGAATCACCTCGGTGGGCAGCCTGCTCCCCGACGAGGAGGTAGACCTCTCGTTCGAGACCTCGGGCAAGATCGTCTCGATCAACTTCCAGGAAGGCTCAACCGTCCGCAAGGGCGAATTGCTGGCCAAAGTCAACGACAAACCGCTGCTGGCACAGCTGTCGCGCTACGAAGCGCAGCTCAAACTGGCCGAAGACCGTGTTTACCGCCAGAGTGCCCTGCTCGAAAAGGACGCCGTCAGCCAGGAAGCCTACGAACAGGCACGCACCGAACTGGCGATGCTCAACGCCGATATCGACATCGTGCGTTCGAACATCGCGCTCACGGAGCTGCACGCCCCGTTCGACGGCGTGATCGGCCTGCGCAACGTCAGCGAAGGCGCCTATGCCTCGCCGAGCGTCGTGGTGGCCAAGCTGACCAAAATCAAACCGCTGAAGATCGACCTCTCCGTCCCGGAGCGCTACGCCAGCCAGATAAAACCCGGGACGCGCCTCACGTTCACGGTCGAGGGGTACAACGAGACGTTCCACGCCGAGGTATATGCCACCGAGTCGAAGATCGACCCGAATACTCACTATTTCTCGGTGCGTGCGCACTACCCCAATACGCGGGGCAGGCTGCTGCCCGGACGCTTCGTAAGCGTAAAGATCCGGATGCACGACATCCCCGACGCCATCGCCATCCCGACCCAGGCCGTCGTCCCCGAGATGGGCGTGGACAAGGTATTCCTCTACAAGGGCGGCAAAGCCCACGCCGTAGCCATAAAAACCGGGCTGAGGACGGAATCGCGGATACAGGTTGTCGAGGGACTGTCCCCGGGCGACACGCTGATCGTTTCCGGCACGCTCCAGCTGCGTGAAGGGCTCCCCGTAAAACTCGACACCGTCGAATAAAACCGCCGCCGCATGAATATTTCCGAACTGAGCATCCGGCGGCCGGTAATGGCATCGGTGCTGACGATCATCATCCTGCTATTCGGTTTCATCGGGTACAGCTACCTCGGCGTACGCGAATACCCGAGTGTCGACAACCCCATCATCTCGGTGACGTGCTCCTATCCGGGAGCCAATGCCGATGTGATCGAGAACCAGATCACCGAGCCGCTCGAACAGAACATAAACGGCATCCCGGGCATCCGCTCGATGTCGAGCGTCAGCAGCCAGGGACAGAGCCGCATCACGGTCGAATTCGAACTCTCGGTAGACCTGGAAACCGCGGCCAACGACGTGCGCGACAAAGTGTCGCGCGCCCAGCGCTACCTGCCCCGCGACTGCGACCCTCCGACGGTCACCAAAGCCGATGCCGACGCCACGCCGATCCTGATGGTAACCATCCAGAGCGACAAACGTTCGCTGCTGGAACTGAGCGAGATCGCCGACCTGACGGTCAAGGAGCAGCTGCAGACGATCAACAACGTCAGCGGCGTGCAGATATGGGGTGAGAAACGCTACTCGATGCGCCTGTGGCTCGACCCGGCCAAGATGGCCGGATACGGCATTACGCCCGTGGACATCAAGAACGCCCTCGACCGCGAAAACGTAGAGCTTCCCTCGGGCAGCATCGAAGGCAACACCACCGAGCTGACGATCCGCACGATGGGGCTGATGCACACCACGCAGGAGTTCAACGACCTGGTCGTACGCGAAGCCTCCAACCGCATCATCCGCCTGAGCGACGTGGGACGCGCCGAACTGGGCCCCCAGGATACGCGCAGCTACATGAAGATGAACGGCATCCCGATGGTGGGCGTCGTGGTGATCCCCCAGCCGGGAGCCAACCACATCGACATCGCCGATGCGGTTTACCAGCGCATGGAGACGATGAAGAAAGACCTGCCGGACGACGTGGTGACCTCCTACGGGTTCGACAACACGCGCTTCATCCGCGCCTCGATCGACGAGGTGCGACAGACCGTCTACGAGGCCTTCATCCTGGTCATCATCATCATCTTCCTCTTCCTGCGCAACTGGCGCGTGACGCTCATCCCGTGCATCGTGATCCCGGTCTCGCTCATCGGCACGTTCTTCCTGATGTACGTCGCCGGGTTCTCGATCAACGTGCTGTCGATGCTGGCCGTGGTGCTCTCGGTCGGGCTGGTGGTCGACGATGCCATCGTGATGACCGAGAACATCTACATCCGCATCGAACGCGGCATGACGCCCAAGGAGGCCGGCATCGAAGGCGCCAAGGAGATCTTCTTCGCCGTCATCTCGACGTCGGTCACGCTGATCGCCGTGTTCTTCCCGATCGTCTTCATGGAGGGCATGACCGGCCGCCTGTTCCGCGAATTCAGCATGGTGATCTCGGGCGCGGTGGTCATCTCGACCTTCGCTGCGCTGACCATCACCCCGATGCTGGCGACCAAACTGCTGGTGCGGCAGGAGCGCAAGAGCTGGTTTTACAGCAAGACCGAGCCCTTCTTCGTGGGAATGAACAACTTTTACCAGCGCACGCTGGCCGGGTTCCTGCGGCGGCGCTGGGTGGCATTGCCGCTCATCGCCCTGATGGTCGGACTGATCGGCTGGCTGTGGCGGGCCATCCCGGCGGAAATGGCGCCGCTCGAAGACCGTTCGCAGATTTCGATCAATACCCGCGGGTCGGAAGGCGCCACCTACGAATACCTGCGCGACTACACCGAGGACATCAACCGCCTGGTCGATTCGCTCGTGCCGGAGGCCCAGTCGGTCACGGCACGCGTATCGAGCGGCTCGGGCAACGTCCGCATCGCCCTGACCGACATCTCGGAACGCAAACGTTCGCAGATGGAGATCGCCGAGGAGCTTTCGGCGGCCGTGCGTACCAAGACCAAGGCCCGCGCCTTCGTGCAGCAGCAGAGCACCTTCGGCGGCCGCCGCGGCAACATGCCCGTGCAATACGTCCTGCAGGCCACCGGCATCGAACGGTTGCAGGAAGTGCTGCCCGAATTCATGCGCAAGGTCTACGAAAGCCCCGTGTTCCAGATGGCCGACGTCGACCTGAAATTCAGCAAGCCCGAAGCGCGCATCATCATCAACCGCGACAAGTCGAACCTGCTGGGCGTCTCGACGCGCGACATAGCCCAGACGCTCCAGTACGGCTTGAGCGGCCAGCGTATGGGTTACTTCTACATGAACGGCAAGCAATACGAGATACTGGCCGAGATCAACCGCCAGCAACGCAATAAGCCCGCCGACCTGCGGTCGATCTACGTACGCAGCGACAAGGGCGAGATGATCCAGCTGGACAACCTGATCGCACTGGAAGAGAACGTCGCCCCGCCGCAATTGTACCACTACAACCGGTTCCTCTCGGCGACCGTATCGGCCGGGCTGGCGAAGGGCAAGACCATCGGGCAGGGGCTCGACGAAATGGATCGCATCGCCGCCGAAACGCTCGGCGACGATTTCCGCACGGCGCTGGCCGGCGACTCGAAGGAGTTCCGTGAAAGTTCGTCGAGCCTGATGTTCGCCTTCCTGCTGGCCATCCTGCTGATCTACCTGATCCTCGCGGCACAGTTCGAGAGCTTCAAAGACCCGCTGGTCATCATGCTCACCGTGCCGCTGGCCATTGCGGGGGCACTGGTGTTCATGGCCGCCAACGGGCAGACGATGAACATCTTCAGCCAGATCGGCATCATCATGCTCATCGGCCTGGTGGCCAAGAACGGCATCCTGATCGTGGAGTTCGCCAACCAGAAGCAGGAAGCGGGAATCGACAAACTGCACGCCATCGAGGAAGCCTCGCTGCAACGCCTGCGCCCGATCCTGATGACGAGCGCCTCGACCATCCTCGGCCTGCTGCCGCTGACCGTCGCCACGGGCGAAGGTGCCAACGGACGTATCGCCATGGGTATCGCCGTAGTGGGCGGTATGGTGGTATCCACCCTGCTGACGCTCTACATCGTCCCGGCAATATACAGCTACGTATCGACAGACCGGAGTAAGAAACAGAAATAAGGAAGCCCAATGAAACGAGTGATTTTATCGGCCCTGGCCGCGGGGATTTTCGCAACGGCGGCGGCACAGGAGGAGCTGACCCTCCGCAAGTGCCTGGAAATAGGGTTGGAAAACAACTACGACATACGCATCGTGCGCAATGAGGAGCGCATCAGCGACAACAATGCCACGGCGGCAAATGCCGGCATGGTGCCGACGATCGACTTCGAGGCGGGTTATTCGGGGGCGCTGGACAACGAGCGCACCACACCGCGCGAAGGGGACGCATGGTCGGACAACGGCATCTACGACCAGACGTTCAACGCCGGGATCAACCTCAACTGGACGATTTTCGACGGATTCCGCATCCGCACCAACTACAAAAAGCTCAAAGAGATGCAGGAGATGGGCACTGTCCGCACCCGCATCACGATCGAGGACTTCGTAGCCAGCCTGACGGCCGAATACTACAATTATGTCCAGCAAACGCTGCGCCTGCAGAATTTCCGCTATGCCGTGGCGCTTTCGCGCGAGCGGCTGCGCATCACCGAAGCGCGGGTCAGCGTCGGCAATTTCTCGCGCCTCGACCTGTTGCAGGCACGCGTGGACTTCAATGCCGACAGTTCGAAATACATGTCCCAGCAGGAGCTGGTTTCGGCTTCGCGCATCCGCATCAACGAACTGCTGGCCAACAAGGACGTCAACGAAATGCTCTGCATCCGCGACTCGGTGATCGAGGTCAACGGCGAGCTCAAATGGGAGGAGCTGCTGGCGCAGACGCTCGACACGAATGCCTCGCTGCTGCTGGCAGGGCATGACAATGTGCTGGCCGAACTCGACCTGAAAACCGTGCAGGCGCGCAACTACCCCTACCTGAACCTGACGACGGGATACGGTTACACCTACAACCGTTTCGGGAACGGGACGACCCGGTCGCGCGGAACGCTGGGACTGAACGCCGGGGTGAAACTCGGCATCACGATCTTCGACGGCAACCGCCGCCGGGAGCAGCGCAACGCCCGCATCGACGTGGAAAATGCGCAGCTCACGCGCGAAAGGCTCGAGCAGTCGCTGCGTGCCAACCTGTCGAACTTCTGGCAGGCCTACCGCAACAACCTCGAGGTGATCCAACTGGAAAAGGAGAACCTGATCGCCGCCAAGGAGAACTACGAGATCGCCATGGAACGTTACCTGCTGGGCGACCTGCCGGGCATCGAGATGCGCGAAGCGCAGAAGAGCCTGCTCGATGCCGAAGAGCGCATCCTCACGGCCAAATACAATACGAAGGTTTGTGAAATATCGTTGCAGCAGATCAGCGGCAACGTCATGACTTACATGGAATAAACCCGCGGTTCTCTGCTCGTCCCGGGCATCGGGGAACGCGCCGCGAGGAAATCACGGAACAGCCGCCTGTAATTCCCGCAGACAGGGATATACTCCTTGCGAAGACGATGCGGTTGCGGTCGATCACGCGGATTCCGGCGGGCAAGCCCCCCTGCAAAACAAGGGTGCCCGGCGTGCGTTACGCCGGGCACCCTCTCCTACCCAACCTGTCCGGGCCCTGCCCGGACATCGTTACCCGTTACAAATCAATACGCTTGCAGGACGCACCCGCCACCTCGAAGGGCTTGTCCACGCCGGGTAACGAAACCTTATGTTTTTTTTCATCCATATTGACAACGATATAGACCTTGCGGCCGTCCGGCTTCCGCCACTCGGCGGCCAGCACCGACGCGTCATCGCCGAACCCGGGGATCTTCACGATGGGATTGTCGCCCGCCGGGGTGAGCTCGCGGATGAAGAGGCCGCCGTACACGACATCGTGCAGGCTGCGGCGGAAATCCATGAGCGTCTTCATGAAACGCGCCTCGCTGACGGCCTGTTCCGACATCAGCGGGACGGGGTCGACCCACCCGATCTGCGAACCCCACAACAATGCCTTCGCCAGTTCGTAACGGAAGTCGCCCAGCGACATCTTATCCGCCTCGCTCGGCGTATAGGTGAAGGCGCTGGTGACGGCACGGTCGGAATAGACCATCGGGAACACCGGCCGGATGATGCAGTTGTCCTCCTCATGGGGCGTATTGACGACCAGCAGCATGTCGAACAGGTCGATATAGCACTCGGCATTCTCCTCGCTGGTCAGGATCCTGTCCTCGAGCAGGTGGTGTGCGCGGATCTCGCCGATAAGCCTGCGGTAGCCGTCGTACCAGAAATCGCCGCCCCCGACCGGGTGGCCGTGCGCCTCGTTCCAACAGGGTTCGGGCGCGGCGGCAGCGATCTGGTCGATATAGATTCCGTTCACCCCGATCGCGTGTTGCAGGCTGTCCACCAGCCCGATGATCTTCCGGTGCCAGATATCCGTCGAGGGGCAGGTCACCGTATTGAGGACTTTCGACGTGGGGTAAATCTCGGTATAGAGCGACCCGTCGGGTTTACGGCACGACGCGTCGTAACCGCGGTCGCGCTTATAGCTGTCGGCCGCCGGATCCCAGAGCCGGCCGTTGATATAGGGCGTCACACGCGCCCCCAAAGACTGGGCGCTCCGCACCATCCCTGCGAAACGCTCCTGTGCGGGCAGGTAATCGGGATAGTGGGTATCGTAGGGGTAATGATGCCAGAAATACCAGTGCACCCCCAGCCCTTGCCCGAAATACCGGGCGGCACGCCGGACGGCATCGTACGTCCGGTCGGTCACATGCTTGGCACGCACCCACGCGTCGGCATCGTAACACCACTGCGGGATATTGCGCAAGGCGAGCGGCTTACGACCCCACTCGGTCGTGAAGGTAAACGGACGGTACCACCTGACAACGGCATCTTCCCAACCCTTCGGCGTGAAACCCGTGACCGAGATCCACGGCAGGCGGAACGTCCCGTCCGCGATCCACCCGGCCGAGGCGGGGATGGCATCGCTGAACGCAACCGTCGTCGGCGTACACTGCGCCGAATAGGTCTTTCCGCAGCCGCGGCGGTCTTCCGTCCCGTAATAGAACGCACCCTCGGCATTGTGTACCACGAGGAACTGCATGGCGGAGGCATGCGACGGGTAACGGGCTTCGAACGTGGCGATGTCGAGCGGCTTCTCGACGCCCCAGCCTTCGGTGGTGATGATCCTGCCGTCTTCGGGGCGTTCGATCACGACATTGGGGAATTTCAGATCCGTGACCAGCCACCCGGCGGGCAGGTCGGCCTCTATGTTCCATTGCAGCAGCTCGCCGCCGTCGGGAAGCGTCACGTACATCCGCACGGGATATTTCACCGGCGAGTAGTCCAGCGTCAGCTCCCACGTGAACACCAAAGTTTTGGCATGGGCGTCATCGCGCACCTGCACCCCACGGTAAACGGCATGTTCGGGTTTCAACTCCGGGTTTTCTCCCTGGGAACCTTTGTATATCAGGATCCACGGCGTTTCGTTCTTGCCTGCCGCGACGACCTGTTTCCCGTTGAGCACCAGTTTCTCGATGTCGAAGCTTCCGCTCCCGCTGAAAACGGCCTCGACCGCACCGTTCGACAGGGTGTAGTCCTCGCCTGTACGGCTTGCGGCCGTTTTATCCTGTGCGAATATTTGCGTGTGTAGCAGGAGGCCCGCCACCAGCATACAACAATTTTTAATCATCATTTATTCCGGGTATTTTATTGAATTTTCAACTCAGCGCAGTTCCATGCGGTACGGCCGGCGTAGCCGGATGCGGGCATAAACGGCAAATATAATATACATAGGTATACCTTGTTAGCCGGTAAGCCCGAAAGTTTACAGGACAAAAATAAGCAAAAATATTTTACTTACAAGCCCAGGAACAGTAAAAAACTTTTCAAATCATTGAAGCGGCAAAAATCAGGGCATGCAATTATTATCCGTCAGGAACAATTCGGGAACAAGCGAAATATAAAAATATAAAATATTGTATTACACAATCTTAAGAACAAAGACCAGCCTAAGCCAGTGCCCAGAAGCCAAGTGCCTGATAAAAAGGATATTAGTTTTTCAAAAAAAATCACGGTTCGAAAGCAAGGAACAAAATATTGATAATCAATAAATTATATATACAAATTCGCCAACAGGCAAATCGCACCGCACCGCATTAAAGTAAAAAAACTTATCAAAAATAGTAATGATAATAATTTTATTGTTATATTTGTTACCGGATAATGAATACTTTTAACTGAATTTCACAGAAAAGAAAGTACCACACAGGCCGTATGTTGTCGTGTATCAAGTTCTTTCGGCATTGACGGCCGTATCGGCAGACGAATTATAAAACCGACTAATTATTCACCATACCTAAAAACTAAAACATGCCTATGGTAAAACAGACGAGACCCGAACTATTGACTTCCTGAAAACACTAATCCAAAGTGCTTCTAGCCAAGCAAGGATCAATCCAACACGTACGGGCCTGCGGCGCCCGACCGACGCCCGAACCGTACAAATCTACATTAAGTAATTATAAATGAGGAAATATGACAATGACTATACAAAAGCTCTTTTGTAAAATAATGCTCCGGTCATTCGTGTTGATACTGGGGCTTATATCGGTTACGGAATTGAGCGCAAATCCCGAATTTGTGTATTCCGCAAGCAGCCTGGAATCGTCTGTTACCGCCCCGCAAGGGGGGGGGAACGTCAAGATGACCGGACGCGTCCTGGACGAGACCAAGGCGGGTGTACCGGGAGCCACCGTGATCGTCAAGGGCAGTACCCGCGGTGTCATCACGGGTAATGACGGTACTTTCTCGATCGACGTGAAGCCGACCGATGTAATCGAGATTTCGTACCTGGGTTATGAAACCCAGAGCATTCCCGTCGGAACGAAGACCAACATCGTGACCGAGCTGGTGCGCAAGGTTTCCGAACTGGAGGCGGTAACCGTAGTCGCATACGGTAAACAGCGCAAGGAGAGTATCATCGGCGCCATCAACACCATCGACGCCGGCGAACTGGAAGTGGCAAGCGGCTCGCTCTCCTCGAACCTCGCCGGCAAACTGGCGGGTATCGTCGTAATGCAGCGTACGGGCGAACCCGGATCGAGCGCCGAGTTCTGGATCCGCGGACAGAGTACGTTCGGTGCCAAAACCACCCCGCTGGTGCTCGTCGACGGTATCGAGCGCGACATGGACTTTGTCGACGCGGACGACATCGCCACGTTCTCCATCCTGAAGGACGCAACGGCGACCGCCCTCTACGGTGTGCGCGGTGCGAATGGCATCATCCTGATCACCACCAAACGAGGCACCGAAATGACGGCGCCCCAGATCCGCGTCAAGGCCGAATTCGGCATTACGCAGCCTGTCCAGCTGCCCGAGCTGGCGAACGCTTCGCAGTGGATCGACTACTACAACGAACTCTACCGCGACAGCGGCAGCACCGAGATGCCGATTTCGGACTATGCCCGCCAGATGTACCTGAGCGGCCGCGACCCCGACCTCTATCCGAACGTCGACTGGGTCAACACCATCTTCAAGGACTTGGCCATGACCGGGCGCGTACACGCGAGCGTCACGGGTGGCTCCCCGAAAATCCGTTACTACGTTTCGGCATCCTACTACACGGAAGGCGGTATGTTCAATGTCGCGGACAATGACCGTTACGATGCCCAGATGAACTTCAACAAGTACAGCTTCCGCTCGAACATCGACATCGACATTACCAAGTCGACGCAGCTGGGTCTTTCGCTGTCTACGCAGTATACCACCAAGAACGCGCCATGTACGAGCACGAACGACCTGTACGCCTATACGATGTACGTAACCCCCGTGGCTACGCCGACCGTATATTCCAACGGCATGCTGGCGATCCCGCAGGAGTCGGGCTCGGTCAACCCCTACAACATGCTGAACAACACCGGATACAGACGTTACAACACCATGGTGGCGCAATCCCTGTTGTCGCTTACGCAGGATTTCTCGGACATCATTACCCCCGGACTGAAAGCCAATGTGAAATTCGCATGGGACGCCCAGAATGCGACCCTCCTGGAGCGGGCAATGTCCCCGGTAACCTACTACGCCACCGGGCGCGATGAAAACGGCGAACTGATGCTGACCGCTGCCAATCCCAACGGCAGTAACTATATGAAGCTCGCAACATCGGACTCCTCGGGTACGACGGCCATCAATTTCGAGGGCTCGCTTATCTATGAGCGCCTCTTCGCGGAAGACCACCGCGTAAGCGGCATGTTCCTCTACTCGGTACGCAGCAAATCCAAGAACAGGCCGCTCAATTACATCGACGCCTACCCGACTAAGAACATGGGTATCGCCGGACGTTTCACCTATGCCTTCCGCGACAAGTATTTCGCCGAGTTCAACTTCGGTTACAACGGTTCGGAGAATTTCGCTCCCGGCAAGCGCTACGGCTTCTTCCCCTCCTACGCCGTAGGATACATGATCAGCAACGAAAAATTCTGGGAGCCGCTGCGCGACAAGATCAACATCCTGAAGATCCGCGCCTCGTACGGTAAGATCGGTAACGACGAAATCGGCGGAAGCCGCCGCTTCGCCTACAACACGACCATGAACACCAATGCCGGCGGGTTCACTTTCGGTGACATGGGACAAACCTACCTGCCCGGCTATTCGACCGGCGAGTACGGCAATCCCGACGTTGCCTGGGAAGAGGCTACGAAGGCCGACGTCGGTATCGAACTGGGGCTGTTCAACAAGATCAAGATCCAGGCGGACTATTTCTATGAGAAACGCGAAGGCATCTTCATCCAGCGCGAATCCACCCCGTCGGTGGTCGGCACGAAAACGGCGCAGTGGGTCAACCTCGGCCGCATGAAGAACCAGGGTTTCGACATGTCGCTCGAATTCGACCACAGCTTCAACAAGGATTTCAGCATATCGGCACGCGGTAACTTCACCTACAACCGCAACAAGAAACTCTACGACGACAAACCCGACCAGATCTGGAAATACCAGAACCTCGCCGGCTTTGCCAACAACCAGCAGTTCGGCCTGATTGCCGAAGGACTGTTCGAGTCGGAAGAGGATATCGCCAACTGGCCCAAGCAGGATTTCGGTACCGTACGCCCGGGTGACATCAAGTACCGCGACGTCAACGGCGACGGCGTGGTCAACACCTTCGACAAGGTGGCCATCGGCTATACGCTCGTACCGGAGATCAACTACGGTTTCGGCGCCAGCCTCAAATGGAAAGGCATCGACGTATCGGTATTCTTCTCGGGCGTGGGCCACGTGACCCGCATCATCCAGGGCCAGAACCTCTTCGGCGCTTCGTCGACGATCCTCCGCATGGGACAGATTTTCGAGGATGTGGCCAAGAACCGCTGGACGCTCGACAACCAGAATCCCAACGCACCCTACCCCCGTCTGTCGCTCAACAAGGTGGACAACAACCAGCAACTTTCGACCTACTGGCAGCGCGACATGAGTTTCCTGCGTCTGAAAGACGCGGAGATCGGCTATACACTCCCCGAAAGCATGACCAAGAAATGGGGCCTGTCCAAGATCAGGTTCTATATCCAGGGAAAGAACCTGGTTACATTCAGCGATTTCAAGCTCTGGGATCCTGAGGTAAATGCGAATTACGGTAATGTATACCCCCTTATACGTACCTTTGCAATCGGTGCAAACGTCAACTTCTAAAAAAGGATAAGCTATGAAAAAAATACGAATATTCGCAACCGCCCTCTTACTGGCCTTTACGCTGTCCTCCTGCGAGTCGTTCTTCGACGTGGAACTGGACGACCAGGCCAAGATCGAGGATATTTTCCGGCAAAAAACCGAAGTCCAGAAATACCTGAGCCACCTTTACTCCTACATTCCCCAGGAAGAAGAGGTCGTAGGCATGCACGGCTGGACGGTAGGACGCTCCGACGAAGCGCTCTTCTCGTGGTACCAGTGGGTCTACTACACCCAGTTCAGAACCGGTAATTACAGTAGCGCCACGACCAACTTCAATTACTGGCCGGATTACTACATCGGCATCAACCAGTGCTCCATCTTCCTGAAATATATCGACCTCGACAAGGAAGACACCCCGACGACAGTTGCCTATATGAAGGCCGAGGCCCGCTTCCTGCGCGCCTACTACTACTTCCTGCTGTTCCGCCAATACGGCCCGGTATTCATCTGGGGCGACCAGATCGCCGACGAGACGATCGACGCCAAGAGCGTAGACCGCCACACCGTACAGCAGAACATCGACTTCATGGTCGGGGAGCTCGACGCAATCAAGAACGACCTGCCGGTACGCACCGACGACATCGGTATCGACGGCAAACAGTGGGCCGGCCGTGTTACGCGCGGTGCAGCCCTGGCGCTGAAATCGCGCATACTGCTTTACGCAGCATCGCCGTTATACAACGGGTGCGACCTTTACAAAGGCCAGATGCAGAACATTCGCGGGGAATTCCTCTTCCCGCAGAGCAAAGACGAGACCAAATGGGAGGCAGCCGCACAGGCAGCCTGGGATGTGATCGAGTTGGCTGAGACCGGTTTGTACGATCTCTACAAGGATACGGAACAGACCGATGAGTTCACGCGTTACATGTCCTCTTATCAGGGCGTAAGGCTGAAGCCCTGGAACAAGGAGACCATCTGGGGCTGGTGGAGCCGCTCGGGCGGTTATTCGTGGCTTGGCGGCACCGGAGGTCTGCTGGCATGCGCCATGCCCGGCATGACAAGCGGCGGCGCATCGGGTGTCGTTTACCAGGGATACGGCGGTATCCAACCTTCGCTGAAATTGGTAGACAGCTATCCCATGTACACGACCGGACGCTATCCCGTGACAGGCTACCAGGGTGAGAACGACATGTCGAAACCCATCGTCGACCCGCAATCGGGTTATCAGGCCACCGGCTTCACCGAAGGGTACAAACAGCCCGGTATCGACTGGGGCGACGGCATCAAGGCCCACAACAGTTGTATCAACCGCGATCCCCGTTATTACGCCTGCCTCGTACCCAACGGTTTCTGGTGGCCCAACAAGACGGAGAATATCAAGTTCACCTGCTACAACAACGATGCTTGCACCAATAAGTGGAATGCTGGTGAAGGCGGCGGTATCACCCGCGTAGGCTATGTATGGCGCCGTTTGCTCGAAACCAACAAGTCGCTGCGCGAAGCCAAGGATTACACTTCGATGCAAACGGTTTATCCGGCCTTCCGCCTGGCGGAAATCTATCTCAACTACGCCGAGGCCTGCAACGAAAAGCCCCAGCGCGACGAGACCGCAGCGCTCGAATACCTGAACAAGGTGCGCGAACGTGTCGGACTGAAAAAGATCGAGGTCGCTTACCCCGAAATCAAAGGGAACAAGGAGCTGCTCCGCTGGTGCATCCAGAAAGAACGCATGGTAGAGTTCGGACTGGAAGCGATGCGCCACTACGACGCCTGCCGCTGGATGATCGCCAAGGAAGAATACCCGAGCGAGAACTGGACGCTGCACGTAAGCGCCACCACGTACGAAGAGTCCTACGAACGCGTACACACCGACTACGTCGGCGCCCCGGCCGTATTCCGCGACAAGGACTATCTCCACCCGATCAATGCGGCACAGATGGCCGAAATGACCAATATGACCCAGAATTACGGACATTAATAAATGCTCGAACCTATGAAAATAAATATGTGGAAACTGTTGATTGCAGGACTGTTTGCTTCGGCCGCTCTGGCCGGCTGCGAGGACAATCGCAACAACTTCATGGTAGACGATACGCTCTCATTCGTCAATGAGGAACAATATGCAGGCGTATCGGTTTATAATGGGAAATACGAATTCGCCATACTGAAAAACGGCAAGGGGCAGCAAAGCGCCAAAGCGCTCCTCAGCGTCTCGGAAACTGCCCTGGCCGAGTACAACGCGGCCAACGGCACCAACTACGCGGTGCTGCCGGCGAATTGTTACAAACTCTCCTCTTCGACGATCGGGTTCTCGGATGGCGACACCCGTAAATTCGTTGAGGTTACGTGGGATGACGCAGCCATCTTCGCCCTCGGCGAGGGTACGGAGTATGCCATTCCGCTTGAGCTCACCACGGTCAACGACGCGCTGGCCGTCGACGCGAACCGCAATGTGAAGATCATCAACCCCAAGCGCGCTTCGATCGGCATGGAGAAGGAACTGGCAACACCGTTCCACCCCACCGCTACGCACGAGGAGATTACCTTCGACGGCAACATCGTGCTCGACAATGCCATCACGACAATGGATCTGACGGTGAACTACGCGATCGACAACAGCCTCGTGGAGGCCTACAACCAGGCCAACGGGACGAACTACCTGGCCGCGCCCGAAGGATTCGCCAGGCTCGACGCCGCCAGCTCGCAGATCGCAGCAGGCGAGACGACGGCCAAGTTCTCGGGCAAGATCAACTCCGACAAGCTGTTCACGGGCAGCAACCTCGATATCGTGGGCGACCTGCTCGTGCCGGTGCGCATCACCTCCGCGTCGCTGGACGGTATCACCGTCACCACCGAGGTCATGTATGTCCCCTTCTCGATGGACAAGGAACTGAAGGGCCCGTGGAAATTACTCGAAGGCGAGGATAACTGCTATGCAAAAGACCCGAACAACGGCGGGGCCGCATGGATCATGCAGTATACAGCCGACAAACTGTTCGATGGGGAAATTACCGCCGGCCACGAATGGATATCCTGGTTCGCCACTCAAATCGAATTCCCGATAACGTTCGTCGTGGATATGGGACAGCGGCAGGTGTTCACGAAGTTCCGGATCAGCGATTACTCGACCCACCAGGGTAACTACCGGGATTATGAGATCTACACGGCCGAAGAGTATAGCGGTGCAAGCACCCAGTGGAATCTGGTAGCCAGCGGTAAGCGTGATTTCAACTGGACAGGTGTGCCGACGCCCTATGACTATGCAGTCCAGAAAACGATCGCAGGCCGTTACCTGAAATTCGTGATTGTCAAACCCGAATACGCCCAAACCGGAGACTATCTGTATGGCCGCGGTAAACTGGCTGACGTACAGGGTCTGGGATTCTAACGACAGATGTTGAATAATTAATCCCGTTGTGAGTTCATTCTCTTTCACAACGGGATTAATTTTAATTTTACGAATTACGACTTACCGACTACGATGCTCAAATTCCTGAAAAATATCGTTCCGTTCGCAGCGGCCGCAGGATGCCTGCTTCTCGCGGGCGGTTGTTCCCGGACTATGTACCCGCAGGGGCAGCACCGCAGAGACCTGCAAACCCCCACGGATGCCGTGTTATGTTACGGCGGCAGCCACCACCGAACCCCTTTCCTGTGGGATAAGGAGCGGCTGGCACCCTATGTCACCTATGTCGATAAAGAGGGCACAGAGCACTGGCTCTTCGACGGGTTCATCTTCCTGGAATTCCAGGACACGAACCGCCCCGACGCAGAACTCTACGCCTTCGAGACGGGGCATCTGCGTGACACGGGCGAATCGGCCGGCAAAGCGCAATGGCAGGAGCTGATCGACTATTATTTCACGGACGGCAACGGGGTCGAGGCCCTCGAAGAGGCCGTGAAGGAGGCCGCCGCGCGGTTGGGCAAAGCCCCGCAGAAGCGCAAGGTCATCATGGTACTCCCCGACCCGGTGATTCACCGGCACTATATCGACACGACGTCGAGTACGACCTATTGGGGAGCATTGGACGGGCGGCAGTTGGATTTCAGCAGGAACGAAGACCGCATAGCCGCCTGCAAATGGTATATCGACCGGGTACGGGAGCGGTTCGCCCGGGGCAACTACGAACACGTCGAGCTGGCGGGATTCTACTGGCTGCGCGAGATCGTCACCCGGCCGGTGGACACGCAGTACAGCTACCACCTGACCCGCTCGGACATCATGCTCCCGCATATCGCCGACTACCTCCACAAGCTGGATTATACGTTCAGCTGGATACCCTACTACGGCTCGCGCGGGTACGACGTATGGCAGCAGTTCGGGTTCGACCAGGTCTACCTGCAACCCAACTATTACTGGAAGCCGCAGAACGACATGGATGAGGTTTGCAGACAGATCGACAGCCTGGGCATCGGCATGGAAATAGAGTTCGAACCCACGCTGCTCAACGCACGCGAAGGCAGCGGAACATTCCGCAAGCGGCTGCGCGACTACATCGACTACGCCAAACGACGCAACATCTACGGCAAACGGCCGTTCGCATATTACCACGGCACCAACGGGTTCTACGACCTCCACGCTTCGGACGACGAGGCCGACCGGGAGTTGTTCGACGAACTTTGCCAGTTCATCATAAACAATCCGTTACGGGCACAACGACCGACAACGGACAGGAAATAACCCATAAACGGATATATTGACCCCGGACGGAAGAGACTGCTCCGGGGTCGGATAAAAACGACAAGACATGACTCGCAGACTTTTTACAGTAGCAATTGCAGTGGTAACAGCCTTGGTTTTCACGCTCCCGACCGGCACCGCAGGCCCGAAGGACAAGCTGTACCCGTGGGAGAAGAAACACAAGAGTCCGGCGACCACGACCGATGCCGTATTATGCTACGGTGCCAGCCATCACCGCAACCCCTTCCTGTGGGACAAGGGGCGCTTCGCCCCCTATGTCACCTACGTCGACCCCGACGGGAAGGAACAATGGCTATTCGACGGCTTCATCTTCCTGGAATCGCAGGATGTCGACCGCCCCGACAGCGGCGCCTACTCGTTTATGACGGGCGTGCTGCGCGACACGGGCGTATCGGCCGGCAAGGAGCAGTGGCAGGAGCTGATCGACTACTATTTCACAAAGGGCAACTGTGTCGACGCCCTGGAACAGGCCGGCAAGGAGGCCACCGCACGGTTGGGCAAAGCGCCCTGCAAACGCCGCGTGATCATGATGCTCCCCGATCCGATCATCCACCGACACTACATCGACACGACCACCACGACCACCTACTGGGGAGAACTCGGCGGGCGCCGGTTGGATTTCAACAGCAACGAAGACCGCGTAGCGGCCTGCAGGTGGTACATCGACCAGGTGCGGGCACGGTTCGCCCAGGGCGATTACAAATACATCGACCTGGCCGGGTTCTACTGGATCCGCGAGATCGCCGCCCAGCCGCACGACACGGAGTACAGCTACCACCTGACCCGTTCGGACATCCTGCTCCCCGAGATCGCCGACTACCTCCACCGGCTCAACTACACGTTCAGCTGGATTCCGTTCTACGACGCCCGCGGCCATGACGACTGGCGCAAATTCGGCTTCGACCAGGTCTACATGCAGCCCAACCACTACTGGAAGCCGGAAAACGACCTGGATTCCGCCTGCATGAAGATCAACCGTGCCGGGACGAGCATCGAGTTCGAATTCGAGGCTTCGATCCTCAGCGCGGATCCGCACAGCGACATATACCGGGCACGGATGCGCAAATACATGGAATACGCAAAGAAACACGGCATCTACGGCACCCGCCCGCTGGCCTATTACCAGGGGAGTAATGCCCTCTACGACCTCTCGGTCTCCACGGACGAAACGGACAGGGAGTTCTTCCACGAATTCTGCAGTTTCGTCGTAAACAACCCGGTACGGACGCAACACTCCGGAAAGGGAAACAAATAAAAAAAAACTGACATCCCATGACGAACTACCGAATCATTTTCACGCTTCTCTGCTGCCTGTCGTTCATCGGCTGCGGAGACGGGGACGACGAGCCCTCCGGGGGCCCGAAACCGGCCCTGAGCATGACGATCGCATCGTCGGGCGCCAACTCGGTGACGCTGAACATGAAGCGCACGAACGCCACGTCCGTCAAAATCATATACAAGGCCACAGGGGTCATTACGTCCGAAACGGCGCAGAGCGTCGCCCAGAACGGCACGCAATACACCGGGACGACGGTCGAGATCGACGGCCTGGCGGCGCAGACGACCTACACGGTCTTCGCCGTGGCCTGCAACGACTCGGGCGAATACAGCCAGATGCAGTATGTCCGGTTCACCACCGACGCCCCCGGCCCGCAGATGTACCCGTGGGAACAAAGCCGCAACGGGATACTCTCCTATACGGACATGGTGCTGTGCTATGGCGGCAGCCACCACCGCACCCCGTACCGCTGGGACAAGGAGCGTTTCGCCCCGAGCGTGAGCTACGTGGACGAACAGGGCAAGGAACATTGGCTGTTCGACAGCTTCCTGTTCATCGAATTCCAGGACAGCAGCCGTCCCGACGGCGGTTATTACGCCTACATGGTTGGGCTGATGAAGGACTACGGGTTCTCGGCCGGAAAGACGCAATGGAAAGAGCTGATCGACTATTGGTTCGCCGGCGGCAGCGGCATGGATGCCCTCGAAGGAGCCGTGAAGGACGCTTCGGCACGCCTGGGCGCACCCCCGTCCAAACGCAAGGTCATCATGGTACTTCCCGACCCGATCATCTACAAGGTTTACGACGGCAAGGGCAACGGCAAGGGCGACCCCGGCTCCACGGTTTACTGGGGCGAGCTGAACGGCCGCAAAATGGACTTTTCGACGGCCGAAGACCGCATCGCGGCCTACAAGTGGTATGTCGACGAGGTACGCAGGCGTTTCGACCTGAGTAACTACCAGTATATCGACCTGGCGGGGTTCTACATCATCTCCGAGGAACTCGTCACGCCGGGCGACGGCTGGAACCACGAACTGAAGAAATCGGACGAGATCATCCCTCCGCTCGCGGAATACCTGCATGCGATCAACCAATCCCTGAACTGGATCCCGTACAACCGCGCCGCAGGGTATAAGAAATGGAAGCAGCTGGGCGTAGACTACGCCTATATGCAGCCCAACTATTTCTGGGAGGGACAGAAACCGCTGTCGCAGTTCTTCTCCGACGTCAAGGCCAACGGCCTGGGCATGGAATTCGAATTCGACGAGGCGCTCCTCGAGGGCAATGCCGACTGCGACACCTACAAGAAGCGTTTCCGCGAATACATGTCCGGAGCCAGGCTGAACAATGTCTACGGCACAAAGCCGCTGAGCTACTACCACGGCACCAACGCCTTATACGACCTGTCGAAATCGACGGCAGCCAAAGACAGGGAGTTCTACCACGAATTCTGCCGTTTCGTACTCGACAACCCGATGCGCAAATAACGATTAACGACCCGTAAACAGATGAAAAAACTCAAGACCTTCGCATTTTGCACCCTCTTAGCGGCATTGGCCGCAAACCATACGCCCGCCACAGCGGCGAACGGCCCCACGGGCGACGCGGCCCCGGCAACCCGCGATTCCGAACCGAAAATGTATGCCTGGGAACAGGAACGCGACGCGATACCGTCCTATACCGACCTGGTATTGTGCTACGGTGGCAGCCACCACCGCACCCCGTACCGCTGGGACAAGGAGCGTTTCACCCCGTTCGTGACCTATGTGGACGAGAGCGGCAGGGAGCACTGGCTCTTCGACGGGTTCCTCTGCCTCGAATTCCAGGACAGCAGCCGCCCCGACGGCGGTAAATACGCCTACATGGTAGGCGTGCTGCGGGGCCAGGGCATTTCGGCCGGCAAGCAGCAGTGGAAGGAGCTGATCGACTACTGGTTCGACGGTGACAACGGCGTGAACGCCCTCGAAGCGGCCGTAAAGGAGGCTTCACAGCGGCTGGGCACGCCCCCGGCCAAGCGCAAGGTCGTCATGGTAATGCCCGACCCGATCATCTACCGGAAATACGACGACACGAAGGAGTCGACAACCTACTGGGGTTCGCTCGACGGGCGGCGGATGGATTTCGCCAAGGGTGCCGACCGCGTTGCGGCCTGCAAATGGTATATCGACCAGGTGCGCAGGCGCTTCGACGAGGGGAATTACCAGTATGTCGAACTGGCGGGGTTCTACCCCATCTCCGAGGAGATCGTAACGCCGGGCGACGGCTACTGCCACGAACTGAAAAAGTCGGAAGAGGTCATCCCCCAGGTTGCGGAATACCTGCATTCGATCAACCAGAGTTTCTGCTGGATACCCTACAACCGTGCCGCAGGCTACACCAAATGGAAGGAGATGGGCATCGACTACGCCTATATGCAGCCCAACCACTATTGGGACGACAAGGGCGCAAGGCCGCTGTCACGCTATTTCTCCGACATCAAGGCGCACGACCTGGCGATGGAATTCGAATTCGACGAGAACATCCTCGAGGGGGAGCAGAACTCCGAGGTTTACAAAAAAAGATTCCGCGAGTATATGGAAGGAGCGAAAAAACACGGCGTATACGGAAGCAAGCCGCTGAGCTATTACCACGGCACCAACCGTTTTTACGATCTGTGGGCATCGACGGCCGCAAAGGACAAAGAACTGTTCCATGAATTCTGCCGGTTCGTGATCGGCAACCCGCTGCGGCAACAGCCCGCCGCGTCCGGCAAACCCGCCGCCGAGCAGGGCTACCGGACGACCGGAATTCAGGATTTGGCTCTGATCTACCAGGGCGGCAGCCACCGGCTGGACTGGACGGTCGATGAATTCCGTCCCTATGTCGTACACCGGTTTGCCGACGGCTCGAAAGACTGGCTCTTCGACGGCTTCCTGTTCCTCGAGTTCAAGGACGGCTCGGGACGCAACTACACCGTGGGCTACGAGAAACTCAACGCCCGCAGGACAGAATGGGAGTGGCTGCTGGATCGGATTTTCGAGCAGGGCAAGTCGCTTTCGGCGCTCGACCGTTGCATCGGACAGGAGATAAAAGAGCTCGGAAAGCCCGCCTTCAGGCATCAAATCGTACTGGGGCTTCCCGAAGCGATCCGCGGCCAGAAGGACTGGGGCAAGCTCGACGGCCGGGAGATGGATTTCTCGAAAGAGGAGGATCAGATCGCCGCGACCAAATGGTACATCGGGGAGCTGGTCGAACGTTTCAAGGCCGCCAAATACAAGCACCTGGAACTCTCGGGCTTCTACTGGGTCGCCGAGGACACCCACCACTGCGCGGAGCTCACCATTCCGCTGAGCGAATACATCCACTCCGAAGGCAAGCTTTTCTACTGGATTCCCTACTGGCAGGCCAAAGGCCATGAGGAGTGGAAACGCCTGAGCTTCGACGTGGCTTACCAGCAGCCCAACCACTTCTTCAACCACTCGATCCCCGACAGCCGCCTCGACGAGGCCTGTGCCACGGCCCGCCGCCACGGGATGGCCATGGAGTTCGAATTCGACGAGAAGGCCACGGCGGCGATCCCCAATTCGTCATACGACCGAATGGTGGCTTACATCGACCATTTCGAAAAGAACGACGTCTTCAACTCTTCGGCCGTCGCCTACTACTGCGGGAACCGCGGCGTACTGACCCTCGACGAGTCGGACAACCCGAAAGACAAGGCCCTGATGGATCGCCTGGCCCGGATCATCCAGGCACGCCGCTACCTGAAATACGGCATCCCGATGAAGAACAAGACCCGCGTGGTCGCACACCGGGGCTTCTGGCACACCGACGGCTCGGCACAGAATTCGATCGCCTCGCTCCTCAAGGCCGACCAGCTGGGCGTGTACGGCGTGGAATTCGACGTATGGATGGCCTCGGACGGCGTTCCGGTGCTCAACCACGACGGCTGGCACGACGGATACGAGGTACAGAGCACCCCTTCGACCGTGCTGACGACGCTCAAGCTCGAAAACGGGGAGCCGATGCCCACGCTGGCGCAATACCTCGAGGCCGCCAAGGATACGAAGGTACACCTCGTTCTGGAACTCAAGCCCCACGCCACACCCGAGGCGGAAACCGCAGCGGCCGAGGCCGTGGTGAAGATGGTCGGCCGGTACGGGCTTTCGAAACGCGTGACCTACATCTCGTTCTCACTCCACATAATGAAAGAGCTGGCACGGCTGGCCCCCGCAAAGACGCAGCTGATGTACCTGGGAGGCGGCACGTTGCCCAAAGACCTGAAGGCGATGGGGCTGACGGGCTGCGATTTCAACTACGGCGTATACCTGAACAACCCGACGTGGCTCAACGACATCAAGGCGTTGAAGATGGCCTCGAACGTCTGGACGGTAAACAACCCGGCCGACATGATGTGGGCCATCGAAAACCGGGTCGACTTCATCACCACAGACCGTCCCGACCTCTTCCTGAAGCTCACCCGCAAGTAAGCGGGCCGGGCATCGGATACCCCGGTATACAGGCGATGCATCCGGGACGCGCCCGGATGCATCGCTTCCCTATAAAAACGCAACGATGAAACATTTGAGAATCATGACCTGCCTGCTGTTGCTGGGCAGCATGGCGCCCGCAACGGCGCTCTGTACCGGCAAGGATGCCCCCAAGCGCAGCAAGGAAAAAGGATGCAACCGCCCCTATTCCGAAGCGATGTATGTCAAACGCCAGGGCGGCGACCTCTATATTTCGGCCAAGCTGGACGGGCGGACGGATATCACCTATTGGTTCAGGCGGTGCATGTTCAACGAGCTCTACACGTTCTACCGCGTAGGCATCACGCGCAACAGGGCAGCGCTTCCCTCCACGCAGCCCGAGGCCGAACCCGCCGTCCTGCTCAACTCGACGTACAGCGACAACATCGGGCCTTTCGCCATCCCCGGATGCGGGTGGTGCGGGGGCAACCACAAATACAGGGAACGCACGGCGCGCACGGCACGCAGCGAGGGTTACACCCTGCTGGCCGACGGCAACCGCATCGAGGGCGACACGACGCTATGGGCAAATCGGGTGACGGTCGAGGCCGAAAACGTAATCCTCGACCCGACACGCCCCTACCGGAACGCCGCGGGCGGCGACGAACTGCGCGACACCCTGTGCCGGGAATCGGTGACATACACTGTCCGCCGCAACAACATCGAGGTCGCGGCCTCACACCGGTTCTGCAACGCCGCGCCCGTAACCATCGCCATCTATTACGGGATGCAGTCGATGTTCGAAGGCGAGACGCACGTACTCACCCCGGGCGGGGCCTACACGGACTGGACGGAAGTGGCGAAGGCATCGACGTTCACCAAACAGGAGCACCCCCTTTTCCGGCGCTACGTCGAAAAGAACAGACAGGGGTACCAATCGACCTGGCTGCTGCCCGACGGGCTGGGAGACCACGCGCTGCTGGACGGGCAGGACGACATCTTCATCTATGCGCCCTACGGCAAGAGCTACCACAAGCTCATCGGGAACAAACGGATCAAGAACGGCGACAAGACCTGCTGGCGGGGTGTCTACACCTGGTTCGAGACGCCCGTCGCCGACGATGCCGACCTGTTGTGCTACGAAGGCAGCGCCGGGGGACATACGGCCGTGTTCATCGACTGCAAGCGGGCTTGCAAGAGGACGCTGGCACTGCCCGGATACCTCGACCTGCGGCATTTCGGAACGGCCGAACAGAACGGCGGCATCCGCATTTCGGCCGCCGGACGGAATAAACTGAAGATAAAGGCCGGCGCACCGGGCAGCTGTGTATTGCTGCTCCGGGAATAAGGTCACGGGGGCAAAATAACGGAAGGCCGCTGCGATCTGCCTGCAAGAATAAGAGGGCCGGGGAAATAAGCATTCCCCGGCCCTCTTATAATTCTGCCCCTGCCTGCTATTAACGCCGTCGATACCGTTTCGGATTCTTCAGCACCGCGTCGACGACGGGCGGCAGGATCTGCTCCATCACGTCGTACCCCGCGGCCGTGGGATGGACTTCGTCGTAGGTATAGGCCGCTACCATGCCTCCGTCCGGTTCGGACATCGCCGCGTGGTAATCCACAAAGGGGATATTCTCCCTGCGGGCATACTCGCGGATCATGGCGTTCAGCTCGATGATCCGGGGCGCGGGTTCAAGCTCCTTGCGCCAGCCGAATTCACGCGCGGGCAACAACGAACACAGCACGGGGGCGATGCCGTTGGCACGCGCCAGCTCGACCATCGACACGAGGTTGCCCAGGATATGCGGGAGCGATATATAACCGGTATTCCGGGCTATGTCGTTCGTCCCGCCGCAGATGACGACCACCTGCGGGTGCAAGTCCAGCACGTCGGCCCGGAAGCGCACGAGCATCTGCGAGGTGGTCTGCCCGCTGATGCCGCGGCTCACATAACCGTGTGCCGTAAAAAAGTCGGGATGCGTCTTGATCCACAGTTCGGTGATCGAGTTGCCCATGAGGACGACCTTCGGATTGCGCACCTCGTCGTTGGCCTGTTCGAAACGGCCGAAGTTCGCCCAGTCCTGGGTTTGCGCAGCAGCGCAGAGGAAACCCGCAAGGGCAAGGGCGGTAAAAAAAAGTTTTTTCATCGTTCCAATAGTTATTGAATGACCTCTACCGGCATCTCCCACCCCATGATCGTCGAGATGTAGGGGATGACCGCAGCGGCGAACTTCCGGTGTCCGCGGTGGTTGGGGTGGTACCCGGCCCCCAGGTCGCCGTCCTGGTTGGTGATGCCCGTAAAATGCATGACGCAATGCAGGTCGCTATCCTCCAGACCGGCCATAACGGACTGCATATAGGGATAGAACGCCTCCGCACCGTCGGGGACGACATAGAGGATCGGCACGGAGTCGTAGTGTTCGCGCAGGGCGCCGTAAAGCTCGCGGAAAGCCTTGCCGAAGGCGGCCTCGGAGGGTGTAATGCCCGTGCTGCAATCGTTCGTGCCCAGTTTTATCACCACGATATCGGGCTTGTAGCCCCGGAAATCCCACCGCGGCGAGTCGGTCATGTCGAATGTCCGCAGGATGCGCTGGCGCATAGTCAGGTCGGAGGTTTCCTTTTCATCGGCCCAGTTACGGACGATCCCCTGCCCCGAATGGGCCGTGAGCACGTAATCGGCATCGAAACAGCGCGCCACGATGCAGCCCCATGCCAGGTCGCAGTTCTCGGTCTCGGGGGTGAAAGGCTCCGAGACGGTTTTCCCCTCGGTACCGTAGCCGCACGTGTGCGAGTCGCCGATGAACTCGATCAGCCGCGACGGGGCGGGCGGCAGGTCGAGCAGAGCACCGTCGGCCTCGATGCCGTAGAGCGTCGTGCGCCCCTGCTCGGCTTCGGTGCGTTTCTGCACCGTCACGGTGTGCGGCCCCGGCGCAAGCCCTTCGGCGAGGGGTACGCACGACGAGGCTCCCTCAACGGTCGCCTTACCGCACAGGCGCCCGTCGACGAATACGTTGTAGTAGTTACGCCCGGTATCCGCAGCACGCATCGCGCAGCGGCTGCCGTCGAAACGGAACGTGAAATGACAGCCGCTCCAGTCGAACGACAGGCTGCCGTCGCCGTTTTCGGCGGCGCGGCCGGTAAAGCGGATCTTATCCGAACGGACTTCATAGAAGCGCATGTCGCCGCCGGCCATGCAGGCCCCCGACGCCGCGCACAATGCCAGCGCGAAAAACAGACGTTTCATCCGGGCAGCTTATTTGACGTATGGCCTGATTTTCTCGATCCACACGGCATAACCCGCCGCCTTGAGGTGGATGCCGTCGAACGTGTACTCTTCGGGCAGTTCCCCGTTGCGTTGCATACCGCTCCAGATGTCGATGAAGGTCAGCCCGCGGCGTTCGGCCATGGCACGCAGCAGGGCGTTGAACTCGGCGAAACGGGCATTCTTGCCTTTCATAAAAGCTTCGTTATGCGCCTCGTTGAGCGGCAGCAGGCTCTGGATATAGACCTTCGTGCGGGGTGTTCCCCGGGCGATGATGTCCAGCAGGCGTTCGTATTGCTGCAGGAGTTTTTCGTTCGAAATCTTCGAGAAAAGCAGGTCGTTGGCACCGCCCATGATGAAGATGGCCTTCGGTCGTCCGTCGACGATCGGCTGCACGCGGTTGATCATGCCCGATATGCAGTCGCCGCCGATGCCGCGGTTGAGCACGCGTTTCTCCTGGAAATACTCCGCCCAGAAACCGCGTTCGGTCAGGCTGTTGCCCAGCATCACGATGTTTTGCCCGGTGACCGGCACCAGTTCCTCGACATTGCGCTTGGAGAAATAATAGTCGTTGTTGAAGGTCAGCGTATCGCGCTGCGCCTGTGCGGCTGCGGTCGTCGCGACGGCAGCGGCCAGCAGCAGGAGGATGAGTTTCTTCATGGTTCGTTATTTTATCAGGTTTCCTTCGAAATCGACGTCGCGGTCGAACGGATGCAGCGCTTCGTCCGTCATCCGCGCCGCTTCGCGCCGCGTCAGGGGCTCCGTACCGTCGGCAGCGATGGCAGCACCGGCCTTGCGGAGCATGGCGGCAGCCGACGCCGCCGTAAGCGGCGCGGGGTCGTCGGACACTTCGACCTGCGGCGCATAGTCGTGCAGGCCGCGGCTGAACTCACCGACGGAGATCCCGCGCTCGGGATAGAACCACGTGCGGTTCGCCCACTGGAATGGCTCGCCCGTCATACGCAGGATGCCCGTCGCTGCGATGCGCTGCAACATCGCGAAGTCGGGGTCGCCGGGTTTCACGTCGTACAACGGCGCGATATACGCATCCTGCGCCAGCAGGGCGGCCTGCAACCTGCGCACCGGAACTTCGCGGGGCGTACACCCTTCCCGGGCGGCGATGGCCGCCAATGTCCCTGCGGCCTGTCCCGTGAGCAGGACTACCGGCTGTAAGCGTGTCGAACCGTTGATAAGGTTCGAAACCGATATGGCCTTGTCCGAAACCACCAGGTTATCCGTCCCGGCAGGGATCATCACCCCCATCGGCACCGAAAACGACGGCACGGGCGGGAAGGGTATCTTCCCGATCTGCGGGAGGCAATCGTGGTGGTGGTCGACGGGATAGTCGCCGACCGAAATGCCGGTACGGTAAAGTGCCGACGGGCGGCCGTAACGATCCGTCACATCATCGAGCGTCATGCGGATCACCCCGTCCAGGCGCCGCCCCTCGCGGTGGTAAGGCAGGTATGGCAGTCCGTCCGCGGTGCCGAACTCGTCATCGGCGATCCCCAGGTGGCTGAAACCCAGTTCGTGCTGGATATAGTAGATGAACCGCAGGGTCTTCTCGCGGGCGGGGCGCAGCGCAGCGTCACGCCGGGCATAGGGCACCTCGACGATATTCATGTAGACGTCGTTGCCGTTGACCGGCCAGTTGAGCATGTATTTGCCATTGGGCAGGCGGCCGTAGTTGAGCATCGCCTCCGCCGAAATCGGCTGCCCCGCAGCGGTCTGGCAGGCCGCAGCGAACTCCGCAGGGTCGTACCCTTCGGGGCGGGGGATGGTCTTGTCGGCACCCTTGCCGTAATCCTTGAGGATGGCGACGAAAGTCAGGTCTTGCACGATGTCGTTCGCCTCGGCAGGCGCCAGCGCCTCGCCCGTGTCGGCACGGGCGTCCATCCCGATGCGGTAGGGCGTGCCGCTCATGGGCAGCGCATCGCCCAGGTCGGTGGCATCGACCGTAATGCGTGCCGAGACCTCGAGCCTGTCGCCCCCGCCATGCGAGAAACGGGCGCCCGTCACGCTGTTGCCGCGCTTGTATACCTTATCGAGCACATACCCGTGCAGGACTTCGAGCCGCGGCTCGGCCGCAGCCATCGCCCTGAAGATGCTGTCCGCCACGTGGGGTTCGAAGAGCGTATTGCTCACCCAGCCCGTGGCAAGCGCTTCGGCCCCGCCGTAATGGGCGCGCAAAGCCTCGCGAAATTCGTTCCACAGCCCCGAGGGCAGGTGGTGGTTACCGTCGGCAGCCGGGACACCCTGCGCCGAGAACATCCCCCCGAGCATGGGCGTGGGTTCGACGATCAGCGTGGCCGCCCCCTGACGCGCCGCGGCGATGGCCGCCGAAGTGCCCGAAGTCGTGCCGCCGATAACCAGCACGTCGACCGTGCGGCGTATCGTTTTGGCTTGTGCGGGACGTACGTGCCCGATTGCGAGGGACAACACCGCCGAAAGTAAGAATCCTATACGTGTCATGCTTGTTTCGTTTCTTTTAAATATCACGGCACCGTTTGAGGCCGGCAAATCGTTTATCAGGCATCGGGAACGAGCCGCCTATTTGCATTGTTCGAGGATCTGCCATATCTGGTAAAGTCCGCGCGGAACATGGAAACACCCCTTCCACTTGCCGCCCTTGAGCGGGAGGAGTACCTCCCCGCGGCGGTTGAGGTAACCGAACCATTCGGGATATTTCGGATCTTTGAAGTGCGTCCACATGTAATCGTGCAGTTTCTGGAACCACGCGAGGCACTCCTTGTTGCCCGTCAGCTGGTAGGCCTTGATCATCGTAATCGCGGATTCGATATGCACCCACCACAGTTTCTGATCCCATTCGAGCTGCTGCTGCGGACGCCCGAGGCGATCCATGAAATAGAATATGCCGCCGTACTGTTTGTCCCAGCCGTATTCGATGGTCGAAAGCGCAATCTTCACGGCTTTGTCGATCAGTTCGGGACGACCGAGCCGCTTGCCCAAGTCCATGATGAACCACATCGCCTCGAGCGAATGCCCCGGGTTGACCGAGCGTCCCTCGAAGGAGTCGACCAGCGAATTGTCCTCCGCCGAGACATTCTCGACGATAAGCCCGAGGTCTTTCTGGTAAAAGACCTCCATCACCTCGTGCAGGCATGTTTCGATCGTTTCGTCGATGAGTTGCTTGTCGATGAGCTGCTCGATTTCGAGCGACAGGTTGCACAGGATCATCGGCAGCGCGAAATCCTTGATCGGACGCGTCCCCGGATGTGCCTTGCACCACTTGCCCTTGGGGTTCGAACGCTTCTCGAGCACCCGGTCGAAAGTCTTTTTGGCGATGGCGGCATACCCGGCGTCGCCCGAGGCGATGGCCAGCTGCGCGAAGGCCATCGTGGCGAAGGTATACGAGAAAATGTTGTAGGGGTCGACCAGCGGCCGGCCGTCGCGCGTGAGCGAGAAATACCAGTTGTAATTGCCGTCATGGCCGTATTTCTTCAGGAACTCCGCACCCTGCAAAGCACACTCGAGCCACTCGGGGCGTTTCGCCACCTTGTTATAGAGCATCGAGAAAAGCCACACCTCACGGCCTTGCAGCCAGATGAACTTGTCGGTGTCGTAGACGCTGCCGTCGCGTTCGAGGCAGGTGAAATACCCCCCGTATTGTTTATCCTGGGAGTGTTCGAGCCAAAACGGCAGGACGCTGTCCAGCAGCTCCGACTTATACTCGCCGGCCAGTTTCTGAAAATCCATAGTGTCGGTTGTTAAATTGATGTCCCGGAGGTGATCCAGACGACGGAGGTCTCCGGCCTGAATGCGCACAGCACCGGATTCATTATTCGTGTTATTCATTTTTTTGCCAGTATTTCTCTATTTCTTCAAGCGAGCGCCCCGTGGTTTCGGGAACGGCACGCCAGATAATCAACATATAGGGGACGCACATCGCCGCGAAGAGGAAGAACGTGCCGGCGGGCGTAAGGTTTTCGAGCATCCACGGCGTCAGCTGCCCGATGAGGTAGGTGCCCACCCACAGCGCAAGCCCGGCGATCGACATCGCCAGCCCGCGCACCCGGGTGGGATACATCTCCGAGAGCAGCACCCACACCACGGCGCAGATCGAAACGGCGCAGCAGAAAATATAGGCCAGGAAGAACACCAGCAGGAATACGCTGGGTAATCCCAGCGCCGCGCCGCACATGAAATAGAACCCGATGCAGAGCAGCGAAACGATCATGCCCGACACACCCCAGTAGACCAGTTGTTTGCGTCCCACGCGGTCGATGATGACAAGCGCCAGCACCGAGGTCAGCATGTTGACCACACCCACGAGCACCTGCGAGAAGAGCGAATCGCCGCTCGACAGCCCTGCATTTTCGAAGATCGTCGGGCCGTAGTACAGCACGGCGTTCACGCCCATGAACTGCCCCAGGATGGCGATGAAAACGCCTATGACGACCGCCTTGCGGATACCCGGCTCGAACAGCACGCGCCATTCGGACTTCGACGAAGCGGAAGCCGTGCCGTGTACGGCAGCGATCTCCTCGTCGGCGGCTTCCGACGAACGGTAGATACGCTGCAACACGGCATGCGCACGCACGTCGCGGCCGCGCAGCACGAGCCAGCGGGGGCTTTCGGGAATGAAGAATATAACGGTGAAGAAGAGCAACGCCGGCAGCGTTTCGGCACCGAACATGCCGCGCCACAACTCCGTAACCCATATCTTCTGCATCCACGGGGAGGCGTAGACGGCCGTTTCGGCCGATTTGAGTATCTGGAAGTTCACGAGGTAGGCCGCCAGGAACCCGACCGTGATGGCCAGCTGGTAAAGCGACACGAGTGTCCCGCGCCAGCGTGCCACGGCGACCTCGGAAATATACATCGGCGAAACGATCGACACCACGCCAATGCCCACGCCGCCCACGATGCGGTAAACGACCAGTTGGATGAAGTCGGCGCTGACGGCACAGCCGACAGCCGAAACGGTGAACAGCACGGCCGACAGCAACATCGTCAGCTTGCGCCCGAAACGGTCGCTCAGCACACCGGCCACGGCCACGCCGCCGATCGAACCGACGAGCGCACACCCGACGAACCATCCCTGCTGCATGGCGTCCAGCGAGAACTGCGAGGCCACACCGGATATCGTACCCGAAATGACCGCCGTGTCGTACCCGAACAAAATCCCGCCTATGGCGGCTACCAGTGACAGGAATGCCACATATCCCGTATTCGTCTGTGATTTCATCGGCTAACGGATGTTAAAGTATTCCTTGTAACGGTCGAAGAGATGTCCCGCCTGCAGGTATGCCGACTGGGGGCTCATGAAATGCGAAAATTCGAACGTGATGGCCTTGTCGTAGCCCGCACGCCTGGCGGCTTCGAGCTTCATGCGCAGCTTGTCGAACTTGATGGGCAGGAACTTGATGGGCATGTCGCGGTCGAACGACTCGGCGTTGGTCCAGCATTGCATGCCGTACTTGTCGGCCAGGCGTTTGTTGACCGCGAAGAACGCGTCCAGCTCGTCGTAGTCGATATGCCCGTCCTGAAACGCACAGGCATCCACCACATCGTGAATCCCGTCGAATATCTCGTCCCATTCGCGTTCGTGCTGCTCGACGGAAACAGCTTGCTCCTTGGTCAGTTTGCTCCCGCTGGCCATCACCGCCTTCTTGCCGTCGATCCACGGCGAGATGAAGGTGGGCAGCCCGCCCGAAACCTCCTTGCACTGCTTGCCCAGGGCATGGAACGTCCCGATGGCACCCTTGGTGGCACGGCTGATCTCGCCGCTCAGGTACCAGCCGCCGAAACTCTCGTATTTGCGACCGTACATGTTCCACACCTCGTCGATTACATATTTGTTATGTTCGACCTCATGCGACATGTCGCCCGTGTCCCAGTATTCGCCCGAGTCGTAAAGCCCGAAGTAGAACTTCATGCCGTACTTGCCGGCCAGGCGCAGGAACAGGTCGAGCAGGTCGACCGACGGCATGTAACACCCTTTTTTGAGCAGGTAGGGCGAAGGGTAGGTAATGAACTTGCGGTAGCCCGAGCGAATCCCGATCACCGTGTCGATGCCGATCGACTTCATATGGCGGAAATCGGCGTCCCACTCCTTCTCGCCCCAGTTCTGGTGCGGGATGTCGTGCGAGATTTCGTCGAGGAACGTACCCGTGATGCGCAACCCCTCCCCCTTGGGGACGATCAGCCCGCCGTGCCCCGGAGCGGATGCGGCCAGGGCATCGTCCATCCCTTCTGCACCCAACTCCGAAGCTGCCTTGACCAGTCCGGGGACGGCGACAGCCGAAGCCGCCGTCACAGCTACTTTCTTAAGAAAATTCCTTCGACTCGAAGTTTTCATATCAGACGGGATTTTATAGTTTGCATAAAATAAAGTAAATTTTATCGTTTTTCTATGCAAATATAATAAATAAATTTACAATGAGGCAATATTATAGTCTTTTTTATTCTAATCGACCAAAAAAAACATTTGTGACAGGTAATATCGGACAATAACGGGTATAAAAAAAAGTCCGTAAGGCTACGGACTTCTCTTTATAGCTAATTTTTTTGGTTCCGGACTACATCAGCCCCAGCATCTTGCTACGGCTCAGCATACAGGCGCCCACGGCCCCGGCTTTTTCACCCAACTTACTGAGTTTTATGGTAGTATCCTTATTCACGAGTTGCAGAGAATATTTATTGATGGCACTCTTGAGCGGCAACATGATATAATCCTTGGCCACGGCCAGCGTCCCGCCCAGCACGATGAGGTCGGGATTGAAGAGGTTGATGAGCCCCGCCATGGCCTTGCCGAGCGTATGCCCGACGGTTTCCATGACTTCGATGGCAAGCACGTCCTCCTGTCCCAGCGCTTCGAGAATATCCTCCAACAGGATCTGTTCGCCGCGATTGTACTTGTCGGAAAGCATCGAAACACGCTTCTGCGCCAGCTTCTCCATGAATATACGGTGCACGGCCGAGCCCGAGGCACCGGTTTCGAGGCAGCCGCGCTTGCCGCACCGGCAGATCACCTCGTTGTCGAGCAGCGGGAAATGCCCGAACTCGCCCGAGAATCCCGACCGGCCATAGAACAGTTTGCGGTCGATGACCAGCCCGACGCCCAAACCCCAGCTGGCATTGACGAATATCATCGTATCCTCGTTGTTACCCACACCGCACATGTACTCCCCGTAGGTCATCGCCCGGGTATCGTTCTCGACATAGACCTTGCAGCCCAGGCGTTTCTCCAGCAGCATCGTGAGCGGCTCCTCCTCGACGAAGAAATAGCTGTAACTGTACCCCGTCTTGGAATTGACCCGCCCCGAGAGGTTGAAGCCGGCCGAAAAAATCTTGGCACGGTCGATCTTGCTCTTGGCGATGAACCCGTTGACCACGTCGCATAACCGGTCGAGCGCCTGCACCGAATTTTCCATGACGAACGGCACGCAATCGCGCATGTCGACGACCTGCCCCTTGAAATTGATGATCGCCAGGGTGATGATGTCCTTCTTGATGTCGACACCGACGAAATAACCCGCGTAAGGGTTCAGTCCGTAGATGTTGGGCCGGCGCCCTCCGGCAGTGCCCTGCTTCCCGAAATCGTGCACGAAGCCCTCTTCGATCAGTTCGCTGACCAGTTTGGTGACCGTCGGCACCGACAGGTTCATTTCATGGCTCAGATCCGTGATACTGAAATCCCCTCCCATGATGTAGTGTCCGATCAACTGCAGTTTCAGCAGAGCGGTTTTATTGCCTTCTTCGGCTTGTCCCAAAAAAGAATCGACCATAATTCGCAATGATTATTTGGTTTGGTGCTGTACTCCCGCAAAGATAATAATTTTTACTTTAAACAAGCTTTTTTCTACGGTAATTGGCCGTCTGCAACAGGCAAAATAAATAAATACGGAGAAAGCCGGGGAAAATGCGAATTTTATTTCTTTCCCGCTGCCGCCTGCCGTCGCCACACCGGACAATTCCGTCCGGGCAAACGAAAACGGGGAAGCCGCAGGCACGATGCCTGCGGCTTCGGCGCGCTGTGAGGGGCCTCCCCGGCAGGGCGCTATGCCGGCAACAGGATCGAAAAGCGGCTTCCCTTGCCGATCCCGCTTTCGACCGAGATCGTACCGCCGTGCGCCTCGACAAACTCCTTGGAGATGGCCAGCCCCAACCCGCTGCCCTGCACTTTGGTACCCGGCACGCGGAAATAACGCTCGAAAATGCTCTTATGGTAACGCGGGTCGATGCCCCGTCCGAAATCCTGCACGAAAATCTCGACCGCCTTTTCATGCTGCACGGCCCCGACGATGATGCGCGAATTCTCGGGGGAATGGTGGATGGCGTTGGAGAGGAGGTTGGTGATGACCCATGCGATCTTTTCGTTGTCGACGAACAGTTTCGAAATCTTCTCGGGATACTCCACCTCGACGAAGCAGCGGAAACGCTCGGCCAGCACCTGTGTCGCCTTGACCGCATAGTCGATCAGCTCGACAGGCTTCACGACCTTGGGCATGAGCCTGAGTTTCCCGGACTCGACCTGCGTCATGTTGAGCAATTCGCCCGTGATATTCAACAGGCGGTCGCTGCTCTCGCGGATGCTGCCCACGAGTTGTTTCTGTTCTTCGTTGAGCTGCCCGAGACGGTTGTCGCCGAGCAGTTGCAGGCTCATCAGGATCGACGAGATGGGAGTTTTCATCTCGTGCGAAACCGTCGAGATGAAATTGGTCTTGGCCGAGTCCAGCTCCTTGTACTTGGTGATGTTGTTCAGGACGATCAGGTTGCCGACGAACTGTTGCTCCCGGCTGCCGACCGGCATGATGTAGAGCGGCGTATCTTCCATCTGGAAATAGCTCTCCTTGTTGTCGGCATAGATCTTCAGCGGTTCCTGCCCGGCGTTTTTCTTCTCGCCGTAAAGCTCGCGCAGCAGGCGCCGGAGCAGGTCGTTGGCGAGCGCCACCTCGGCGGCATCGCGCCCGATGACGGTTTCGGGCAGGTTGAGCACCGACAGCGCCTCGCGGTTCATGAAGAGGATGGTCTTCCGGGGATCGAGACCGATGATCGGTTCGTGGAGCGAATTGACGATCGCCTCGATCCGCGTCTTGGCCGTCATCAGGTCGTCGAGCGAACTGCGGCGGTACTCGTCGAGCTTGGCCGCCATGTTGTTGAACGACTCGGCGACGGATTCGAACTCGCGGTTGCCCGTGAAGTCGAGCCGCTTGCCGTAATTATGACTGGCGATCTCCTTGATCCCCTTCTTCAGCTCGTCGATCGGGCGCAGCACCATCCGCGGGAACCACACCAGCACGGCGCCCGCTACCAGGGCGCACAGGGCGGCCACGACGATCAGCCACCACATGACATAGTCGGCACGCTCCTCGACCTGCGAGCTCTTGGCCCGGATGGCCGCCATGTTCACCTCCATAATGCGGTAGAGGTCGGCACGCACGGTCTGTATCTCGGCCTCGGTGACGGGGTCGCTCAGGCTGGCGACATGCTGCTGCAAGGCCGCCGTAAGCTCCTTTTCGCTGACTTCGGTGATGTTCTGCTGCTGGAGCGCCAGGCTCTGGCGCAGGGCGTGCCGCGAGACGGAATCCTGGCCGATGTCGTTCAGCGAACGGAGCATGTCCCCGGCGTATTGCAGCGAATTATAGTTGTCGGCCAGGATGGTGCCCGTAGCGCGCGAAAGCTGGCGGACATAGCTGACCGACTGGATGCCGAGCAACAGGATCATGGCGAACAGCACGCCAATGCCCAGGGTAAGCCTCCCTTGTATTTTCATAGTCATGACATAATAAAAAGGTCGATGTTCATACGCGACAGGCGGCCGATCAGGCTGCGCAGCACGATCGCGTTCTTCAGCAGCGAAAATAATGAAAATTCGGGCCGCCCGACGCAGACGATACTGATTTTTTGTTCCCGGCAGGTTTCGAGGATCGCCTCGACCGGACGGTTGGAATGCACCCGGCGGATTTCGCCGCCGAGCTCCGTGGCGAGGTTCAGGTTGTTGATCAGGTAACGCTGGTTGGCCAGCGGGATCCGGTCGGCGGCCTCGCGGTCGCCCTGCACGTAGAGCACGACGAACGAGGTGTTGATGTGCGTGGCCATGCGCGCCGTCTTGCGGATCACGCGGCGCGACCGCTTTTCCGAGGAGTCGATGACGGCCAGCAACCTGTCGTGGCGGCACTTGTCGCCTGCGGCGACCTCGTTCTCGACCTTCTTCTCCACGCGCAGCGCCACCTCCTTGAGCGCCAGTTCGCGCAGTTGGAGGATGTTCTCCTGCGTGAAGAAATTGTTGAGTGCCGCAGCGACCTTGTCGGGTTTATAGATTTTGCCTGCCTTCAGGCGGTCGATCAGTTCGTCGGCCGTGAGGTCGATGTTCACCACTTCGTCGGCCATGGCCAGCACGCTGTCCGGCACGCGCTCGTGCACCTCGACGCCCGTAATCTCCTGCACGGACTCGTTCAGCCCCTCGATATGCTGGATGTTGACCGCCGTGATGACGCTGATCCCCGCATCGAGCAGTTGCATCACGTCCTGCCAGCGCTTGGGATTGCCGCTGCCTTCGATATTGGTGTGCGCCAGTTCGTCCACGACCACGATCTCGGGATGCAGGTTCAGGATGGCCTGCGTGTCCATCTCCTCGAGTTCCTTGCCTTTGTAGAAGAGCCTGCGGCGCGGCACGAGGGGAAGCCCTGCGACGAGGGCTTCCGTTTCGGCACGGCCGTGCGTTTCGATAAATCCGATGCAGACGTCCACGCCTGCGTCGAGCAACTGATGCGCTTCCTGCAACATGCGGTAACTCTTACCCACCCCGGCACTCATGCCGATGTAGATTTTGAACTTGCCCCGGTGCGAGCGGCGGATCAGATCCAGGAACCGCTGAACACTGCCTTCCTTGTCCATAATCACATGCGGAACGATATTCCGCCCACGAAATTAACGTCCTCGGCCGCCGGGTTCCAGCTCAGCGAAGTGAAAAGTCCCAGTTGCAACGACCCCGCTACCGTCCAGCCCTTCGCTGCATTGACGAAGACGTTTTGCACATAGAAATCGCGGTCGATGCCATAGGTGCCGACGGCGTTCCACGGTACGACGCCTACGCCGGCCTTCATATCTATGCCCTTCACGGCGAAAGGATAGGATGCCTCGATGTAGGTGGCATAGGCACGGTCGCCGGCGGCATCGACATCCGCGGCGCCGAACAGTACCGTGTTCCATGCCAGGGTCAGGGGCACCCTGGGCGAGATGCACCAGGCTATCCCAGCCTCGACACGGTGCGGGGAGTCGGCACCGAAACGGAAATAGTTACGACTGATTGTGCCCCGGTCACCGGCGCCGCCTTCCCAGTAAAGGTCGGCCAGCGAGAAAGTCACGGGGCCGAGGGCATAAGCCATCGTCAAGTCCATCTCCTTGTAGGAGGTCGCCGCAAAATCGACCGAACCCCAGGCGGTCACCGAAAAATTCCCGGCAGCCAGTGCCAGCGTGGGCTGAAGGCTCACGCCCGCTTCCCAGACACCGCGCCATACATAGCCGCTCACGAGGTCGGTGCCACCCGAAATTTCCACACCGCGCTGCCTATCCTGCGCACAGAGGTCGACGGTGAGCATTACCGCCATGGCGGTTAGCAGAATTACGATCCAGCGTTTCATATATTTATCCTTTTCAGTTTTCTTTTCCATATCCGTTTCATGTAGTTTCCATTAGTTTTCCGGGGATACACCCTCCCCGCACCCGCCGGCCTGCCGGACACCGGCCGAGGCCGTGACGTTCGGTTGCAGGGTTTCCAGCGCGATATTCAGGCGCAGGACGTTGACCTTCGCCGTGCCGAAAAGCCCCAGCCACGGTTTTTGCGTCAGCGAGTCGACCAGCCGCTGCACGACGGCCTCGTCGAGCCCGCGGGCCGCGGCGACGCGGCGCACCTGCACCTGCGCCCCGCGGGGCGAGATGTCGGGATCGAGGCCCGAACCGCTGGCTGTCACCATTTCCGAAGGCACCTCTCCGCGGGAGAGGTAAGGATGCGCCGCGAGGAAATCCTGCACGCGCTGCTCCACATCGGCCAGGTATTCGGGATTGGTCGTAGCCTTGTTGCTGCCGCCCGAGCCGCCGCCGTTGTAATCCACGGCCGAGGGACGCCCCCAGAAATAGCGCCCGCCGGTGAACTGCTGGCCTACGTTCGCGGCGCCGACGACCCGGCCATCGAGCGTAAGCGTTTCGGCCTGCCCGCCGTTGGGGCCCGCAAGGGCCGAAACCCCGCGCAGCACGAGTACATATCCCACGCCGAGCAACAGGCACATTGCCAGCGTTATCTTCACTGAAATCCAAAGGTTTTTCATAATTGCAACACGTTAAAAGAATACACTTACCAACATATCTATCAGTTTGATGCCCACGAACGGCACGATGACACCTCCGAGCCCGTAGATGAAGAGGTTGCGGCGCAGCAGGGCCGAAGCCCCGATCGGCTTGTACGTCACGCCGCGCAGCGCCAGCGGGATCAGCAGCGGGATGATGACCGCGTTGAAAATCACGGCCGACAGGATAGCGCTTTCGGGCGAATCGAGGTGCATGATGTTCAGAGCCTGCAACGAAGGGATGGAGGCGATGAACAGCGCCGGGACGATGGCGAAATACTTGGCCACGTCGTTGGCGATCGAGAAGGTGGTCAGCGTACCGCGCGTCATCAGGAGCTGCTTGCCGATCTCGACGATCTCGATCAGTTTCGTGGGGTCATTGTCCAGGTCGACCATGTTGCCGGCCTCCTTGGCGGCCTGCGTACCGCTGTTCATCGCCACGCCCACGTCGGCCTGCGCCAGCGCCGGGGCATCGTTCGTGCCGTCGCCCATCATGGCGACCAGTTTACCGGCCCGCTGCTCGCGGCGGATGTATTCGAGTTTATCCTCGGGGCGGGCTTCGGCGATGAAGTCGTCGACGCCTGCCTGTTCGGCAATGTATTTTGCCGTCAGCGGGTTGTCGCCCGTCACCATCACGGTTTTCACGCCCATCTTGCGCAGACGCTCGAAACGCTCGCGGATACCCGTCTTGATGATGTCCTGCAATTCGACCACCCCCCTGATCCGCTCGTCCTCGCAGACGATGAGCGGCGTTCCGCCGTTCTCGGAGATACGGCGCACGGTGGCTTCGATACCTGCGGGGCATTCGTGCCCCGCCTCGGCACACATGCGCAGGATCGCTTCCGAAGCGCCCTTGCGGATACGGCGGCCGTCGGGCATGTCCACACCCGAGCACTTGGTCTCGGCGGTGAACTTCACCATGTGCACGCCGACCAGTTGCAGGGGATCGGTCTTGATGCCCTGCTCGGCACCCAGTTCGACGATGGACTTGCCTTCGGGCGTCGGATCGGACACCGACGAGAGGACGCACAGCCGGACAAACTCCCGGGCACCGAACCCGTCGACCGGATAGAAGCCCGTGGCCTTGCGGTTACCGATGGTGATCGTACCGGTCTTGTCGAGCAGCAGTGTGTCGATGTCGCCGGCAGTCTCGACGGCCTTGCCCGACTTGGTGATGACGTTGGCGCGGAGCGCACGATCCATACCGGCGATGCCGATGGCCGAAAGCAGGCCGCCGATGGTGGTCGGGATCAGGCAGACGAACAGCGAGATGAACGCCGCGACGGTGATGTTGGCGCCGACGTAATCGGCAAAGGGCTTGAGCGTCGCGCAGACGATGACGAACACGATCGTAAAGCCTGCCAGCAGGATGGTCAGGGCGATTTCGTTGGGCGTCTTCTGGCGCGAGGAGCCTTCCACGAGGGCGATCATCTTGTCGAGGAAACTTTCGCCCGGACGCGCCGTAACCTTCACCAGGATGCGGTCGGAAAGCACTTTGGTACCGCCCGTGACGGAACTTTTGTCGCCGCCCGCCTCGCGGATCACAGGGGCGGACTCGCCCGTGATGGCGCTCTCGTCGATCGAAGCGAGCCCCTCGACGATCTCGCCGTCGGCGGCGACCGTGTCACCGGCGACGCATTCGAAGAGGTCACCCTGCCTGAGGTCGGAACTGCTCACGATATGCGACTGTCCGTCGGGGTCGATCCGCTTGGCAGGGGTTTCCTCACGGGTCTTGCGCAGCGAGTCGGCCTGCGCCTTGCCGCGCGCCTCGGCAATGGCCTCGGCGAAGTTGGCGAAGAGCACCGTGGCGAAAAGCACCAGGAAGACCACGACGTTATAGAGCAGCGACCCCTGCGAGGTATTGCCCGTCACGGCAATCCACACGATCAGCAGCAACATGACGAAGGTGACGGCTTCGACGGTGAACATGATGGGGTTCTTGACCATCTTGCGCGGGTCGAGCTTCTGGAACGAGGCGCGCAGGCTCTGGCGCAGCAGGGTACGGTCGAACAAGGAATTATTTCTGTTTCGTTTCATAGTCGTAACATTTTAGAAAGTCAGGTAATCGGCGATCGGGCCCAGTGCCAGCGCAGGGAAGAACGAGAGCGCAGCGACGATGATGATGACGGCGAAAGTCATCAGCGAGAAGGTTCCCGTATCGGTCTTGAGCGTACCGGCACTTTCGGGGATATATTTCTTCGAAGCGAGCAGCCCGGCGATGGCGACCTGCCCCACGATCGGGAAATAACGCCCCATGATCAGCGCAATGCCGGTCGAAATATTCCAGAACGGCGTATTGTCGGCCAGCCCCTCGAAACCCGAACCGTTGTTGGCGGCCGAGGAGGTGTACTCGTAGAGCATTTCGCTCAGGCCGTGGAACGAGGGGTTGTTGAGCCAGCCGATCTCCGGGTCGGCAGCGGCTACGGCGGCTGAAATTCCCGTGCCGACGAGGATCAGGAAGGGGTGCATCAGCACGACCAGCGTGGCGATCTTCATCTCTCGCGCCTCGACCTTCTTGCCGAGGAACTCGGGGGTACGGCCCACCATCAGGCCGCTGATGAAGACCGCGATAATAAGAAATGCGAAGTAGTTCATCCATCCCACGCCGACACCGCCGAACCAGCAGTTGATCTGCATGTTGAGCATTTGCAGCATACCGCTCAGCGGGGTCTGCGAATCGTGCATCGAGTCGACCGACCCGTTCGAGGTGACGGTCGTCGTCATGCCCCACATGGCCGAAGCCGCCGAACCGATGCGGATCTCCTTGCCCTCCATCGAACCGAGCTCCTGCGCGATACCCATCCGGTCGATCTGCCGGCTGCCGCCCGTCTCCTGCCATACCGAAAAGACGACGCCCGCGGTATAGGCGAAGAGCATCACGGCGAAAATCCATGCGGCGAGCCTACGGCGGCGCGTATAGAAGCCGAACGCGAAGGCCATCGCCATCGGAAGGATCAGGATCGACCAGCACTCGAGGATGTTGGTAAAGGCATTGGGGTTTTCGAGCGGGTGTGCCGAGTTGGTGCCGAAATAGCCGCCGCCGTTGGTGCCCAGTTGTTTGATAGGCACGATGGCCGCTGTAGGGCCCTGCGAGATGACCTGCTCCTGGCCTTCGAGCGTAGTGATGGTCTGTTTGCCGTCGAACGACATCGGGGTTCCGTTGATGACGAGCAGGATACCCACGACGAGCGACAACGGCATCAGAATACGGGTTACGCTCTTGGTAAGGAACACCCAGAAGTTGCCGATGGTCTTCGTGGTCTTGGCAGCCAGCGCCTTCATGACACCTGCCATGGCTGCCATGCCGCAGGCTGCGGTGACGAACTGGAAGAGCATGATGACGAACAGCTGGGTGAAATAGCTCAACCCCGTCTCGCCGCTGTAATGTTGCAGGTTGCAGTTGACCATGAACGAGATACAGGTGTTGAACGCCAGATCGGGCGACTGCCCGGGGTTGCCGTCGGGGTTGAGCGGCAGCCAGCCCTGGAAAACCAGCAGCAGCATGCCCCAGAAGAACCAGAAGAGGTTGACCATCAGCAGCGCCTTGAGAAACTGTTTCCAGTCCATCTCCTGCGCGGGGTCGATACCGCACACGCGGTAGACGAACCGTTCGACAGGAGCCATGAAGTCGAGCCACGTGCGCTCACCTCGGTATACTTTGGCAATGTAGCGTCCCAGCGGATAGCAAAGCACCACCAGAGCCACCCATTGCAGGATAACGCCTAAAATTTCGGTATTCATTTATTTGCGTTTTTTCGGGGTCAGACAATCAGAATCTTTCGGGTTTTACGAGCACGTACATCAGATAGACGAATCCGACGATGCTCAGAATAAGCAGTCCTGTAAACATTTTTCATCAGATTTTTTCAAACCAATCCACACATTTCGAATAAAACCAGTAACACAGCGACCCGAGGGCGCACAGCAACAGGAACAACACAGTTCCATTCATCTTCGTTCTTTTTTTGAGTTAGACAACAATTTCGTAAAACCGCAAAGCATCCGGCACAGCAACAGCATTGCGCCGCAGAATATCAGGATCAGGATCAGGATCACGATTACCATGTCGATTTCTTCTTTCGGTTTGTGTCCAAAGGAATACGAAGGGAGTGCCAAAACAGGAATTTCGGCACTATGCGACTAATTGTCAAACAGATGCGACTTTGGCATACCTGCCAAAAAGAACGGCCGCCCTATCAAAATGATAAGGCGGCCGTCTCAGAATGATACGCCTGGCGCCGGCGTCAGGGCTTCATGCCGTAACTTTCCAGCTTGCGGTAAAGCGTGGCGATGCCGATGCCCAGCAGGCGGGCGGCCTCGGCCTTGTTGCCTTTCGTGTATTCGAGTACCCTGAGGATGTGGTGCCGTTCGAGGGCGTCGAGCGCCATCGAGTCGGGCACGGAGCCGTCGCACGACGCGGCATGGAATTCGGGGGAGAGGCAGCCGACGGTGAGGGCGTTGCCTTCGGCCATGATCAGACTGCGCTCCACGACGTTGCGCAGTTCGCGGACGTTGCCGTGCCAGGCATGGCGTTCCAGTGCGGCGATATATCCCTTGTCGATCGTGTCGATCCGGCGCCCCATCCTGTCGGCGAACTGCGCCGCAAAGAACCGGGCATATTCGGCGATATCGCCCGGCCGTTCGCGCAGCGACGGCAGGTGGATGCGGAAAACAGAAAGTCGGAAGAAGAGGTCTTCGCGGAAATTCCCGGAAACGATCTCCTTTTCGAGGTCGCGGTTCGTGGCGGCGATGATCCGCAGGTCGACCTTGGTCGGGCGGGTCTCGCCGATTTTGATGAACTCGCCGCATTCGAGCACGCGCAGCAGCTTGGCCTGCAGCTCGACGGGCATCTCGCCGATCTCGTCGAGGAAAAGCGTCCCCTTGTCGGCCTCCTCGAACAACCCTTTCTTATCCTTGGTGGGACCCGTGAAGCTGCCGGCACGGTGGCCGAACAATTCGCTTTCGAGCAGTTCCTTGGAGAAAGCCGAACAGTTGACGGCGACGAACGCCCCCTTCGCGCGCGGGCTGGCGTGGTGGATGGCCTGCGCAAAAACCTCCTTGCCGGTTCCGGTTTCACCCGTGAGCAGCACCGAGGTATCCGTGACGGCGACCTTGCGCGCCAGCGCGACCGCACTGCGGAGGGCTTCCGACGAACCGATGATGCGGTCGAACGAATGCTCTTCGGAGAGTTTGTCCTCGAGACGAGCCAGCCGGCGCTGCATCTGCGCTTTCTCGGTGGCACGGCTCAGCAGCGGCAGTATCTTGTTGTTGTCGTCGCCCTTGGTTATGTAATCGAATGCCCCGTTCTTGATGGCCTGCACGCCGTCGGGGATATTGCCGTAGGCCGTCAGCAGGATGACCTCGGCCGACGGCATGGCCTGCTTGATCCGTCCGACCATCTCGACACCGTTGCCGTCGGGCAGCTTGACGTCGCACAGCACGACATCGGGTTCATAGCGGCGGAGCATCCTGAGCCCCCCGGCACAATCGGCGGCCTCGGCCACCTCGTAACCTTCCAGAGCGATGATGCGGGCCAGCAGCTTGCGCAACTGTTCCTCGTCGTCGATAATAAGAATCTTTGCCATTCGGTTCGTTCATTCTTTTCGGCAAAGGTAACACAATAATTCCACATATCGTTCCGGCAGCCCCATACAACACGGAGCCCCCGCGATGCAGGGGCTCCGTGCGAACCGGCAATACCGGGTCTATTTCACGGAGTTCTTATACCACTCCTTGTGTTTTTCGCCACGGCTCTTCACCCAGTCGGCGAAATAGGGATAGAAGACGTCGATTTTCACCATCTCGTCCGGGATCCGGTAATCGGTAACGGGCAGGTCGATGGCAAAAGGATACAACTCGGAAGTCGCATAATAATAGGGCCCGATGGGGTTCCCCGCCTTGTCCAGCGAGCTCTTGTCATCGTTGCGGCCGAAAGGATAGGGGTCGGCCAGCGACGTGGGCGGATAGTTGGTCAGGTGTATTTCCTTGCGGACGGCCCCGGGAACAAACCCTTTGTCGCTCACGCAGATGAACGGGTTGTAGAGCGACTTGCGGGTCACCTTGTCCATCGACAGGCTCCCGTCCAGTTTGATCTCGACGCTAACGGGCCCCCGGGCCACGGCCTGCTCGATGTCGTCGAAGAGTATCACCACGGCTTTATCCTGGTTCTTTTCGAGTCCGGCCGTCGAAGACCCGTTTTCGATCTTCACGCCTTTGACGGCGGTTACGGGAATGTCGAGCTGGTAACCGAAGGCGCTCCGGAGTTTACCGCCGCTGTGCAACGGAGTGACGACATCCCGGATCGCCACGATCCGGTTGTCTTTGTCGACCGTGAAGGTCGTGCTGTACCCGACCACCACGTCGTTCATGTCGTAATCGCCCTGGCTCGGCCACAGATCCTCGAAAGCCAGCGTGCCGACCACAGGGTCGCCCGCCACGTCGGGATACTTCTCGTCACCGGGGTCGGTCGTCGGGCGGTCGGGGTCGTAAATGGCATCGGCAGGATCGGAGTCCACATAGAAAAGCACGTCCTTATAGTCGTTGTCGCCGCCATCCTCGAAGCCGAGCACGGTTTTGCCGCTCACTTTGTCGTAAAGGCTGACCATATAGCGGCCGTTCTCCGCATTGAACTCATTGTTCGAATAGCGTGCCGGGTGTTTCGAACCGGTGATATCGAGTTTTCCGGTATAGTCATAAGCCGAAATTTCATACGCATCGGGCAGCATGAACCAGCCCACAGTCGTACCGGCTGGGAAAATGTCGGTAGCCTTGCCTCCCCTGAAACAGGTCAGCCGCAGCTGTTCGCCGAAAAACAGGGGTGCCGTCCAATCGCCGCCACCCGACCCCAAATCGTCCGGGTCGTCGAAATTGGTCGTAAAAGAAGAGCAGTTGGGGAAGGCCACGTACTTGGGCAGCGCATCGAACTCGGCTTGCGTCCGGGGAGGGTTCTGCGTATCATAATAATAATAACCGATGGCATTGCGCCATGCTGCCAGTTCTGCGGCGAACACCAGCGTCAGATGGGCATCCTTCGTCACATTGAGGTTGACCACCCCGGTCGGCATGGCGTATTTCGAATTGTCGACGCCCGGCATCAGTACGTTCTGAATGCGGTTCATCATCCCCGCAGGTGTCTGTGCGTAATCAGGTGCGATATTCAGGTAGGGTTTCTGACCATACACTGTACCGAGGATGTAGAGCGGTTTGCCTTCCCAAGTCCAGTCGCCGAGCTGCTGCACGTTATAAGGATTGGCCGCATCGGCACGGGTCGCCGCAACCCGGTCGGCAACCGCGGCGCCGGAGACCTTCCCGGCCGCCTTTTCGTAGAACTGCCGCACGTTGCACGAAATACCGCCGGCAGTCACGTCGGCCTCGATACAGGCGGGGAAACCGTAGGATTCGCTATACACGTACACCTTGCCTACGGCAGTCGGGAGGTTGACCACTCCCGAATATTTACCGTCGTTATCGGTATAGGCCCTGAGCAGGGCTTTTACGCCGGGTTTCAGAGTAAACGCACCGTCCACGGCATTCACAGGGTTCTGGGCATAAATTTCAAACAGCGCCTTGCTGCCCCTGCGGGCATAGTCCAGATTAAGAGGAATATCCCGCGTCGTGGCGTAATCGTATTTATTTCCGCCTTGGGCCGTGTCATCCGGGCCGGGAACTTCATCCGGCCGTTCGATACAGCCGGTCGGTAACATGGTGCATACTGCGAGGGCACACAGCAGGCACAGGTATCGTAAATTTTTCATATGAGAAAAAATTGGTTTATCACATCCTTTTCCGACAGCCATCCGCACCTACCGTTCTGCCCTGCGAAAGCAAATTCCGCAGAAGCCCGCATTTCTATCTTGACAAATGTAAAAAAATAAACCCAATTTCGCCAAACTTTGGGCGAAAATCGCATATTATTAGTGAAATACACACCAAAAGCACAACAAATACGGCTACCATTTAAAACATTTCAGCCCTACATTCTACAAAAAAAGAAGCCGGGCTTCCGCCCGGCTTAAAGCTCAGAAATGAATATTCTTCCGATACCGGGACGGGGACATGCCCGTGTACCTGCGGAAAAAGCGGCTCAGGGTAGACTGGTCGGGAAAATTGACACGCGCCACGATCGTCTTCAAGTCCATCGCCGATTCCCGGAGCAGCGCCTTGATCTCGAAAATCGTGAAGCAGACGATCCAGTCCCGTGCCGACTGCCCGCTGATCTCGTTCATCAGGTTGGTCAGGTACTTCGGAGTGATCCCGAGCCTCTCGGCGAAATACGCCACGTCCCTGTTGGGAGAATGTTCCTCGACGACCGTCCGCATGAACCGGAATGCCAGTTCTTCCTTATGGGTATAAGCAGTCTTTTCAGCCTGCGGATCATTGAGATAGATGGTGTAGACGTCCCAATAGAACACCCGCAAAAGTTGCATTACCGACTCACGGCGACAGATGACGGGAGCATTTTCGGCACGGTAAGCCAGCAAGTCGCAGAAATTCAGGAACCGCCCGACATACTCTTCCCGCGGCTCCGAGGCGATATGCGTGCGCATGTAAAAAAAAGAAACCGGGCCTGGCCCTCCACAGGGAACTGAGGGTATCGGTAAACATATCGTGCGATATGCGGAAAAACCTGATCCCGAAATCGTCGCTTACCTCCTTGATGGAAATCAACTGCCAGGGAAACAGGGCAAGCACCATCCCGCGCACGATCCGGAAGCGATGGCTGAAAACCTGTACCGTAGCCGTACCCGACAGGCAGATGCCTCCGACCCCTTCCATAAGGTATACCGGACAATCGGATACCGGTAATTCGTCAGACTGTGTGTAGATACCGAACTCCCCGGGCTCGAGCAACCTGAAAAGTTTCGTATCGTCTTCATCTATATTCATTGTTACAAATTTAGATATTTGTCCGTTCTGAAAGCACCTCGCTTTTCACCAATAACATGCAAAAATTGCCGCACATGAAAATTCGTACTTTCATCCGCATTTCTCGGATCACAGCGGGTGAAGCTTCCTTGCCCGAACCTTTTTCCGCACGCAAAAGATCCCGGAAAACTTTGCCGGTTCGGAATTAATGCCTACCTTCGTGCAAAACATCAGATGATATGATGAAACCCGGTTCGAACATGCAACTCAGCAAGAAATCGCTGGCCGAAGAGCTGGCCGGCCGGTTGCAGGGGCAATTCATGTCCGGAAAATTCGAGGTGGGCGAAAAACTACCGCCCGAACCGGAGTTGATGCAGATTTTCGGGGTCGGCCGCTCGACCGTGCGCGAAGCGGTCAGAATCCTGTCCAACATGGGGTTCCTGAAGGTACGGCAAGGTGCCGGGACATTTGTCGAACGCCTCACGCCCCCGGACGAACCGATGGAGCGGCGCCTCGGGCGCGCCGACCTGCACGACCTGGACGAAGTGCGGAAAATACTGGAAGCCGCGATCGCCGAAAAAGCCGCCGAACGGCGAACGGCACACGACGCCGCAGTCCTCGAAAAGCACCTCGCGGAGCGGGGAGCGACCGCAGCTGCCGGGGCATTGCAGGCCTGTATCGAAGCCGACGTCAACTTCCACATCGCCCTGGCCGAGGCCACGCACAACGAAATCCTGTGCGAGCTGTACCGCTCGACGGCCGCCCATCTGAAAAAGAGGTTCAGCAATATATACAGGGACACGGAGTGCCTGCTCGCCACCCAGCCCACGCACGGGCAGTTACTCGGATACATCCTTGCCGGGGACGTGCGGAATGCCCGGGAGGCGATCACGCGGATACTCGAAGAACCATAGCCCGCAGCAATGGAGACGCTTACAAAACCCACGGACACACGCCTGCGGCGCTTCACGGAGACCGGAACGGTCTACCCGATACTGTTCATGATCAGCATCACCCACCTGCTGAACGACATGATGCAGTCGGTGATCCCGGCCGTCTACCCGCTCCTTAAGGAGAAATTCGGCTTCACGTTCGCCCAGATCGGAATCATCACGCTGGTTTTCCAGATGACCTCGTCGCTGCTGCAACCCTTCATCGGACTCTACGCAGACCGCCATCCGCGCCCCTACTCGCTCGCCGCGGGGATGTGCTTCACGCTGCTCGGGCTGTTCACCCTCTCCGTCGCCCCGGGCTTCGTACCCATCCTGCTGGCGGTAGGGCTGATCGGCTGCGGCTCTTCGGTCTTCCACCCCGAATCCTCCCGGGTGGCGCAACTCGCTTCGGGAGGCCGGAAAGGACTGGCACAGTCGATATTCCAGGTCGGCGGCAACGCCGGGGGCGCCATGGGGCCGCTGCTGGCCGCGCTGGTCGTCATCCCCTTCGGGCAGGCCTCGATCGGCTGGTTCGCTTTGGCCGCAATCCTCGCCATCCTCATCCTCTCGAGAATCGGGAGGTGGTATAAACTTCGCCTCACCGTCACCGCAAACCGCCCCGCGGCAGCCGCAGCGGCCCCGGCACACCACCTGGGGAAACGCAAAATCCGCCTCGCACTGGGCATCCTGGGCGTACTGGTATTCTCGAAATACTTTTACATCGCCAGCATGACCAACTACTTCACATTCTTCCTGATGGATAAATTCGAAATCTCGGTGCAGGGGGCGCAGTACTGCCTCTTCACATTCCTCGGGGCATCGGCTGTCGGCACGGTCGCCGGCGGGCCGCTGGGCGACCGTTTCGGGCGTAAATACGTGATCTGGGGCTCCATCCTCGGGGCTGCGCCCTTCACCCTGCTGCTGCCCTATGCGAACCTGACCTGCACGATCGTGCTCGCCGTCATCATCGGACTCGTCATCTCCTCGGCATTCTCCGCCATCCTGGTCTACGCCACCGACCTGATGCCCGGCAAGGTCGGGATGGTCGCCGGGATCTTTTTCGGGCTGATGTTCGGCCTCGGCGGCCTCGGCTCGGCCTTCTTCGGCTGGCTGGCCGACAAGACCAGCATCGAATTCATCTTTCGGATCAGCACCCTGCTGCCCCTGTTGGGGATAATCACGGGTTTCCTGCCGAATATCGAAGGCAAAACGACAAACACATAACCGATGAAAGCATGCCAAATGTAATCGTACTACGCCCCCGGGCTGTTGCACGATAGCTTCGAGAGAAGAAGCCCCGGAAGATTCCAACCTTTACTTTAACCGATAACACCATGCAGTACATTTGTAAATACCAGTCGCCCCTCGGCGGGATAACGGTCTCCGCCGACGGCAACAGCCTGACCGGGCTCTGGTTCGACGGGCAAAAATACTTTGCCGCCACACTGCCGGCAGCACACGAAGAGAAGCAGCTCCCCGTATTCGACCAGACACAGCGGTGGCTGGACTGCTACTTCAGCGGGAAAAACCCGGGATTTACACCCTCGCTGCGCCCCGAAGGGTCGCCCTTCCGGCAGGCCGTATGGGAAATATTACTGCAAATACCGTACGGGGAAACAATCACCTATAAGGATATTGCGGAAGAAATCGCACGGCAGCAGGGAAAGCAAACCATGTCGGCGCAGGCCATAGGCGGTGCCGTAGGGCACAATCCGATCAGCATTATCATCCCCTGCCACCGGGTCGTGGGCAGCGACGGCAGCCTGACGGGATATGCCGGCGGCATTCCTAAAAAGGTCAGGCTCCTCACCCTCGAACAGGCGAACATGTCCGGACTGTTCATCCCGGAAAAGTAATTCCCCCTGCGGAAGCAAAAGATCCGCCGACGGGTATAAAAGAAAAATCCTCACAACTCGCTGATTCGCTTGTCGCAAGGATTTAATTGTCTGTTTGGAGCGGAAAACGGGAGTCTGACCTACGACTTCCTTATGCTTTGTTCATCAAGCACTTCCCTTTGTTTTGCCGGGTTGTTTTCCCAAAGTGGGACACCGGCGGGGACATTTTTCGAAACCCCTTTCCTTTGGTGTTTTCACCCTTCTGGAAACTGTTTTTCTCGGTTTACTGATACAAATATAGTGTTATTTTTTGTGATGTGCTATCAAGTCCTGCAAACACTCATCGGTACTCTTGATTACGTTCGCTTTGAGTAGTTTTTTGATCTCGCCGATCTGGTAGTAATACTTCCCACCCATGCAGGAGTGGGTGATCTTTCCGTTTGTCCGAAGCCGTTGCAACGTCCGTTCGATTATCTCCAAAAATCGACAGACTTTCTGACTATCTACCCAAGTTTCATCGTCATTCCCTATCACTGGTCGCTCCATCGAGCACACGTACTCCGACAATGCATCCAATTTTTCGACAAGCTGCTTAAAAGCTCTCGACTCTATCGTTATGACCTCCATAATTAACCTGCTTTAACTACACAAGAATAGTGGTTAATACCCCGAGCAGGTTAGGAAAGATGTTATTAGTCTTTGTCCTTATACTTAATTGCCGGAGGAAAATCGGCATCCCACCTCCAAGAGTGATTAATTATAGTTGTCAGTCCGAGTTTAAGTTTGAGCCCTACATCTTCATGAAGCCTACTTCTATCTAAATTGAAGTATGGAGAACCCTATATAACCCCGTATGCTTTAAGTAATTTCAACTGTTTCTCTAATTTCTCTGGATCCATTGATGGATCAATATCAATGTTTATACTGACATTAGAAATTGGACCTGATTTTCTACTAATATGGGTTGGCTGAGGTGATTCATCATTTACCGATGCCCCATTGCTGGCATCATGTTCCTCCGCATGGGTTGTGCTTTCCTCCTCTTCTATTGAGGGCAGATCCGTATTGGCACTCACGGGCAGATTAAAATCTAAAGTGGTTCCATTATCGGTACACAGTTTTGCCTCCTTAGCTGATTCGCTAAAAATTTTCACAAATTCGTCCCTTAAATCAGGATGGATTTTGAGCGTCTGAGACGCGTAATTACCAATTTTCTGCTTGTCGGTAGTTGATCCTCCTTTGTATGTCTCATAAGTATTTTTAAAGACACTAACATTAAAGAATGCCGTTTGCAATGCTGCTGTTTTTTGAGTGCCCTCAGACAACACTATTTGGGAAGCCAATTCAGTCGCATTAAAAGCCTTATAATCACCCGATAAGAGTTTAAATTGCTTTAAGGCAGAACTTTTAATCTTCCCTTTATCTGAATTAGACCCAACCTTGAATACTCCTGCATTCAATTGAGCAATAGTAATAGAGTTGGTATGAGTCTTACTCACTAAGTCTTTTAATAGAGGCTCCAGGTGCTCTAAACTGTAACGAGGGAATTTGGTTCCACCTTTTCTTGTAAGTTTGCTCTCATCTGTGCTTGCGTTCTTCTTAGCCATATATTTATTCTTTTAATGTTTTTATCAATTCATTTAAACCACTCTTATATGAAGACGTAAAGTCAGCGTGTTTTTTGTCTCTAAGAAGTACTGGGATTTGACAGTCTGATATTTTAACTGGGAGCACATGTACTTTCTTGGACTCAATCTCAGTTATCATCGCTGAATTTAACTCTCTCTTAACCCATTCAGAATTAATTGAATGCTGGCTGAGAGCTATCACAAAATAATCTGATTCTGCTAAGCCTTGGCTTATCTTGTCGTTTATTGAATCTCCAACTTTAATCTGCTGCTCATCCAACCATACGATTATTCCTTCTTTTGAAAGATCAGCAGCGAGTTGTCGAATGAATGGTTTATCCTGAGAGCTATGTGATAGGAAAATGACCGGAGCATTAGATGCGGATTGATGCCGTTCTTCTTTTATTTGTACTCCCTCTTCAGCAAAATCCTCATACATCGTATCTAGAGAAAGAGCACCTAATTGATCTGCCCATTTGATCAATGGCTCAATGGCTAGTTTCTCATAATTAGTAATCTTCTGAACAGTGGCGGCTTTCCTCGTGGCATTGTCTATTGTGTCTCCTAATTTTAGAAATTGTCTAACGCTAGCTATCAGAGGCATTTTGAAAATAGCTTCTTTAAGGACTGTTTTCTTTTGTGATTCACTACCTTTAAATGGGTATGGAATAGTCAATACATAAGCACCTCTGGAAGATTCGGTTACTATCCCCATATTTAGACAGTTTTTAATTGCCTTGCCGACAGTACGCGGATCCAGCCCGGAAAATTGAGAAATTTCTGAGTTATCGGGCTTATCTAACCAAGAAACTCCGTCCAAAACATGAAATATTGAATCCAATTTTATTGGTTCAAATCTCAAACTACATTTCTTTTCAACTTTGGGACTCACTTGTAATGTCTATTTATGAAGATTTAATGCCAAAGATATAAAATAAATTAGCTGTTTAGTCTGAATATCTCATATTTAGTATTTATATGTTAATATCTAACTGTATTTATCTAGACATAATAGATAGGTATTTTGACTTACAATATCCTATTCATCTCCTCCCGCATCGCCTCTTTATTGGTGTTTGAATAATAGTATTTATAAATCGTATGCGGAGAATTACCGGTCTGTTCGGCAATCTGGAGTGGATGGTAGCCCTCATCGATCAGGCGGGAAATGAAGCTGCCGCGGGCGGAACTCCAAACCACCGTTTCGGTGATTCCAGCCTCGTCGCAGATTTTTCGAAGAAGCTGGCAAACCAAACTCGATAAGCGCTTTACACGCTCATACATCTTGAGTTCCGTATTATGCTTTCTCGTAAATACCGGGAAAATATAGTCGAGAGAACGTCTGTACGTTGTTCTATACCGGTCGATAATCACTTTGGCTTTATCAACTAATATGAGCTGCGCCCGCTTGTCGCATTTCATTCGCTCATAAAGAATCATATCGTCCTTGATCAGATCGGCCGTAAGGAAGCAGGTGTCAATAGCCGACATCCCGCCGGCATAATAGCTGAACAGAAACATGTCGAGATACAGTTGTTCTTTCTCTTTCAACCTCTGCCGGTCGAATTGTTCGATGGCACTGATCGTGGCTTGGGAAACGGATTTCGGACAATGGACCGGCCCCTTTACTTTACCACGGACAGCCTTAAAGACGGACAGCCGGACATTATAGACGCCCCGATGTTTGGCCTCGACAAAAGTTGCATGGAGAATCTTTAGCTTTTGCTGCACTCCGCCAAGATTGCCATTGCGGGCGCCACGTTGCTGTTCGTACATAGCGAACTCAAGAAGAAACTTCTCAGTTATATCTCGGAAGAGGTATTTGGAGAACTCCCGGCGGTATTTGTTATGGGTAAATTCAGTGAGTTGCTTTTTCAAGCGGCGATACTTCTCTGCGTTCCTCTGGCTGGTTATGATCCAGCCATTTTTGAATCGCTCCCGTTCGAGAAATTTCTCGACCATCAGATCGAGCATTTTCGGCACAGTAATATACCGATCGCGAATTATTTTCTCTTTGTTGAAGTAGTGGGACAACTCGACCGGCGTCCAATCCTTCTTCTCGGCCTCCCATCGCTCAGCGATCTCCAGATATTTGAGTTTGAGATTTCGGAGCAGTTGATTTTTGTGTTTGATCTGCGGACTGTCACCACGGAATGATTGGGCCTTCGGGCTCCAGTCTTTATACAGTCCGGAAATGTAAAATTCTTTCGAGACTCTGGCGAAACCTGTCTTGTGGAAGATCAAAGTGAGTTTGACTAAATCGAGGTCTTTCGGATTGCGACGACCCTTGATGCGAATGGTAAACATAGCGATTGAGTTTTAGAATTTGCAACTCAAAATTCGTTATGTTTTGGGCGGAAAAATCTCGGTATATTTAGGTTAGAAGAAAACAAAAAGGGTGCCTCCGGGAGTCCTACATCTTTGTTTTATGCGAAATTCTCGATAATTGACAAAGCATTCATTATGAGTACATTGTAAAAACGACTCGATTTGAATAAAAAGAGGCGGTCCCGAAAGGAACCGCCTTTTTTATTTAATAACCTCCTGATTTCATGTAGGCCAATATGTAGTCTCGCCCCAAAACCGCTCAAAAATCTCGTTACATTTCACCGTGCATAATTGGTATGGAATAGTATCCACAAATGCGTGCCGGATGGAGGCCGACAATCTCCGCCAAGGCCATCTCGGTATAGTCCGCTTTAAGCATTTCAACGATGAATGTTCCGCGTGCTCCGGCCCATATTGGTTGCTCATCGCAGCCGATAAGTTTCTGTACTTTTCGGAAAGTATCGGATGCTCTTTCGTAGATGCGCTTCACCCTGTCGGTCTGCTTGGCCTCGGTGTTATGCTTATGAGTGAATATGGGCAAGAGATAATTTCCGACGGTCATCCCCTTGTATTTTTCAACGATGGCCTTCGCTCTTGGAATAAATGGAATAATAGCATTTTTCGGAGCCTTATCTCTCTTTTAAGAAAAAAATTTGGTCTTCTATTTATTTCTCTTAAAAGCTTTTTATTTCGTTCAAAGTCTTCTTGGATGATATATGGAAGAGCTCCTCCACCTGATGCTACATGTATTGGCATATCGTTAATCTGGATAAACCAATCAATGTCTCTATTACGAAAATAATCGTTTTGAAGCAACACTAATTATGAATATTAAAAGTATCTAAACAATTTTGACAATAATCGTGTTTTTGTAAGGTTCGGGGGCGATATGCATTTGAAAATGTTAATTGGTTGATTGATATTATACAGTTTTGCCCCAATACCTTATTAGCAGCATGTACCTCGGCGCAATTTCCAAGCCTATTATGAAATCTTTTAGTTGATAGTCTACCAAGTGTTTGTAATTTAAGAGCTAATCGGTTATCTAATAACTGCAATAATTGTTTTTCAGTTAAACGACTTTTATTGCAACTCCATCCTTTATATTGATGAAATTCTGCTCCTACAAACATCTCACGATCTTTTCCGAAACGTCTAAAATAGAATGCTTTACGTATTATTAACTTTTCAAAGGCAATGGAGCAATTCATTTTTAATTCTTTAAAAATTCTTTATATTAGTAGGATACGTTTCTGATTTCAATCAATACCTAATTTGTCGAATAAAATTCTGTTGCGTTTTTTTGCATTTGTGACTACTTTTTCGAATGGTATAACTTCTATATAAGCAGAATAATACTCTGATTTAAAGTAAAAATAGCCTTGCCCATCAGGCATTGGCTTGAACTCTCTTTTTTTCAATATTTTTTCGAAAGACTTGGTAATGTCACAAACAATATAAACATAGAACGGAGTATTAGTATCGACTATAATTTTTCTTCCTCGCCGGTTAGTTACCTTGCCCTCTAATAGTTCTTCAATATATGTTTCGACTTGATCCAAAGGATTATGCTTCGGATCATTATCTATATAATTATTCCGTTGTGGCTTTTTGAACTCAACTATAGTAAAAGAGTTATATGGCCCAGATTCATCCTCCGTAAAAGCAATAGCATCATTAAAAATCAGTAGGTCTGGCCTGTCTGTACTCTTGGAATCAAGTTGTTGTATAGATTCAAATGTTTTGTCTGAAGACAAAAAAGAATGGTATGCAAGACGTTCATCCAATAACCATAAGTTTTGTTTGTTAAATGGGACTTCATCCGAACTAGTTCGAATTGGAAAAAATATACTATGAATAATATCTTCGTTCGTAAATGTATCTTCGTCTGTTTTCCCTATTAATTCATCCAGTAATTCAATCACAGCTTTTCTGTGTACGACATATCTTGCTAGTTCAGATTTGCCTACATCATTGAATTCTGTTAAGAATTGGTCGTATTTTTCTTTATATTCACTTAATGTTGTGACATCTTTTTTCTCTTCAAGCAAAGCGATGCACTTTTCCTTTACCTCTAATTTCCAGTCGGATGCAATTTTGTATAATTCAATATCTAGTTTCTCCGGTGAGAGATTCGGTGATAATAATTTCACCTTATCGCCTTTATAATGTACAACGCTTTTATATTGAGGCATGGTCTCATCGATCACAGGCATATATTTTTTTATTTTTTCTGCCCGAACTTTTTCCAGATAATCTGCAAGTAACTTTTCGATTGTTTTGATTGCCTCCCGCCGTATCTTTGCTAGCGAGGCATCCGTTGAATTATCATCTTCGTCATCCTCAATGTCATTATCATTGCCTAAATTGAAACTTGTGCGCTCTATATCAACATGTTCATCGAGTAGGGCTCCTATTACAAATGCTTGGTAATAAAACCCGTCTTCACCCTCCTTCTCTTTGACTGAGAATTTACCTAAATCAATGATTTTATTATATAAGCCTTCGATCTTTACAGCTCTATTATGGGCACAAAAGATTAGTTTATGACTTTGTGCCTTATATGATTTTGTAAGAATGACTTTGAATTCGTTCCAAGCAACAAAAAAGCTACTTTCTTGTATACCTTTAATATACTCATTTTCAAATAATAAATTCAAATCAACACTAACGGAATTTTGGTTGTGAATTGTAATTTTTGGGGCTTCCCTATTCAAGAAAAATAATTGAAAATGAGTGACAATCTCTCTCGATATTTCAACTATATCAGTAGGCGTGTATTTTTTATTATCTCTATATTCGGGTCGAAAGCCAACTAAAGAAATGGTTGTCTTTCGCTCTTGTGATACATTTTCCTGCTCAATGTAGTTTTCAAACCCTTGTGGAGTCGGGACAAAAGAGAATGAGCGGTAGTTATTATGACCGTTTTCGTAGTATATACTTTTAACAGACATTGATTTGAATGCCTTCAAACAGACAAACCGACCAACTCCTTTTCCGCCGATTTCTCTTTTATGGTCGGTATCGGCCTCGGCAAAAAAGTTCAGATTATCATTGGTAAAGCCTATGCCATTATCTGTAACTTCAAATGAATCAATCGAGTATCTATCTAAACCATCTCCAAATGTTGAAAACAAATCTTCTTCAGCACCATACCTAATAATTTTAATATTAATTTTGGCATCTTTGAAATCCAAAACTTCGGCATCTACAGCTTCCTTGATTGAATGAATAGCATTGCTTACTACTTCAAAAAGAGGCAATAAAGGCTTTGTACGAGGTAAATTTGTATTCTTAACCTTATTAGCAATATTACATTTAGGAGTTAACAGGCTTGTATTCATATCTGAATCGCAATTATTTGAAACAAATATAATAAATGAATTTTACTATTTTGCATTTAAAAGATCTAATTATAGATGGCGTCCTCGTTTTTTAGGTGATATTGTAATCACCTGCGGCCTCGGTTTTGCTGCTGTTCCGGTTTCACCTGCGGCTTTGTGTCGGGCTTCGCCTCTTGCGGCTGTTGCACGGATAATACGCACTCGGACAGCATATCTTTCTGTCCGGACTTTGCTTCCACCCCGAACCGGGAGCGGTAAACCGTTCCGTCCTGCCTGCGGAACGCCTTAATCAACCCTTGTTCGGAATACAACTGTTTCTGTTCCTGCACCGTCAGCCGACAGCCTTTTATCGCCGTAACCAATTCACGGGTAAAGGCTTCATCCCTGCGGCGCAGGGCGATAAGAGTGTATTGCAACCCGCCTGCATTGTCGAACCAGTATTCGCGCAGCATATTTGCATCGCTCCGGCGAACGATTATCCGCAGCATCCGGTTCTCCTGCAACTGCCGCCATTGCTCCTGCGTAAAGCGCGTACCGCCGATTTCGACCTGCTGCGGCGCGGAGGGCTTCAGTACGGCTGAAACCGGTTGTATCTGCCGCGACTGTTGCAGGCGGGGTGTTTCTTCCCGTTTGACCTGCGGCGGTTGCGGCTTTTCTGCTTTCCGCGGCTTCGGCGTTGTGTTGCGTTCCTGCTCCCGCCGTCTTTCCCGCATGTATTTGATTTCCTCGTCGGCTGCTTCCCGTGCCAACGTCTCGACCCGTTCGCGGATCATCTTCGACAATCCGGCATAGCTGAATTTGCGGTCTACTTGCGAGCCTTTGAATGTCAGTCCGTCTTTGGTAAAGGTTACGCCCTGAACCGCTTTCTTCGGGTCGTTACCCCGGTGGATGAACTGCATGCCGATCCCCTGCCGTTTCAGCTTGGCCGACAGGTCGGCGATCCGGTCGCATTTGGGCAGGATGCGGGTTATGGCGTCGAACACCTCCTGCCGCACTTTATCCGCTCCGTGCAGCCGTTCGGTCTTTATGTTCTGCCTACCGTTGGAGAATGTCAGCCCGTATCGGCGTTTAAGCTGTTTGCAGACTTTGACGTTCCGGCGGCGTTCGTTCTTATCCGCCACAAGCGTCCGGCGTATTTCACCCGGTTGTAGATAATATGCAGGTGGGGATGTTCCGTGTCGTTGTGCCGGGCGACGATATACTGCGTATCGGCAATACCCATGCACTCCATGTAGGCCGCCGCCAGTTCCCGCATCCGCTCGTCGGTCAGCGTCGGCGCATCGTCCCGGTGGAACGACAGCGAGATATGCCCCACGACCTTTGCGATCTCCCGGCGGGCCTTGCGCTGGAAGTTGAAGTCGTCGATTATCGACCGGATGCCTTCGGTATCTACCCCGTCGCTCTCCAGCAGGCGGGCTTTCTCTTTCCTGAGGACATACTCGACGGCTCCGCCGAACGATTTGCCCGTTACGATTTTTCCTATCATTGTATGGGTGATTTCTACGTGTGATTGATTTCAACCGCTGAAACCAATCAGCGACAGCGTGATTTCAGACTACGGTTGATTTCTTCCTCTGCTTGATTCAGTCTTACGTTTCAATCGGTTTATAGTCTGGTTATAAAACCGGATGATCCGCATTAGTTCCGCTTCCCGCGTTGCGGCTCCTGCGGCATTCTGGACTTTGGCAAGCTGGTTCAGGTTGTTCTTCTCGCGGGTCAGTTCGGCGACGAGGCCCAGTTCTTCGGGGCTGGCCGGGGCGATGATCTTTCCGGCAAGCACCATTTGCCGGGCATATTCCGACAGGGTCAGCCTGCCTTTCGCTGCGCTTTGTTGCAGGGTTTGCATCTGGGCGGCCGTTACGCGGAAACGGACGGTTTCGGAGTGCTTTGCGGAGGCGGTTTTGGGCGGTCTGCCGCCCTTGTTCTTTCGGTTCTCGGCCATGTGCGAACCCGTGTTAGTTCAGCGCATGGCCGCACGTCCGACCGCTGCCGGATGACCGAGTAAAACGAGTGGAGCAGGCACGGTCGTAAACCCGCGTCGCAGACGCCCCGAATCCCAAGCCCGCGGCGACCGCAGGGAGCGGCGGGCGTTTCGGAATGCGACCCGTGCCGGGAGCAGTCCGAATGGGATGGCCTCGCAGAGCAAGGTTGTTTGAAGTGGTCGCAAAAAACGTCGGAGACGAATTTTTGTGGCACGAAAACACAACCTTGCTTCCTCCCGTTTCGGGAGCGGTCGATGCCGGGGCCGAAGCCCCGGACACGGCCCGCCGAAGCTGGCCCGCAAGACCCGCCGGATATAGTCGGCGGAGGCTTAGGGCGGCAAAGGCGGGACGTATCGCATCGACGCTCACGCAAAGGCGCAGGCGGACAGATCGGGAAAGTCAGTACCCCGAAAGGTGGAAGATCAGAAAGCTGATTTCAGGGCGGGCGGCTCTTCACGACAGGCGGAAGATCGCCGGAGCAGGATGGATGGTTCGAGTGGTCATAAATACGTCGGATTTTAAGGTTTGCGGCGAAGATAATACACAATTTGCCAATCTGTTACACGCCTGATATTATTGCGCCCTGCTGCGCGGAACTGCTCCGTAGTATGGACAAAACCTCCGGATGTTGGATTTTGGCACTGATACCCCGAAACTGCGGCTGATTTTGTCCGGTTTTCGGGGTCAATTAGCACCGTTCATAACCGTTCACTCCCCGGACAGCACCAAGTCGGGACGCTGCCCTTATCTTGTCGCCAAGTTTGCAGGAACGCCGAGGGGAGAGGCCGGGAGTTATGCCGCGGAATCCGCCCGATTCATGGGGCCAATTAGGGCGAATGAGGGAGAACGAGGGCGTAAACAGCATCAAAACAACGGGACGTTCCTTATATTGCCGCCGGATTTGCAATAGAGAACGAGGGCGGACGGTCTGGAACGGTCTGGAGCGGCCATGTATCCGGAAACTTTCGGTTCGGTATTACCTTGCAAACGAAATTTATTATTAACCTATTCAATTCAAATTTCTATGACAAGTATTTGTATGGACGAGCGCGTATGAAGAACGCTCACAGAACGGCTGAAAACATTGGCTGCTCAATCACAACGAACCGGGAAGCGTTATAACCCGCCGTCGCCCGACGGCTGACTGGACGGGCCGGAGGTTTGTCAGCGATTGCGGATTTCCAAGCGCACGCTCCAAAGCTACCGCGACAAGCGGGTACTGCCCTATTCGAATGTCGGCGGTAAGTTCTTCTATCGGGAAACCGACGTAACCGGGTTTCTGCGGGCGCGGACAATCAGAAAAGGGGTGTAGCATGGAATCGGACTATTTAACGATGGAGAGCGAGGAAGTCCGGGAGTTGCTCGCTATGATCGACCGGGCCGAAGAAACCCTGCAACTGGCTGCTGCGAACTATCAGCCATTAATAGGCTCGGAACGCTATCTTACTGGGGAGGAAGTTTGCGAATACCTGCACATCTCGCCCCGAACCTTGCAGACGCTCCGCGATACGCGGCAGATACCGTTTGTCGCAATAAGCGGGCGCAACATCCTCTATCCCGAATCGGCAATTCGGGAAATGCTGACAAAGAATTACAAACCAACCTATCACCCGCAATAGGTCGGAGTGTGTAAACGTAAAGGCGGGGCGCGTTAGGGATCATTCCGAATCCCGTGCGCCCCGCCTTTCTTGTTATCCCTTTTTATATTGCTATTTATTGCATTGGGCAGAATATTATTAACTTTGTTTTGATTAATAATTCCTAAGGATATGAAGAAAATCAAAAAGCGGTCTCAATACCGTTCAACTATCCGGCTCGATTTGACCTTGTATGCAAGCGTTAGTTTTATATTTGTAGTGGTTTATGAAATTTGGCTAATCCACATACCTGCGATTTTTCCCTCTGCCGATAGTATTGGCAAAATATTTAACATGCTGCTTTCCGGTTACTTACTTGCTTATCTAATTTATCTGGTAGATCACCATGCAGAAGAGATGAGAGCTTTTCGCAAGATATATCCTATTGTTGGGCAACATATTGTCGATATTATCAATACCGGAAAAGGAATAATTCATAATATGGCAAATGTACAAAATATCAATGAAATTGCCGATTATCCTGATAAGAAAACCGTATTCCAAATTTTCGACAATCTAAAGCTCGGTGATAGGACTGCCCCTATGGTAGATAGCAAAAATCTAAAGAATCTTACTTGGATAGAATACATTTCGTATGTAAATTTATATAATAGGCAAAATATTATGGCTATCTTTTTTTTCGAGAAGTATATAGATGCAGAATTAATGGCAATCTTATCCAAGATACGCGGTTGCTTTTTTATGTCCATTTTTGATAATCCAATAATTGATCGAATGAAGAATGACGGCGGTAATTTTGCATTTATGTATGAGGAGTTTTTGGATTTGATTCATCAACTTGACAATTATTATAAGAAGCACATCGCTTTATTTTCTAAAATCTAATTTAACAGACTTCCGAATTTCTGCATCTCCCGGCCTATCAAGCCCTCCGAGAATTTCGCGTAATGCCGGGTCATATTCGTATTGGTATGGCCTAAAATCTTCGCCAGCACATCTATCGGCATTCCGTACTCCACGGCAAGGCAGGCGAACGTATGCCGGGCGACGTGCGTTGTCAGCGTCTTGTCGATATTGCAGATGCCCGCCAGCTCTTTCAGGTATGCGTTCATCTTCGAATTGCTCGGTACAGGTAACATCTTTCCGCGCTGTCGGCAATTCGGGTCGTGCTCGTACTTTCGCAGAAGTTTCACCGGATGCGGCAACAAGGGGATGCGGCTCATTACGGCGGTTTTCTCGCGGGGCTTGTGAATCCACAACTGCCCGCTATCATCCACGCTGATATGCTCCGGGCGCAGGTGGTCGGCATCCGTAAAGGCTAATCCCGAGCAGCAGAACGCGAACACGTCCCGGATGCGTTCTATCCGTTCGTTCGGCATAGGTTTGTTTATCAAAACATCCAATTCCACTTTGGTCAGGTGGTCTTTGGACTTGTTGTGTTCGGGTTTCAGTTTGTAGTACTGAAACGGATTCTTTTCGATCCACTCGTTGCGGATAGCATACAGCATAAAGTTTTTAAGACAGCACAACAGATTGACCGCACCGTTGGTCTTGCAGTTATGGGCCGTCTGGATAAAGGTGTTCAGTCCGTCGAGGTACTCGTAATTAACCATATCCAGCGGAATATCTTCCTTTTTGTATTGCGCCTGCATATACTCTTTCAGGTAGCGAAGCAGACGGTGATACTTGTTTGCCGTGAGTTGGGTGATCCGTGTTCCGACCTCTTTCTGCCGTTTGTCGCAATATTTCCCGAACTCGGCAAGAAACAGACGCGCATTGCCCGCGGGGTTTTCAAGACGGTGTTTGATAGCAAAGCACGTCGGCTCTTTGCCCTCCTTGATTAATTGGTCATAGGCCGCGAGGACATTGGCCCGGTAACTGGCGACGATGCTGTTGATCTGTTGGTCTACCTCGTCTTTGTAGAGCGACCGTTCAAGCCGTTGATTCCAACGCTCCGGTTCGATTTGGCATCGCGTGTAAATCTCCGTAGCCGTGCCGCAGATCTTGATGCGTACATAGATCGGGGCCTTGCCCTTTTTCGTTACTTTGGTTTTCTTGCAGAAGAAAACCACGCTGAAAGTTCGCCGAGCCGAGGGCATAGCCGAACTTGTTCGAGCTATGCCGAGGCGAGAATGAACTTCAACTTTGTTGAAAGTCTTTCTTTCCATACTGCTGTAAATAGTTTGTTAGTAATACGTTTACAGCATAGAATTGTTGCGTGGCAAAAAGCTGATAATTAATGCAATAACTTACATTAGTGACCTATTTTAGGTTCGAGCGAAACAGGTCACCGATAAGGTCGTAAAAACCTGCATTCCGTTGCTTTTTTCGGCTTCATCCTAAAAACGAAAAAACCTTACATATCATTGATACATAAGGTTTTTGCTCTTTATTACCGCCTCTTTCTCAAGGCTCCCGGAGCGGAAAACGAGACTCGAACTCGCGACCCCAACCTTGGCAAGGTTGTGCTCTACCAACTGAGCTATTTCCGCAATATGTTTTTCGGCCTGCGAAAAGGCTTTCACCCCTCCTCTTGGCATCCGAAACTCGCGTTTCGGGATTGCAAATATAAACTGAAAAATCTATTCTGCAAAATTTTCCGGCAAATTTTGTCGCAAAACGATGTCCCCGGCCTTCGGAAAAGCCGGGGACACTGTATGGGAAACCCTTATATCCGGGCGGCGGAATGAACCGTCCTGCCGGGAAGCGGGGAATTAACGAACAAGAAAACCTTCGTCGGCACGCTCCGGGATGGGCAGTTTGGCATAAATACCGTCCTGGAGCTTGCTGCGTACGGCCTTGAACGCCTCGATGGTGACATTCACGTCCTCGAGGGTATGGACTGCGGTCGGGATGATGCGCAGGATGATCTCGCCTTTCGGGATTACGGGGTAAACGACCATCGAACAGAAGATGCCGTGGTTCTCACGCAGGTCGACGACCAGGTTCGTAGCCTCGGGGATGCCGCCCTTCAGGAACACGGGCGTCACGGGCGAATTGGTCACGCCGATCTCGAAGCCGTTCTCTTTGAGGCTGTTTTGCAACACGCGTACGATCTCCCAGAGTTTCTGCTGGTATTCGGGGTGGTTGCGGATCAGCTCCAGGCGTTTCAGGGCACCGATAACCATCGGCATCGGGAGCGACTTGGCGTAAAGCTGCGAACGCATGTTGTAACGCAGCAGGTTGATCAGCCAGCGGGGGCCGCAGACGAATGCACCGATACCGGCCATCGACTTGGCAAAGGTGTTGAACAGCACGTCTACGCCGTCCACTACGCCGAAATGCGACGCCGTACCGCGGCCGCCCTCACCCATCGTACCGAAGCCGTGGGCATCGTCGACCAGAAGGCGGAACTGGAAATCCTTTTTCAGGGCCACGATCTCGTCGAGCTTGCCCAGGTCGCCTTTCATGCCGAAGACACCCTCGGTGATCACGAGCACGCCGCCGTTCTGCTCTTCGGCCAGGTCGGTGGCATGCTGCAATTGCAGGCGCAGCGACTCCATGTCGTTGTGGCCGTATACGAAACGCTTGCCCTTGTGCAGGCGCAGGCCGTCGATGATGCAGGCATGCGCTTCGGCATCGTAGACCACCACGTCGCGCGGCGTCAGCAGGCAGTCGATGATCGAAATCATGCCCTGATAACCGAAGTTCAGCAGGAAGGCGTCCTCCTTGCCGACGAACTCGGCCAGTTCGCGCTCGAGACGCTCGTGGTAGACGGTCTGGCCGCTCATCATGCGGGCGCCCATCGGGGCCGCCATGCCGAACTGTGCGGCACCCTCGGCGTCGGCCTTGCGGACTTCGGGGTGGTTGGCCAGCCCGAGGTAATTGTTCAGACTCCAGTTGAGCATCTTCTTGCCCCGGAAAGTCATGTGGGGGCCGATATCGCCTTCCAGTTTGGGGAACGCGTAATAACCGTGGGCGTACGACATGTACTGACCGATGGGGCCACCTGCATTTTTCTCCAGGCGTGCAAAAATATCAACCATAAAATATTGTAATTTAATGTTTAAGTTTCCGTTTCGGACGCGCAAAAGTACAAAAAAACCTTTTAGCCATCAAAATTAGCCGTTTTTTATTCGGCAAGGGTACGCATTTATACTTATTTCCGGATATTTAATATGGAAAAAGGCCGCTTTCGGCGGCCCGGAGAAGAGTTTTGTTTATTTTTTATTTTTTCGAACGGCGGTCTATCGCATCGACGATCACCGCGACGGCACCGTCGCCCGTCACGTTGGTCGCCGTGCCGAAGCTGTCCATGGCGATGTAGGTGGCGATCATCAGCCCCGCAAGCGTCTCGTCGAACCCGAGCATCGACTCGAGCAATCCCAGCGCCGCCATGATCGCACCGCCCGGCACCCCCGGTGCGGCGATCATCGTCACCCCCAGCAGCAGAATGAACCCCGCGAAAGTCCCTGCCGGAATATCCAGCCCGCCCAGCATCGAAACGGCCAATGCACAGGCCACGATCTTCATCATCGACCCCGAAAGGTGGATCGTGGCACAGAGCGGTACGACGAACGACGCCAGCTGGGGGCGCACGCCGAGCCGGAGGGTCTGCGCCAGGGTCACGGGGATGGTGGCGGCCGACGATTGCGTGCCGAGCGCCGTGACATAGGCCGTAAGCATCGTACGGAGCATCCGCAGCGGGTTTTTGCGGGCAACGAGCCCGGCAATGGAGAACTGTGCGAGCAGCAGCACGACGGTCATGAAGAAGATCACCACGATCAGCTTCACGAAGACGCCCAGCACCCCGGCCACCTGCCCGGACTGGGTCATCGAAAGGAAGATTCCGAAGATATAGAAGGGCAGCAGCGGGATGATGACGCCCGCGATCACGCGGTCGATGATCGACTTGAAATCGTCCATCACCCCTTTGAGTTTCACGCTGTGCGTATAGGCCATCCCCAGCCCGAGTACGAAGGCCAGTACCAGCGCCGACATGACACCGAACAGGGGTGGCATCCCAACCGTGAAATAGGGTGCGGGGGCCGTTGCGGCCGCGTCGGGCAGCACGGCTGCGGCGCCTTCGAGCAATGCGGGGAACAGCGCCCGCCCCGTGAGGTAGGTGCCGAAGCCCGAGAAAAGGGTGAAGGCATAGGCCAGCGCCGCCGTGAGGGCCAGCAGGCGCCCGGCGTTGCGTCCCAGGTCGGCGATGCCCGGCGCCACCAGCCCGAGGATGAGCAACGGGATGACGAACGAAAGGAACTGGCCGAAAATATCATTGAACGTAAGGGCGATACGCGTCGCCCACACAGGGAAGAAAAAGCCGCAGCCGACCCCGAGGCCGATGGCCAGCACGACGCGCGGCAGCAATCCGAACCTGAATTTCATAAGGAATGGTTTTTGTAAAGGTAGAAAAATATTTCCGTTTTAGCTATCTTCGGCTTTGCCTCAGACAGGCGGCGCCCCGGCAAAATGCAAGTAAACTTGCTTTTGCCCCCGGCATATACTATCTTTGTGGTATGACTTCATTATTCCATGACATCATCTTCGGCCCGGTACATTCGCGGCGGCTGGGACTCTCGCTGGGGGTCAACCTCCTGCCCACCGAGTCGAAACTCTGCTCGTTCGACTGCATCTACTGCGAATGCGGCTGGAATGCCGAGCATCCCGGCGCGCGGCGCTTCAACACCCGCGAAGACGTCCGCACACAGCTCGCAGCGACGCTGCGGCGCATGGTGGCCGACGGCACCCCGCCCGACGTCATCACCTTCGCCGGCAACGGCGAGCCGACGATGCACCCCGAATTCGAAGCCGTGATCGGCGACACGATCGCCCTGCGCGACGAGCTGTGCCCCTCGGCCAGGGTTTCCGTGCTTTCGAACGCCACGCAGCTCCACCGCGAGGGCGTGCGCCGTGCCCTTCGCAGCGTGGACAACAACATCCTCAAGCTCGATTCGGCCTTCGACGCCACGGCACGCCTGATAAACAATCCCCAGAGCCCGGCCTATTCCGTACGGAGGGTCGTCGATCAGATGAAAGGCTTCGACGGGCACCTGACCGTGCAGACGATGTTCCTGCGCGGGGAGTTCGACGGGCAGCGGGTCGACAACACCACCGAAGAGGAGGTCGCGGCATGGCTGCGCCTGATCGGCGAAATCCGCCCGCGGCAGGTCATGGTCTACTCGCTCGACCGCGACACCCCGTGCCGGACGCTCGAAAAGGTGCCGCGCGAGGAGTTGCGGGCCATCGCCACCCGCGTCGAGGCGCTCGGCATCCCCTGTTCCGTAGCATAAACCGCACCGCACCATGAAACACCTCCTGCTGCTCCTGTCGCTTGCGGCCGGCTGTACGGCCGCCGCACAGAAGCGCCCCGCAACGGGCGGACTGTCCGCTTTACAGGACAGCATCTGGCAGTGGGCGGCAGACAACAAGGCTACCGATCCGGTCGCAAACGCCATCTACGCATCGGCGGTCAACGAACCGGACGGGGTCATAGACGTACACATGATCCGTGCCGACACGGCGATGAAAGCCCGCTTCCGCCGCCGCGTGCACGACAGCCCCCTGATCCGGCTCCACGGGTTCGACCCCGACACGACACCCTATCCGCCCGCACCCGAAGGGGCTGCCCCGCCGGATGGGCTCACGATGGAGGCCGAATACGCATTTTATCCCGCCTGCACCGAACATATCCGGCTCACAATCCGCCACAAAGGCGATTCGACGGTATATTTCGGGAGCGACTACACCGTCTGCCGCTTCCAGCACGGACGGTGGGAAACGCTGCCCGTCGTCAATGCGTGGAACTCACTGCTGACCGGCATCGGGCCAAACAACCTGTCCCGCACCGAAGTACCGCATCCGGCACCGACCGCCGAATACACCTACGGGTTCACAGCCCGGCTCGCACCCCGCATCTACCCGGCCCGGTATGCGCGTTACCGTATCTGCAAACAGGTGTACAAGACCTGTCCATACCGTTCCTACCTGCTCACGACCGAGTTCACGGTGACGCCGTTCGTCCCGTTCACCCGCTTTGCGGAACCGGCGCAGGGGCAGGACATCCAATTTTGATCCACAGCCATGCAAATACTCCTTTCCTGCGCCAAAACGATGGCCGAAAACAAGCCGGCCGAAATCCCCCGAACGACCCTGCCGCGTTACGCCCGCGAGGCCGCGGAGCTGGCACTGCAGCTGGCGACGCTCACCACCGAAGAGCTGGAACGCATGCTGCGCACCAACCGGCAGATCGCCGCGACCAACCGCCGGCGTTACCGGCAGTTCCACGGCGAAGAGGCCCTCCCCGCGCTGCTGGCCTACACGGGCGTCGTATTCAGGCATATCGCCCCGGAGCGATTCACCCCCGGGGATTTCGAATACGCACAGCAGCACCTCAACATCACGTCGTTCCTCTACGGGCTGCTCCGGCCGCTGGACGCAATCCGCCGCTACCGGCTGGAAGGGGACGCCGTATTGCCGGGGCACGACGACCAAACGATGTTCGGGTACTGGCAGGGACGGCTGACGGAGGCCTTCCTCGAAAAAATCCATGCCGACGACGGCATCCTGGTCAACCTCGCCAGCAGCGAGATGAAGCGCCTGTTCGACTGGAAACGCATCCGCCGCGAAGCGCGTATCATCACGCCCGAATTCCGCATCCGTGAAGGCGACCGTCTGAAAACCATCGTGGTCTACACGAAAATGTGCCGCGGAGAGATGACGCGCCACCTCATCAGAAACCGGATTACGGATCCGGAAATGCTCAAAGAATTCGAATGGGAAGGGTTCCGCTTCGACGCCGCGCTCAGCCGGGGCGACGACTGGACGTTCACGATGTAACACGGCCGCAGGAAACCGAAGAAGAACCCTCCGGCTCAGTTTCATTGCCCCTGGTCGACGAACAGGAGCCTGTCCGTCCGGTAACCGCGTCGTTCGGCCAGCCCCCGTTCGAACGGATGGTCGTAGCGGGCGATCTCATACCAGGTGCCCATGTAGCGCGCCAGGTCGAACGACGGCACCGGAGTGCGGTCGGTACGGTCGGCGGCACGGCCGTATACCACGCCGATGACAAGCAGCGCAGCGGCCAATAATACGATCGCGATTTTCACTCCCCAAACGGTTTTTAGGGAGCACGTAACAGATTTTATGCCGCAGCACGGCAAACAGGAGCGGAAACGGCGGTTTTATTCCCCCGCAGCGAGCAGCGCCCGCAGGATACCTTCCTCGTCGTAACCGCAGAGGGCGTAGAGCTGAGCCGGGGTTCCGTGCTCGACCCACTCGTCGCCGATGCCCAGCGAGTGCACGGCCACCTCGCAGCCGCGGGCATTGAAAAATGCCGTGACGGCCTCGCCGACGCCCCCGCGCAGGGAACCGTCCTCGACCGTGACCACATGGCGGAACTTGGCACCGACCTCGGCCAGCAGGGCTTCGTCGAGCGGTTTGACGAAGCGCAGGTCGTAATGCGCCACGCTCACGCCCTTCTCCGCGGCGCGTTCCGCGGCACGGTCGGCAGCGTTGCCGACCGTCCCGACCGTCACCAGCGCCACGTCCGTACCTTCGCGGAGCCTCCGGCCCCGGCCGACGGGCAGCGCTTCGAAGGGAACGCCCCGCCACAGACGTCCCGCACCGTTGCCGCGCGGGTAGCGGATCATGAAGGGATGACCGTATTGCAGACCGGTATACATCATGTTGCGGAGTTCCAGTTCATCCATCGGCGCAGCGATCGTAAGTCCCGGCACGGCACCGAATGCAGCCATGTCGAAGACCCCGTGGTGGGTCACGCCGTCCTCGCCCACGATGCCGCCCCGGTCGAGGCACATCACCACGGGCAGATCCTGAATCGCGACGTCGTGGATCACATTGTCGTAAGCCCGCTGCATGAAAGACGAATAGATGTTGCAGAAAGGCACCATGCCCGCAGCGGCCATCCCCGCCGAGAAGGTCACGGCATGGCCCTCGGCGATACCCACGTCGAAGCAACGCGACGGCATGGCGTGCATGAGCATGTTCATCGAACAACCCGACGGCATGGCAGGCGTGACGCCCACGACCCGCGGGTCGAGCCCGGCCAGTTCGACGAGCGTCTCGCCGAAGACATCCTGGTAACGCGCCGCGGCGCCTGGCGAGGCGATCCGCTCGCCCGTATCGGGATTGAAACGTCCGGGGGCATGCCACGTGGACTGGTCGTGCTCGGCAGGCAGGTAGCCCTTGCCCTTCACGGTCATGACATGCAGCAACTTGGGCCCTTCGATGTCGCGCAATGCCCGAAGCGTGCGCACCAACTCCTTGAGGTTGTGGCCGTCGACGGGGCCGAAATAACGGAAATTGAAGCTCTCGAAGAGGTTGCTCTTGTTCAGCACCCCCTGTTTCACGGCGTTGCCCGCCTTTTGGCAGAGGCGCAGCAGGCGCGGCGTATGCGAAAGGATGCCCCACAACCGCTGCTTGAAACGGTTGTAATGCACCGACGTGGAGATTTTGAGCAGGTAGTTCTTCAATGCGCCGGTGGCCTGGTCGATGGCCATGTTGTTGTCATTGAGGATCACCAGGATATTGGTGCGTTTGCTGGCCCCGGCGTTGTTGAGCCCTTCGAACGCGAGGCCGCCGGTCATCGAACCGTCGCCGATGACGGCCACGACCTGGTGCCTCTCGCCCCGCATCTCGGCAGCCTTGGCCATGCCGAACGCCGCCGAAATCGACACCGAGGCATGCCCGCCCCCGAAAGCGTCGTAGGGGCTCTCGGACATGCGCGGAAAACCGCTGATGCCGCCCAGCAGGCGTTTGGTCTTGAACGCCTCGCGGCGCCCGGTGATAATCTTGTGGGCATAGGTCTGGTGCCCCACGTCCCAGACGATCTTGTCCGCGGGCGTATCGAAAACGTAGTGGAGTGCGGCGGCGAGTTCCACGCAGCCGAGGCTCGACGCCAGGTGCCCGGGATTTACCGAGCACTCGTCGATAATATAGCTGCGCAGCTCGTCGCAGTAGGTACGCAGTTCCTCCGCCGAGAGTTGCTTGAGGTCGCGGGGGGAATTTATTTTTCGGAGTAATTTGTATTCATCCAACGTCATGGCAGCACAAAGATAGCGCAAGGAGCGCGACAAACCAAACTTGTTTGAGTTTGTCCGAACCGCAGCCTATCTGAAACGAGGTTAAAGATAGCACAAGCCGAGCACAATGCCAAATTTATTCGGACATTGCCAAGGCGAAGCCTGTGTTCCGTAAAACAGCTCAGACCGGACATGGCGCCGTTTTTTTCCGGCATAGCCGCCATACCGCCTATTTTCTGTAAAGATAGTCATTCTTGCGTTTTTTTCAATAAAAATTTTTATCTTCGCGTTACGGTAAACCCCATCGTACAATGAAATACAAGCGAATACTACTGAAACTGAGCGGCGAATCGCTGCAAGGTTCGCAGAAATACGGGCTCTCCCCCGAAGTACTCCAGTCCTACGCCGAACAAATCAGGGCGGCTGCGGCCACAGGCGTCCAGATCGGCATCGTCATCGGCGGCGGCAACATTTTCCGCGGCCTCACGGGCGCAAAGAAAGGCTTCGACCGCGTGAAAGGCGACCAGATGGGCATGCTCGCCACGATCATTAACTCGCTGGCCCTGCAATCGGCCCTGGAGGACAACGGCGTGAAGGCCAAAGTCCTGACCTCGATCCGCATGGAGCCCATCGGCGAATACTACTCCAAGGCGCGTGCCATCGAATACCTCGAGGCGGGGTATGTGGTCATCATCGGCGGAGGCACGTCGAACCCCTATTTCACGACCGACTCGGCTTCGGCGCTGCGCGGCATCGAAATCGAGGCGGACGTGATGCTGAAGGGCACCCGCGTGGACGGCGTATACACGGCCGACCCCGAAAAAGACCCTGCGGCCGTCAAATTCGACGAAATAAGCTTCGAAGAGGTGCTCGACCGCCGGCTGAAAGTCATGGATCTCACGGCATTCACGCTCTGCCGCGAGAACGGACTGCAGATCATTGTCTTCGACATGGACACGCCGGGCAACCTCGGCAAGGTGCTTGCCGGGGAGAGGATCGGGACACTTGTAAAAAAATAAGATTATGGCCACAAAAAAGAGCAACAAGCAGCTATGGATCATGCTGGCGCTGATCGCAGTGATCATCGCCGCAATCCTGTTACTGCCCTCGTGCGGCAGCCGCGGCGGCAAAGCCGAGGCGGATACCGAATCGACCACGCTGGTCAAGGCGGGCGACAAAGCCCCCGACTTCACCGTGGAGATGTTCGACGGCACAAAAACCTCCCTCGCAGAACTCAAAGGCAAAGTCGTGTTACTGAACTTTTGGGCCACCTGGTGCCCGCCCTGCCGGCAGGAACTGACCCGCGTGCAGAAGGACATCATCGACCGTTTCGCCGGCCGCAACTTCGTATTCCTGCCCATATCGCGCGGCGAAAAGCGGGAAGACGTGGCGGCGTTCCGCGAAAAGACGGGCTATACGTTCCCGATGGGCCTCGACCCCTCGCAGGCCATTTACGACCGTTATGCCTCGAATTACATCCCGCGGAATTTCCTGATCAGCCCCGATGGTAAAGTCGTGCTGGCAACCGTGGGTTACGACGCCGAAGAGTTCGACGAAATGATCAAAACCATCGAAAAAACACTCGAATAATATGGATACCAAGACGATTCTCAACGATGCCTCCGGCCGTATGCAGAAGGCCATCGACCACCTCGAAGAGGAACTTTTGAACGTGCGCGCGGGAAAAGCGTCGCCCAATGCCCTGAACGGCGTAATGGTCGATTATTTCGGCTCGCAGGTGCCCATATCGGGCGCCGCCAGCGTCACCGTACCCGACGCCAAGACGATCCTGATCCAGCCGTGGGACAAGAACATGCTGCGTGCGATCGAAAAGGCCATCATCGACTCGAACATCGGGCTGACGCCCTCGAACAACGGCGAGCAGATCCGCCTGTCGATCCCGCCCCTGACCGAGGAGCGCCGCAAGGAGTTGGTGAAACAAATCCGCAACGAGGCCGAAACCGCCCGCATCAGCCTGCGCAATGCCCGCCGCGACGCGGTCGAGGCATTCAAGAAAGCCCAGAAAGAAGGTATGCCCGAGGATGAGTCGAAGGACGGCGAAGCACAGGCCCAGAAATTGCTGGAGAAATTCACCAAGACCCTCGACGAGGCGCTCCAGAAAAAGGAGAAGGAGATCATGACGGTATAAATCCGTCCAGCACATAGTTAAAATCCGGCCAGCACAGTATGTTGGCCGGATTTTTTCATATCTTTGTCCGTTGTAACGATCCGCCTATGAAAAACATCCGCTTCGGGCTCTGCATCCCGGCATTCCTGTTCGCGCTGTTTTGCACGCAGCAGGCATCCCCGCAGGGATATGTCAAGCTCAATGTCCCCTATGCCCTGGTGGGCGTGGTGAATCCCGCCGTGGAGTTCGCCATCTCGCCCAAATCGACCTTACAGACCGACATCGTCATCTCGCCGTGGAAGTCGATCAACGAAAAGCACATGCTCTTCGCCATCTTCATGGGCGAATACCGCCGCTATTTCAAGGAGCATAACCGGGGCTGGTACCTGGGGGCAAATATCGGCATGATGGCCTTCGACATGTCGAAACCTTACATCGAAGGGTGGAAACTGAAATTCGAAGACCGTTACTGCAAAGGATACGGCATGATGATCGGCCTGTGCGTGGGTTATGAATACCAGTTCGGGAAACGCTGGCTGCTCGACGCTTTCCTGGGTTGGGCATGGATGGACAGCCATTACAACGGGTACAGTTTCGACGGCCAGGTCGACATGTACCCCCACCGCCCCGTACAACCCGAACACCCCGACCCGTTCAACGGCTCTTCGGAGTGGTATCCCAACAAGATCGGCGTCTCGATCGGGTATCGCATCTTCACGCCCCGCAACAAACAGCGGACAGCGGACGTGCGCTAAACAGCAGTTGCGGACTGCGGCAGGCAGCCATGCACGGAAAGTCCGCAGCTCTGGAACCAAAGGGAGCAGTACTCCCGGAATGCGGGCAACCGGAAACAGCGGCCGGCCCGGGAACCTAAACCCGGGGTAAATTGCAGCGAGCCCTTCCGAGGCACACCCGCAACAAGCCCGCCCGACCAGGCCGCAACCCGGAATCGCGGCAGGCGGCGACCGGAAATCACCGTAAGCAGCCCCGAGCCGCACCGCGGCATACGGAAGCCCCCTCCTATCGCAGCATACGCAATGCCGCAAAATAAAGAACCCCGCACCTTCCGGCGCGGGGTTCTACCATTCAAAACTTTATTCAGAGATTATTTCACTTTCGGGCCGGCGGCTACGAGCTTCTTACCCTCTTCGTTACCCGTGAACTTCACGAAATTCTTCACGAAGCGGTTGGCGAGGTCTTCGGCCTTGACGTCCCAATCCTTGGCGTTCTTGTAGGTATCGCGCGGGTCGAGGATCTTGGGATCTACGCCCGGCAGCTCCGTCGGGATCGTGAAGTCGAAGATAGGCAGCGTCTTGGTCGGAGCCTTGTCGATCGAACCGTCGAGGATGGCGTCGATAATACCGCGCGTATCCTTGATCGAGATACGTTTGCCGGTACCGTTCCAGCCCGTGTTCACCAGGTATGCCTTGGCCCCGGCCTTCTTCATCTTCTTCACCAGCTCCTCACCGTACTTGGTGGGGTGCAGCGAAAGGAATGCCGCGCCGAAGCAAGCCGAGAAAGTCGGAGTCGGCTCGGTGATACCGCGCTCGGTACCCGCCAGCTTGGCGGTGAAGCCCGACAGGAAGTAGTACTTGGTCTGCTCGGAGTTGAGAATCGAAACCGGGGGCAGCACGCCGAATGCGTCGGCCGAAAGGAAGATCACCTTCTTGGCAGCCGGGGCTTTCGATACGGGTTTCACGATATTCTCGATGTGGAAGATCGGGTACGAAACGCGGGTGTTCTCGGTTACCGACTTGTCGGCATAGTCGATCTTGCCCTTCTTGTCTACCGTCACGTTCTCCAGCAGCGCGTTGCGGCGGATGGCGTTCCAGATGTCGGGCTCGTTCTCCTGCGAGAGGTTGATGACCTTGGCGTAGCAGCCACCCTCGAAGTTGAATACGCCGTCGTCGTCCCAGCCGTGCTCGTCGTCGCCGATCAGCTCACGCTTCGGGTCGGTCGAAAGCGTGGTCTTGCCGGTGCCCGACAGGCCGAAGAAGATAGCGGTCTCGCCCTTGGCATTGGTGTTGGCCGAGCAGTGCATCGAAGCCATGCCCTTGAGCGGAAGCAGGTAGTTCATGTAGGAGAACATACCCTTCTTCATCTCGCCGCCGTACCAGGTGTTGAGGATAACCTGCATTTTCTCGGTGAGGTTGAAAACGACGGCCGTCTCGGAGTTCAGGCCGAGTTTCTTATAGTTCTTGACCTTGGCCTTCGAAGCGTTGAGCACCACGAAATCGGGCTCGCCGTATTTCTCCAGTTCGGCGTCGGTCGGACGGATGAACATGTTCTTTACGAAATGGGCCTGCCATGCGACCTCCATGATGAAACGGATCTTGAGGCGCGAATTCTCGTTGGCGCCGCAGAAAGTGTCCACGACATAGAGTTTCTTGCCCGACAACTCCTGGGTAGCGAGTTTCTTCAGCTCCTTCCAGGCAGCCTTCGTAACAGGCTTGTTGTCGTTCTTATATTCATCGGAAGTCCACCAGATCGTATCCTTGGTGGTCTCGTCCATTACGAAGAACTTGTCCTTGGGCGAACGGCCGGTATAAACGCCGGTCATCACGTTCACGGCACCGGTCTCGGTCAGCTGGCCTTTTTCGAAACCGCGGAGCCCCTTCTTGGTCTCCTCGCGGAAAAGTTCGTCGTACGACGGATTGTACACGATCTCGGTCACACCCGTGATCCCATACTTTTTCAAATCCATTTTGTCCATAATAATTGTTATTTTAATAAAACATCAAATCCTTGATTAACCTAACGTCGAAAATCCGCAAGACCGGACTTTAACCGCACAAAGGTAGAAAAACTTTTACACTTGTGAAAAAACTAACAGTGAAAAAAGCAAAAAATATCCATTATTTTTCCCGATGCCTGTATATGATTCATTTATAAGCAGCTATCGTATCCCCCAAAGCCGCAGGAAAACCCGGCTCCATATCCTGCTGCAAACATACGGCCGCAATCCGCACCGGGGCTCCGCAGGATGGAATTCGAGGCGGACGCACAGGCCGCACTTCGGTCGAAATGCCCATCGACGGCGCACGGCACTCCCGCCCGACGGAACGCCGCCCGGACAAAAACAATGACGGGAGAGGGCGCTTCCGGAGCAACCGCATCGAAATCAGGAAACCGGAGGTATTTTCCGTAAATCCGATCCGGCAGCCAGACCCGACGCACGGGCACCGAAAAAAACCGGGGCGGAAAGGGACGACATCCGGGAATTTTTCCTATCTTTGATTAATCAGCCCTTATACAAAACATCGTTATCATTATAATGCGCCCGATAAAAATACGCCACGACAGGATCTGCCTGAAACCGTTTTCGATCGAATGGGTAAACTACCATTGTTTCTCCATCCTGTTAATTATTTCCGGGATATTCTTTTCCTGTTATTTTATCCGCGACCTCATTCAGGGATTTCGGGATCGGTATTGGCTGGCCGCGCTCCTGCTGTTCGGCGCGGGCTTTGCTCTCCATGTGTTACAACGCAGGAAACTGAAGTTCAAGAGTATCCCGCTCTCCGGGCAACCCGACGGACTGAAAGATCAGATCCGGAAACTGCTGTCCGACGAGGGATGGAGGATCGAATACGACAATCAGCGTTATTTGCAGGCCACAAACCGAAAGGGCATCCCCTATCTGGACTGCGACTTGCTGATCTTGAGCTGGAGAAACGATGAAATCCGGTGGGCTCTGGTCTACGATCCGTGGTATAACATCGCAGGGGGAATATTTACGTTCAACAGATACGGACGGAAAACCGTAAAGGCGATAAAGGCGCTCGCCGCCGAACCGGCGGAAACTCCTGCTCCCCGAAAACTCGGATAGGCCATGGCCGGACTCTATTTCCACATACCGTTCTGCAAACGCATCTGCGCCTACTGCGACTTCTACAAGAGCGCCCGGCTGGAGCAGATGGACGGCGTGACAGCCGCCATGCACCGCGAACTGGACGAACGGCAGGATTACCTGCGCGGCGAAGCGGTCACGACCCGCTATTTCGGCGGCGGCACGCCTTCGCTCTACGCACCCGCCGCGCTGAAAGGACTGCTGGATCATGCCGCGCTGCTGTTCGACTGCTCCGGCACCACGGAAACCACCCTCGAGGCCAACCCCGACGACCTGACGGAAAATTACCTCGACGGGCTGCGCGAAGCGGGCATAGACCGGCTGTCGATCGGCATCCAGTCGTTCGACGACGGGTGCCTGAAGCTGATGAACCGCCGCCATACGGCGGCACAGGCCATCGGTGCGGTGCGGGCGGCACAACGCGCCGGGTTCGGGAACATCACCGCCGACCTGATCTTCGGCATTCCCGGCTTCGGCGGGGATTCGCTGAAAAGATCGCTCGACGGAATGCTGTCGCTCGGCGTACAGCACATTTCGGCATACCATTTGACCATCGAACCCGATACGGCCTTCGGCCGCCGTGCGGCACGGGGCGAGTTCCGCGCCGTGGACGAAGAGGTCAGCGAGGAGGAGTTCCTCACGGTGCACGATACGCTTACGGCCGCCGGATTCGAGCATTACGAGGTTTCGAACTATGCCCTGCCGGGATTTCGAGCCCGTCACAACGCCTCCTACTGGCATGGGACGAAATACCTCGGCATCGGGCCCGCAGCCCACTCGTTCGACGGCGAAGAAAGGCACTGGAACGCCAGTTCAGTGGAAAAATACATAGCAGGCGCTCCCGCCGGGAAGGAAGTGCTGACCCGACGCGACCGGTTCAACGAATATGTCATGACGGCGCTCCGGACGGTCGAGGGGATCGATCTGGAAGAGGCCGCGGCACGTTTCGGAGCAAAACGGCTGGCGCGGATGCAGGAAGAGGCAGCACCGTTCCTCCGTTCGGGTACGCTCCGCATAGCCCGGGGGCGGATGGCCCTCCCGCCGGAAAAATTCCTGATTTCGGATGCCGTGATCGGGGCACTTTTCGAAACATAACACGACATGCAACGATGTGAAACAGAAATGTTAAGTTATTATTAAATATTTTTACTAATTAATCGAACAAGGTTGTTTTATATAAATATAAGTATTACCTTTGCAGCGGTTTTCAACCGATTCATCGAGTAAATTACAAACAAGCACGACAAATATGAGTAATGCAAAACTGACTCCCGACTACCTTTTCGAGGTGAGCTGGGAGGTCTGCAATAAGGTCGGCGGCATCCATACCGTCATCTCGACCAAAGCACAGACCGTAACCCGTAAATTCGCCGACCGCTATATCCTCATCGGGCCCGACCTCCAGCACGAGGGGGCGAACCCCGAATTCGAGGAAGACCCCGACATGCTGAAGGCATGGCGCCAGAGCGTATACAGCGACGGCCTCCGGATCCGCGTGGGACACTGGAAGATCAAGGGCAAGCCGACGGTGATCCTGGTGGACTTTACTTCGCTGATCCCCCGCAAAGACGAAATACTCAAGAAACTCTGGGAGACGTACCACGTGGATTCGCTCTCGGGACAGTGGGACTACATCGAGCCCGTGCTCTTCGGCTATGCCGCGGGCATGGTCATCGCCTCGTATGTCGACAACTTCTGTAACGCGACGGACAAGATCGCCGCGCATTTCCACGAGTGGATGACCGCCGCAGGCGGACTCCACCTGCGCAAACACGCCCCCTATGTGGCCACGCTCTTCACGACGCACGCCACGGTCATGGGGCGCTGCATCGCCGGCAACGGCCTGCCGCTCTACAACGACCTGGCGAAATTCAATGCCGACGAACTGGCCCGGCAGTTCAACGTCGTGGCCAAACACTCGATCGAGAAGATGGCCGCCACGTACCACGACGCCTTCCTCACGGTCAGCGACATCACGGCCAACGAATGCAAATACCTGCTGGGGCGTGAACCGGACGGCATCACCCCCAACGGGTTCGAAAACGACTTCGTATGGACGGGCGAGGAGTACGACGCCAAACGTGCCGAAGCCCGCACGGCGATGATCTCGGTAGCCGAAGCCTGCCTCGGGCACAAGTTCCGGAAGGAACCGCTGATCGTCGGCACCAGCGGCCGCTACGAATTCCGCAACAAGGGGCTCGACGTATTCATCGAGTCGCTCAAAAAGCTGGCCGCCTCCGACCGTCTCAAACGCGAAGTCCTGGCCTATGTCACCGTTCCGGCCGCCAACCGCGGCCCGCGTGCGGACTTGCAGGCACACCTGGCCGACCCGGCCAGCCCGATCGACGGCGGACAATACAAGTATTCGACCCATTACCTCGAATACCAGAACAGCGACCCGATCGTGAACGCCCTGAACGGCAGCATCCTCACGACCGACGATTCGAAGGTGAAGGTGATCTTCGTGCCGACCTACCTGAACAAGGCCGACGGCATCTTCAACAAGGATTACTACGAACTGCTCGTCGGTATGGACATCACGGTATTCCCCTCCTACTACGAACCGTGGGGCTATACGCCGCTCGAATCGGTGGCATTCTCGGTGCCGACCATCACCACGACCCTCGCAGGGTTCGGGCTGTGGGTCGACAAGCAGCGCGAGCACCTGGGCGTGGAGGTCATCCGCCGCGACGACTACAACGACAAGGAGGTCGAGGAGAAGATCGCCGACTCGCTGCTGCGCTTCAGCGCGCTGGACGAGAAACATGTCTCCGAGATGCGCGTTTCGGCCTACGAGATATCGGAAACTGCGCTCTGGGAGCACCTTTTCGCCGCCTACGAACAGGCCTACTCCGAGGCTGTCGAAAGTTCGGTGATCCGTACCAACCGCGCCGTGCTCGACGAGAGCAACGCCCGCAACGAACAGATCAATTTCGTACGCCAGCAGCTCTTCGCCGAGAAGCCCAACTGGAACCGCATGATGGTCGACAAGACCCTGCCCAAGCGCCTGCATGCCCTGGAAGAACTTTCGCGCAACCTCTGGTGGTGCTGGAACCCCGGGCCCCGCGACCTGTTCGAAGGCATCGACCCGGCACTCTGGGCCGAATGCGAGCGCAACCCGATCGCTTTCCTCGACAAACTGAGCGTGGAACGCATGAAGGGGCTCGAACGCGACGAGGCCTTCCTCGGGCAGCTCGACGCCGTATATGCGCAGTTCCGCGACTATATGAACGAAAAACCCGACCCGAAGACCCCCACGATTTCGTATTTTTCGATGGAATACGGCCTGCACTCGTCGCTCAAGATCTACTCGGGCGGCCTGGGCATACTCGCGGGAGACTACCTCAAGGAGGCCTCGGACAAGAACGTCCCGATGGCAGCCGTGGGCCTGCTTTACCGGTACGGCTACTTCACGCAGCGCCTTTCGGCACAGGGGGCGCAGGAGGCGACCTACGAGGCACAGAATTTCTATAAACTCCCGATCTCGCCCGTGCGCGACGAAGCCGGCAACTGGCTGACGGTCACCATCGCCTTCCCGGGGCGTACGCTTTCGGCGCGCGTCTGGAAATGCCAGGTCGGCCGCACGGATCTCTACCTGCTCGACACGGATTTCGAGGCCAACCTCGAGGAAGACCGCCAGATCACCCACTACCTCTACGGCGGCGACTGGGAGAACCGCCTCAAGCAGGAAATCCTGCTCGGGATCGGCGGTATCCGCGCACTGCGCGCACTGGGCATCAAGCACGACGTGTTCCACTGCAACGAGGGACATGCCGCGTTCATCGGCATCGAGCGCATCCGCGACCTGGTGAACCACAAGAAGCTCTCCTTCTCGGAGGCGCTGGAGGTGATCCGTTCCTCGTCGCTCTTCACGACGCACACCCCCGTGCCCGCCGGTCACGACGCATTCCCCGAGTCGATGATCCGCCAGTACATGTCGCACTACCCCGACGTGCTGGGCATCACCTGGGAGCAGTACATCAACCTGGGCAAGACCAACCCCAACGACCCCAACGAGAAGTTCTCGATGTCGGTGCTGGCCTGCAACCTCTCGCAGGAGGTCAACGGCGTATCGTGGCTCCACGGCGAAGTGTCGAAGGAGATCCTGGGCAACATGTGGCCGGGTTATTTCAAGAACGAACTCCACATCGGCTATGTCACGAACGGCGTACACTTCCCGACATGGATCGCGACGAACCTGCGCCGCCTCTACGCCCGCTATTTCGCCGACGGCTTCGAGGGGCACGCCTACGACATCCCGGCATGGCAGAAAGTCCACAACATCCCCGACGGGGAGCTGTGGGCCGGGCGCATGCACCTCAAGAACAAGCTCATCAAGCATATCCGCAAGCGTTACAGCGACCCCAGCCAGGTGCGGCTCGACTCGCCGCGCCAGATGTTGCAGGTCATCGAGGGCATCAAGTCCGACGTGCTGACCATCGGTTTCGCACGCCGCTTCGCAACCTATAAGCGCGCCTACCTGCTCTTCACGAACCTCGACCGGCTCTCGGCCATCGTGAACAACAAGGAGCGCCCCGTGCAGTTCATCTTCGCCGGCAAGGCCCACCCCAACGACAAGCCGGGGCAAGACCTCATCAAACGCATCGTCGAAGTGGCCGCCATGCCGCAGTTCGTGGGCAAGATCCTCTTCCTGCAGAACTACGACATGGAGCTGGCACGCCGCATGGTGCAGGGCGTCGACGTATGGCTCAACACCCCGACCCGTCCGCTCGAAGCTTCGGGTACGTCGGGCGAAAAGTGCGTCATGAACGGCGTGCTGCAATTCTCGGTGCTCGACGGATGGTGGGTCGAAGGCTACAAGGAGGGCGCCGGGTGGATGCTGCCCATGGAGCGTACCTTCGCCGACCAGCACTACCAGGACGAACTCGACGCCGAGATGATCTACAACACCATCGAGGAGCAGATCGTCCCGAAATATTACGACCGCGACAGGGACGGCGTACCCCACGCATGGGTGGAGTCGGTCAAGAAATGCGTTGCCGACATCGCATCGAATTTCACGACCAACCGCATGCTAAACGACTACGAGGAACGGTTCTACAACAAGCTCGCGGCACGCAAGCACCGGATCGTCGAGGGCGGCTACAAGCTGGCCCGCGAGATCGCGGCCTGGAAACGCAAGGTCTCGTCGGTATGGGATCAGATCCGCGTGATCGACGTACAGCGCGTAAAAATCGACAACAAGGCGATCTTCGTAGGCGAAAAGTACCATTTCGAAGTGACCGTGGACATCGCCAGCCTGCGTCCCGAGGACATCGGCGTGGAGATGGTCATTGCACAGCAGATCGTTGGCGGGCAGAATGCCAACGTGATGCACACGATCGGGCTCAAGCACACCAAGACCGAAGGCAGCCGCGTTACCTACGCACTGGATTATACGCCCGACGAAGCCGGCACGTTCGACGTGGCGCTGCGTATTTTCCCGGTGAACCCGCACCTGCCCCATCGCATGGATTTTGCATTGGTAAAATGGGCTTAGCCAATTTGGCCCTAATAATGTAAAAAAGATATGAATTTTCGGAAATGCGATTGCCTTTTCGCAAAAATTCAGCTATCTTTATAGAACGAACCGTATTTTTAGAAGGACATGTCAGCACTTACTTTCGACAAAAGCGAATTGGGCAACCTGGAGTATTCGCTCCAGCGCGAGATGCTCTCCACAGACCGTATCGGCGGATATATGAGCACGACTATCGTCTGCTGCAACACCCGCCGCTACCACGGCCTGATGGTAGCGCCCATAGACGACAGCGACAGGACGTATGTCCTGCTCTCGTCGCTCGACGAAACCATCGTCCAGCACGACCAGACATTCAACCTGGCCCTGCACCGCTTCAAGGGGGTATACGAGCCGCGCGGACACAAGTATATCACCGACTTCAAATATACGCCGACCCCCACGATCACCTACCGCGTGGGCGGCGTGATCCTGCGGAAGGAGATGCTGTGGATACACAAGCGCACGCAGCTGATGATCCGCTACACGCTCGTCGAAGCGAATTCGGAAACGCACCTGCGGCTGCGGCCTTTCCTCGCCTTTCGCGACAAACACGCGCTGACGCATGCCAACATGGAGGCCGACGGGCACTCCTACCCGGCAGTCAACGGCGTGAAATGCCGCCTCTACGGGTCGTTCCCGTGGCTCTACCTGCAGACCAGCAAGCCCGGTGCGGAATTCGTGCCCGCGCCCGACTGGTACTACGGATTCGAATACCAGCAGGATCTGGCCCGCGGTTATGACGGTTACGAAGACCTGCTCACGACGGGCTATTTCGAAACGGAACTCAAGAAGGGCGAAAGCATCATCTTCTCGGCCTCGCTCGACGAAATGGGATCGGTCAAGACCATCGAAGAGGTATTCGCCGCATCCATCGCCCGGCGCACGCACAAGATCGACTTCATCAGCTGCCTGGAGCACTCGGCGCGGCAATTCGTCATCCGGCGTCCCGGCGACCGCACCGAAGTGGTGTCGGGATACCCGTGGCACGGGGTTTCGGGCCGCCAGACCTTCGTTTCGCTCCCGGGCATCACGCTCGAACAGGGGCATAAGGAGGATTGTATCGACGCCCTCGACACGCTGGTGCGCGAAATGCGCGACGGCATGTTCACGGGCAACGCCTCGGCGGCCGTCGCAGCAGATGCCCCGCTGTGGTTCTTCTGGACGCTCCAGCAACTCGAACGGGAGGTGGGCGGCAAGCAGATATGGAAAGCCTACGGCCCGGCCATGAAAGATATTCTGGAAAGCTACCGCCGGGGAGTCGGCGGTCGCGTCGCGCTGCATGACAACGGGCTGGTGTGGGCCGCTGCGGACGACGTCCCGATGACATGGATGAACGCCCTGATCGACGGCCGCCCCGTCACTCCGCGCAACGGTTATCAGGTAGAGGTGAACGCATTGTGGTACAACGCCGTATGCTACACGCTCGAGCTGGCCGGCAAACACGGCGACAAAGCCTTCGTCAAGGCCTGGGAGTCGCTCCCGGCACGCACGCAGGCGTCGTTCGTCGAACTGTTCCGCCTGCCGGAAGGTTATCTGGCCGATTTCGTAGGGACGGACGGGCCCGACAAATCGACGCGCCCCAACATGATCGTCGCCTGCGGGCTGGATTACAAGATGCTCGACGAAGAGCTGCAACTGGAGGTGATCCGCACCGTACGCCAGCACCTGCTCATCCCCAAGGGGCTGCGGACACTCTCGCCCCGCAACCTGCTCTACAAAGGTTCGCAGGAAGGAGGTTCGCCCGCAGAGCGCGATTTCGCGGGCAAGAACGGTTCGGCATGGCCGTGGCTGCTGCAATTCTACGTCAAGGCATGTTTCGATATCGACGGGGACGCATTCCTGCCGCAGGCCCGGGAGATACTCGCCAATTTCGACGAAGACATCCAGAGCTACGGTATCGGGTCTATTTGCGAGCTCTACGATGCCGACCCGCCCTATGCATCGCGCGGGGCTATCTCACAGGCGTGGAGCGTCGGGGCCGTGCTCAATATCCACAGCATGATCCGCGAGCGCACGCAGGAGGAGGCCCGGGAAAGCAAAACCGCGAAGGCGGCGAAAAGCACCGCAAGGAAAACCGCGGCAAAGACGGCCGTCGCAAAAGAGGCCGCAGAAAAGAAACCCGCAGCGAAAAAGAGTGCGGAGAAGAAACCGACAGGAAAAAAGCCGGCTGCGACAAAGGCCGCGACAAAAAAGATAAAGGCTGGGAAATAACAAGTTGTGAGGGGAGGAAAATCCTGCCAAGGCGGGATTCCGGGGCGTCCGGACTTGCAACCGCGGCTTGTGGCCGTGAGCCGGGACGTTCCTGTGAGAGGAAAGGTAAAAATTGCAAAACAAGGATATAGTTATGAGAGTTTTAATGTTCGGTTGGGAGTTCCCGCCCCACATCGCGGGTGGTTTGGGAACGGCATGTTACGGGATGACCCGCGGGCTGGCACGCAACGATGTCGACGTAACATTCGTAGTACCCCATGCCTACGGCGACGAGGATCAGCGATTCACGCACGTCCTGAATGCCAGTGACGTGGAAGCGCTTTACGGATCTACGGGAAGCGGCGCGGACGATATTCTCGAGAAGATGTCGTTCATCCACATCGACTCGAACATGGTACCTTACATCTCCCCCGAAGAGTACGAACAGTACCAGGAGCGCTACGTCAAATCCGGACAGAAAGTCTGGTCGACGACCGATGCCTGGAAACAACGCTATACCTTCTCGGGCAAGTACGGCGCCAACCTTATGGAGGAGGTCGCCCGCTATGCCGTAGTCGCGGCGCAGGTGGCCAAAGACCTCGAAGGGCAGTTCGACGTGATCCACGCCCACGACTGGCTCACCTACTACGCCGGCATCGCCGCCAAGCGCGTATCGGGCAAGCCGCTGGTCGTGCATATGCACGCCACGGAATACGACCGCAGCGGCGAGAACGTCAACACGCAGGTCTACGCCATCGAACGTGCAGGCATGCACGCCGCAGACCGGGTGATCGCCGTTTCGAACCTCACGCGCAACATCGTCATCAACCGCTACGGCGTCCCGGCCGACAAGGTTGTGACAGTACACAATGCCGTGCGGTTCGCCGGAGGCCACTGCAAAATGCCCGAACGGGGCGTGGACGACAAGATCGTCACGTTCCTGGGGCGTATCACCTACCAGAAAGGCCCCGACTATTTCGTCGAGGCCGCGGCCAAGGTGCTGAAGAAAGTCCCCAACGTTCGTTTCGTAATGGCCGGCTCGGGCGACATGATGAACCACGTCATCCGCCGCGTGGCGCGGCTGGGCATTGCCGACAGGTTCCACTTCACCGGATTCCTGCGCGGCGAGGATGTACACAAGATGTTCCAGCTGTCGGATGTATACGTCATGCCGTCGGTCTCGGAGCCGTTCGGCATATCGCCCCTCGAGGCAATGCGTTCGAACGTCCCGGTGATCATCTCCAAGCAGAGCGGCGTGGCCGAAGTGCTCGACTATGCCGTGAAGGTCGACTATTGGGATGTCGATGCCCTGGCCGATGCCATTTACGGGCTGATCCAGTACCCGGCGCTTGCGGGGATGTTCGCCTCGAAAGGCCTGGAAGAGGTCACGAACCTGAAATGGAACGATGCCGCAGCCAAAATCAAAACCGTATACGAAGCGGTGATCGAAGAGAATAAAAAACAATAAAATAGCTACCCTATGAAAACCGTCTGCTTATATTTTCAGGTACACCAGCCCTGGCGACTGAAGAAGTACCGCTTCTTCAACATGGGCAAGGATCACAACTATCTGGACGACCTGCTGAACCGCTCCATCATGCAGAAAGTCGCCCGGCAATGCTACCTGCCGATGAACGCCTTGTTGCTGAAGCTCATCCGGGAAAACAAGGGTAAGTTCCGCTGCTCGTTCTCGATCACGGGCATCGCTATCGAACAGTTCCGTGCCTATGCACCCGAAGTCCTCGAATCGTTCAAGGAACTGGCCGCCACGGGCTGCGTGGAATTCCTTGCCGAAACCTACTCCCACTCGTTGGCATCGCTGGCGTCGAAGGAGGATTTCACCGAACAGGTAAAGCTCCACACGGCGCTCATAAAAAAGGAATTCGGGGTGAAACCGACCGCCTTCCGCAATACGGAGCTGATCTACTCCGACGACATCGGCGCCGCCGTGGCCGAAATGGGCTTCCGTACGATGCTGGCTGAAGGCGCCAAACACGTGCTGGGCTGGAAATCGCCCAACTATGTATACGCCAACGCCGTCAACCAGAAGCTGCGCCTGCTGCTGCGCAACTACAAGCTCTCGGACGACATCGCCTTCCGCTTCTCGAACCGCAACTGGGACGAATGGCCGCTGACGGCAGACAAATATGTGAAATGGCTCGCTTCGGACGAGACCCCGGGCGAAGTCATCAACCTCTTCATGGACTACGAAACCTTCGGCGAACACCAGACCGCCGACACGGGAATCTTCGAGTTCATGCGTGCGCTGCCGAAGGCGATCCTCGCCAAGAAAAACGGACTGGAATTCGCGACCGTCACCGAAGCCGCCAAGAAATACCAGCCCGTAGCGGTGCTCCACTGTCCGCACGTGATGTCATGGGCCGATGAGGAGCGCGACGTGACGGCATGGCTCGGCAACGAGTTGCAGAACGAAGCGTTCTCGAAGCTCTACGCCCAGAAGGAGAAGATCGCGGCACTGAAAAGCCCCGACTTCGACTATGTGTGGAGTTTCATGCAGACCTCCGACCATTTCTACTACATGGCTACCAAATGGCTCTCGGACGGTGACGTACACTCCTATTTCAACCCCTACGATTCGGCCTACGACGCTTTCATCAACTACATGAACGTCCTCTCGGATTTCATCATCGAACTGGACAAGGCTGTGGCGGCAAAGGCCGCAAAGGCGAAATAACGGGCAAAAGAAAGATTTACGACACACTACACTACCGAATAGCGAAACAGCCGGGATCCTCGGATCCCGGCTGTTTTTCGTCCATCAGTCTCCAGATGGGCCAAACAACTGCCCGTAAAAAACAGGAATATCCGCCGTTGCATCGGGCAATGGCGGATATTCCATAAGATGCCCGGGCATTCCGTGCCCGCAGCCTTGCGATCGTCAGAAAGCCGCAATCCGCGCAAGAAACGGGAGCCGCACGAGAAACAGGAGCCGTACAAAAACCTCAACCCCACAAAAAAACCGGGCTCCAGGGTAACGAACCCACAGTGCGGATCGAAGAGAACGCAGGGAAACTCCCGGATATAAAAAAAGCGGCAGACCGCGCCTCTTCGGTCTGCCGCAGGCAGGAGTTTTACTTGAAAAGTGGGAGTTGTTGTTACCAAAAAACTTTGGGGATGTGCGACTCCTGCCTTGGGAGTATTTCCGGGTTCCCGGCGCTGCCTCACAGCAGCGCCGGATTCCGCGGGAAAGGGATTCAATAATTATTTTTTGTTCTCGAACGTCAGCGTGATGTTCATCGGGTACTCCTTCTCTGCGTACTGCTTGGTTGCATCCAGCGAATACTTGTAGGTGAAGGTTACCTGAATCTGAGCTGTTACTTTACCGCCCAGCAGGTCGTCGGAAGCAGCAACAGTCATTTCACCGGTGGCCGGATCGAACTTGAAGCGCGAGAAGTCCTCCGTGCCAGATACGACGCTCGAATACGACGCGTCACCGAACTTAACCTCGAAGCCGTATGCACCCGTAGCGAAAGTCGTTACGCCGCTTGCATCAACCAACTCATTACCGAAGATGTCGCGCGGGAGCATATGTTTCGGATTGCCGTAGTTTTTAGCGGCCAGTACCTTCTCGTAAACGTTGACAGTTGCAGCCGTCTTGACAGCTATCGGCGTTGCAAGCTCATTGAAGTTTGTACCCCAGCTTGCGATGTCGATCGGGTTGGTAAGGATAACCTCGAAAGTCTTCGAAGCGATGGGCAGCCCCTCGTAAGTCATCTCAGCAACTACTTCTACGGAATTCAGACCGCAGCCGTTCCAATCCATCGTCCATGCATCCGACGTAACGTTAGTTCCGTTGGTAATCGTCGGTACCGGAGTTACCGTAGGCGTCGTTGCAGCCAGAGAGAACTTCAGACCGATCTTCGAAGCATCGGTACCGTCGGGATAAGCCGCATTGTAGGCATTGGTCAGGGTGATGGTTTCGACCGTGAAGCTGTTGCCGGTCTTGTCTGCCGTACCCATGACTACTACGTTGCCCTCGGCATTGACGCTGGTACCCTTGGCCAGATAGAAGCCCTGATCCTTGTTGATCGTTACACTGCCTTCGATTGCGATCGAGAAGACTGCATCGGCGATCGTGTAGCAAGCGCCCTCAGGTGCCGTGAAGGTATAGGACTCGGCATTGTCGAAGTCCACATAGCTGCGCTGGAAGTCTACGCACAGACGGTCGTAACTAGTCCCTGTCTTACCGATTCCATTGTAACGAACGGCTGCTTCGAGAGCCTGCGTCGTGGCGTTTTTCTGCTCGTTGTTCTTCATTTCGCCGGGGTTGGTGCTCTGACGCATGAAAGCGAGGAATTCACTGGCATCGGCGAAGAAGGTCTGATCTTCGGGCAGCAGTTCGTAAACGGCTTTTTCCGCAAAGTTTTCCTGAGCGATTACCGTCAGTACCTGTGCTCCATAATTGCTGATCTTGGCCTCGGGCATATTCAGCGTGTATTTGAGATCAGAAGGCAGACCCGTGAGGGTGATCTTACCCTTCAGCGTAATCTCCTCGGCCTGACCGAGAGTTACGGTCTTCTCGATATCGAGCGTACCCGAACCACCCTTGTAACCACCAATCCAATAGTCGAAGAACTTGGCGTCGCCATTGGTGTTGATCGTCGGGAGGTTTACAGACTGAATCTGGATGCCCTGGTTAAGCGTTCCGGCTTCGTCGCCGTAGGTGACGATCCATGTGTTGTCGGCTTGAACCGATGCTTTGAACTGATCGTACTGAGCCTTGGTGAGTTTATTAGCTCCGGCAGCATCAAAGACGATGTTCTGGATAAGATAAGCGCCATTCGTCGAGTAAATCGAGTAATTCCATGTAGCGCTGGCATTGAGGTTTTCGATGGCAGGCAGCTGGAAGCGCGTAAGTGTAGTCTTTGCGGTGTAGGCAGCGGCGCCGTTCGTCGCAACGTTCTCCGTCTCGCCGACAGCGTGGATAGCGGTTGTCACCTCATCTACGATCGTTTTGTCTACGTTGGCGGGAACGCCTTCCTGGATCGTGATCTTGACGAGCTGGCTCTTGGCCGCAGCATCCTTCATCGGATCGGCGGGATCGAAAACAACCTTCGTCATACCCGAAGCAACAGTCCAACTGCTGCGGGTGTATACGGGCTTAGCATCAAGCTCGACATCCCAGTTACCCTGCTCGGCAGCCTTATCGAGCGAAATGATCGTATTGCCCATCTTGTAGGCGAACGAGTACTCGCTGAGCATCGTGAGCGGTTCTGTCTGGTTGTAGACCATCTCGTACTCGGCACCGCTAGCGGGGATCTCGACGAGTTTTTTCGCATCGCCTTCGCCCTCTTCTTTGGCCAGAACGATATTGGCGATAGCGTTATAGTCGTCACCTACCGTCGGAATGTAAGCGGTAGTATATTCGATACCGGTATCGACCGAAGTATCCTCATCCTTAGCAACCGACGATTTGCTGGTTACTTTCAGCGCGATAGCATAGGTCTCGGCAGCATCCGAAGGAGCTGCGGCGGGGTAAGTATAATCCGTGCTTACGAACATCGTGATCTTACCGTCAGCGGAGCCGACAACATCGCCTTCGATCTCGAACTTGGGTGCCTCGGCACGCGTAACCTTTTCGGGAACGAACGAGAATACATCCTTCGAAGCATTGTGCTTAGCGGCGAGCTGCGTAGCCAGCGTTTTGGGCGAAACAAGGAAGGTCATCTCGCTCTTGGCGCCCGTCGTCAGACGGATGGTCTCCGAGCCTGCGGTAACAACGATACCGCCGAAGTTGGCGATGCCATCGATGCTCTTGGGAACATAAACCAGCGACTGGATGCGGCCGGCGAGATTCTCGACAGCGCTCCAGAGATTCTTGATCTGCGCATCATAATTTTCGAAACGCTCCTTCAGATCGGCTTCTTTCAGGTAGATGGCCTTACCTTCTGAATCATAGAGCTCGTCGTTGATACCGTCCTGAATCATCGACTCGATAGCCGCCTTCAGGGTTACATTGGCATCGGTCAGCTCTTTGAGGATCGTATCGGTGATGGCCTTACCCATCTCGGCCTTAACCGTCTCGTCGTCGAGGTAGTTAGCCATATAGGTAGCGAAGTTGTCGCCGAGAACCTTCTTGATGGCATCGGTGACAGTGGCCGTCTCCGAAGATACGGAATTGGCAACAGCCGTGAGTATCTGATCGATCTGAGTCGCCGATAACTGATCGGTACCGGTTATGTAACCTTTACCCTCGACGAAGAGCCTCATCTGCTCCTCGGTAACATACTCACCCTTGATCAGAGCCTGCTTGATGATCTCCTGAATTCCGGCTTGCAGTTTACCCATGGTTTCCTCCGAAGCGATCATCGTCTCGAAGATCTTCTCGACATCAGCGGCAGTCAACTGACCCTTGGTCGCCTCATCGATCAGCTTCTGGACTTCATCTTTGGTCTGATATCCCTGAGCCTGAATAAGTTTTAACACCTCATCGCTAGTCAGCCAATCTTTCAGATCCGACTTCTTGGCATAGTCTGCCAGCCTTTTGTCGAGTTCTGTCTGGAGGCCGCTGTTGGTAACGAAAGACGAGAAATCTATCCCATTCAATTTGTCGGTAACAACTTGAAGGGCAGAAGCGTCGGCCTTCAACTCGACTTGACCTTTCAAGTCGTTGATCTGACCTTTCAGGTCGTCGATATCGTCGTCGTAGTCTTTACAACCGACACCGGCTAACAATGTTCCCGTGAGGAACAGTGCAAGAAATTTTCTGAATAAGTTTTTTTTCATAGTAATGAAGAATTGAAATGGAATTGTTTTTTAGTGTTGACGCATTTAGTTTTATCAATAGAGTGACGCTTGCTATTTCTCATTCGCGGAGTCTGCCTTTTTGTGGTATTTCATAGACTTTTCAGACCATCAAACACGTTATTTGTATTAAGTGACGCATTCTTTATAATTAGTTGACGCATTAAATTTTCCAGTTATGACACCATAGTTGCTGGTATCATATATGATACGCATGGTGCAAATATATATATAAAAATTTGCACAACAAAATTTTTATCCAAATTTTTGAAATGGGAGTTGTTTACGAGGAGGAGATATCCTATATCTCTTCCAGGATCAGAGAGTTGAGGAAGGAGCGACGTCTGACGGTACAGGAACTTGCATACCGTTGCGACATGGAAAGATCCAATTTGAGCCGTATCGAAGCGGGACGTACGAACCTTACGGTCAAAACGATGTGTATCATTTGTAATGCGCTGAGTGTGAGCCTGCGCGATGTAATTCGCTAAAAGGGATATACCTATATTTATATATCCCGGCCTTATCGTCCGAAGGGTTCTTTTTTTGGGCATTTTCGGTAATTTATCGTATATTTACGACCGAAACAAAATAAGGTACAGCTATTTGTGAACACTATCGATTTGATCGTCTGCCTCATGCTGGTGTTAGCCGTCTGGAACGGTTGGCGCCAAGGATTTGTCATGCAGGTATGTTCGTTGGCCGGAATCATCGCAGGCATCTGGGTTGCTTCACGTTATGGTGCCGAAGTCGGCGCCTGGCTCAAGCTTGACGAGACGATTTCAGCTGCCGGAGGTTTCGTCGTGGTGCTCCTGGCGGTCGTCCTGCTGGTGGCCATCGCCGGACGGCTGGTACGCAAATTGTGCCACTTCGCCGGGTTCGGGATAGCCGATATCGTACTGGGCATCGCCGTATCCGTTTTGAAATACATGCTGCTGCTGAGCGTCCTGTTTTCGGCGTTCGACACGCTGAACGAGGACTACACCCTGATCGGGGCCCGTACGATCGAGAAATCAAAAAGTTACAAACCCGTCATGCGCCTCTCCGAGCGTATTTTCCCGTTCCTGGAATGGGTCGGCAAACAGGTGCCGCAACAAGCACGGGAGCAGGACGAAGAATAGCCGATGGGAAAACGGTTCACAGGCGTGGTGATACGCGCCACAGGGAGTTGGTACGAGGTGCTGCACGACGGGGAGGCCGTCCGCTGCCGCATCCGCGGGCGCCTGCGTCTGAAAGGCATCCGGTCGACCAACCCGGTGGTGGTGGGCGACGAGGTCACTTGCGAGTCCGACGACGGGGGTGACTACGTCATCTGCGACATCTGTCCCCGCCGCAACTATGTGATCCGTCGGGCTTCGAACCTTTCGAAGGAGTCCCATATCATCGCCGCAAACATCGACCAGGCATTGCTGCTGGCGACATTGCGGGCCCCGGAAACGGCCACGGAGTTCGTAGACCGCTTCCTGGTGACCTGCGAGGCCTACAAGGTGCCCGTAACGATCGCACTTTCGAAAGCCGACCTGCAGGATCCGTCCGCCATGGCGGAATTCCGCGCCGTATACGAAGGTGCCGGATACCGCGTGCTGGAGGTTTCGGCCACGGAAGGTATCGGTGTTGAAGCGGTCTGCGAACTGCTCGAAGGCCGCGTGACGCTGTTGTCGGGGAACTCGGGCGTTGGAAAATCGACGCTCATACATGCCATCGACCCGTCGCTCGACATCCGTACGGGGGAGATCTCCGACAGCCACCATAAAGGGCGTCATACCACGACCTTCTCGACGATGTACCCGCTGGCCGGGGGCGGGGCGGTGATCGACACGCCCGGCATCAAGGGGTTCGGGCTGATCGACATCGACGATGCCGAGCTGTGGCACTATTTTCCGGAGATGATGCGCGTCGCCCCTGAGTGCCGCTTCTACAACTGCACCCACACTCACGAGCCGGGGTGCGCCGTGGTCGAAGCGGTCAGGGAGGGGAAAATCGCCTATGCCCGCTACGAGAGTTACCTGAAAATCCTCGATGATGATGAAAAATACCGCAAATAGGGACACCGCCTGGTATGGCGCACGTACGGCCTGCCTTGCGGAGTTCATGACACCCGAACGCAATGAGGTACTTCGCCGCACGGTCGCCATGCGTACGCGCTACATGACCGTACTGGCGGAAAACATGTTCCACGGACAGAATGCAGCGGCGCTGATCCGCCATTGCGAAGCCTTCGGCCTACAGGAGATGCACACCGTCGAGACACTCTGCAGATTCGATCCCAATCCCGATATCGCCCGCGGCACCGACCAATGGGTTGACGTGCGGCGCCATCCCACTACCGCCGAAGCGCTCGCCGCACTGCGCCGGGACGGGTACCGCATCGTGGCGACGACACCCCACCGCGAGGATGTGACGCCCGAGACTTTCGACGTCACGCGCGGGCCGTTCGCACTGGTCTTCGGCACCGAGCACGCCGGAATATCGGACGAGGTCATCGCCAGGGCCGACGAATTCCTGCGCATCCCGATGTGCGGCATGGTCGAAAGCCTGAATGTTTCGGCATCGGCTGCAATCCTGATCTACATGCTCTCGGAACGGGTACGGCTCACGGTCGGCGACTGGCGCATGGACGAGGCGCGGCAGGCCGAAGTGCTCTACCGCTGGATGATGTCCAGCGTGAAGGACGCCGAGGGAATTCTCGCCCGCAAATTCGGAAACCTACCATGAATACCATCCTCAGAAAACAATTCCTGGCCCATGTCGGCCAAACCTCGCCGTCCCCGATGCTGGTCGAGGTGGCGCGCGCCGAAGGGTCGTTCTTCTATACGCCCGAAGGAAAACGCTATTACGACCTGGTCGCCGGAGTATCGGTGAGCAACGTCGGGCACTGCAACCCGGCCGTGGTGAAGGCCGTGCAGGAACAGGCCGCGCGTTACATGCACGTCATGGTCTACGGCGAGCTGGTCGAAACGCCGCAGGTGGAGTATGCCGCAAAGGTGGCGTCGCTGCTTTCGGGCGGGTTGTCGAGTCTCTATTTCGTCAATTCGGGCGCCGAAGCGGTCGAAGGGGCGCTCAAGCTGGCCAAACGCTATACCGGACGCACGGAGCTGGTCTCCATGCGGCGTGCCTACCACGGGTCGACCCACGGGTCGATGAGCATGATGGGGGCTCCCGAAGGCGAGGAGTGGAAAGGAGCTTTCCGGCCCCTGCTGCCCGACGTGCAGGCAATCGAATTCAACGATTTCGGGGAGTTAGAGCGCATCACGCGCCGCACGGCATGCGTCCTTGCAGAACCCGTGCAGGGCGAAGCGGGCGTCCGCCCGCCTGTCCCGGGCTATCTGGAGGCGCTGCGGCGCCGTTGCGACGAAGTCGGGGCACTGCTCGTATTCGACGAGATACAGACCGGCATGGGGCGCACGGGAGCACTGTTCGCCATGCTCAAATACGGCGTTACACCCGACATCGTGTGCCTGGCCAAGGCATTCGGGGGCGGCATGCCGCTGGGGGCGTTCGTCTCGAGGCCGGAGATTATGCAAACCCTGCAGGAGAATCCCGTGCTGGGGCATATCACCACCTTCGGCGGACATCCGGTATGCTGCGCAGCCGGGCTCGCGGCATTGAATTACCTGCTTGACAACAAGGTCGTCGAAGGGGTCGAGGCGAAGGGCACACTCTACGCACAACTGCTCGGCAACCATCCCGCCGTGCGTGAAATCCGCCGCAGCGGACTGTTGCTGGCGGTCGAATTGGGCGAACCGCAGAAACTCTACCGCATCATGGAACTGTTCAAGCAGGCGGGGATCCTGAGCGACTGGTTTCTGTTCTGTGACACGGCGTTCCGCATCTCGCCGCCGCTGACGATCTCGGAGGAGGAGATCCGCGGAAGCGCGGCACTGATCCTCAAATGTCTCGACGAATTGGGGTAGGCCGGGCGGCCAAACGAAAAAGAGGGTCGGAAACCCTCTTTTTTCGTATTACGCCGGAATCTCCCGGCCGCGATTACCCGCAATTAGACATATGAGGCAACGATTCGACGACGGCGCATGCCGGCCGTAATTTTCCGCATCGCCGTGCCTGCTCCGGCTGCGGAGTCAATGGTTTCCTATTCTTCGGCCAATGACTTGAGCAGGGCGATCTCCTCCGGCCAGCGCTGCTCGTCGGGGGTTTCAAGGATCAGCGGAATGCCGTCGAAACGCGCGTCCTGCATGATATAGCGGAAACATTCCATGCCGATCATCCCCTCGCCCAGCGGCGTGTGGCGGTCGACATGGCTGCCCAGGATTTTCATGGCGTCGTTCAGGTGCATGCCTTTCAGGTATTCGAACCCGACCACGCGTTCCAGCTCCGCAAAGGTTTTGTCGCAGGCCTCCGCCGTCCGCAGGTCGTATCCGGCGGCAAAGGCATGGCAGGTGTCGATGCAGACCCCCACGCGCGATTTGTCTTCGACCCGCTCGATCAGGTAGGCCAGGTGTTCGAAGGCAAACCCGAGGTTCGAACCCTGTCCGGCCGTGTTTTCGATCACGGCCGTCACGCCGCGGGTCTTGTCCAGCGCGATATTGATCGACTCGGCGATCAGGTCGAGCGACCGTTCGGGCGAAATCTTTTGCAGGTGGCTGCCGGGGTGGAAGTTCAGCCGGTCGAGCCCCAGCGCTTCGCAGCGCTGCATCTCGTCGAGGAAGGCTGCGCGCGACTTCTCCAGAGCCTCCCGTTCGGGATGCCCGAGGTTAATCAGGTACGAGTCGTGGGGCAGGATCTGCGCGGGTGTATACCCGTATTGGTCGCAGGCCGTGCGGAAGGCGTCGATCTGCGCTGCGGTGAGCGGCGCGGCCACCCACTGGCGCTGGTTCTTCGTGAAAAGGGCGAAGCCCGTGGCCCCGATCCCGTGTGCATTGGCGGGCGCGTTTTCCACACCTCCCGCAGCACTTACGTGTGCTCCGATATATTTCATATGATTGTCTCTGTATTAACTTAAGACAAAGTTAAGGATTTTGTAAATAATTTCATAAATTTGCATATTGAATTTGCAATTATAATCGCTTCACTATGAAATATTTTTACCTGCTTTTCGGGCTCATTCCCGCCCTTTTGGCCGGCAACCCCGCGTTCGCACAAATATCCATCGACGAAGTCGATGCCAAAGAGGACAAAGTGACCTTCCAGGACAAACTGAAATCCACCTCCGTCGATGTGGACTATTTCAGCCTGGCCCGTTACAAGGCCGAGCGCGCCGCAATCCGCAAGGAGCGCAACTACCTCGAATTCAGCGGAGGCATACAGGGTTCACTCACGTCGTACAACGACCCGTGGATCTCGGTCTCGGGCGGTGACAACTCCATTGCCCTGACGGCGGTTTTCGGGCTGCGCCACCTCTTCACGAAGAACCTCTTCACGCTCGAAACCAAGTTCAATGCCAAGCTCGGCTACAACCGCATGAAGGTCGAAACGACCCAGAAAGATGACGAAGGCAACGAATACACCGACAGCGAGGGTATCTGGTTCAAAAACCAGGACGAATTCGTGATTTCCGTCGCCCCGTCGTTCAAGATGTCCGACAACTGGTCGTACGGTTCGATCTTGAATTTCCGCAGCCAGTTCGTCAACGGGTACAAATCGCGTACGGAACAAAAGGAGGAGCACCTCAAGAGCAAATTCATGACCCCGGGCTACCTTGACATCTCACTCGGTATCACCTATAAAAGCCCCAAGGCCAAATTCCCGATCGTGGTCAACATCTCGCCAATCGCCCTGAATGCCACCTTTGCGGAGAACGAACTGATCCGCAAAACGAACGGATTCAACTACGGTATCGAAGACCCCGACAAGACGTCCAAATACGAAGGCGGTTCGTCGATCCAGATCGACTTCGACCGCACGTTCGGCAAGACTGGGTTCCTGCGCTACCGCACGACGCTCTACTCCTTCTACGGCTGGATCACCGACATCGGCCAGAAAAACAAGATCAGCGACTATTCCGAATACCGGATTGCTTATGACGACTGGGTAGAGAAAGGCAGCGACATCAAGACCAAGCCCCGCCTGCCGATCCACCCGATCGTGCGCTGGGAAAATACGATCGACATCAAGGCAACAAAATACCTCTCCACGTCGTTAAGTTTCCAGCTCTACTACAACCGGGCGCAGAACCTCGACGTGCAGACCCGCACACTGCTGAGCGTCGGCCTGACGTATACGTTCAAGAACAAGGAAAAACCGCAAAAATAGTCCGGCCGCCGGTCGGCGTATGACACGCAAATGTATAAGAACTCGAAATACACCGTCCTCTTCCCGCTGCTGCTGGCAGCGGGTGTTGTGTTGGGGCTGCTGCTGGGGCAGTACATGGGCCGCAACAGCACCACTTCGGAGATCAAGGGCATGCTCCGCCAGATGGCGCTGCCCACCAACAAACTCACCTATACGCTTTCGCTCATCGAGAACCAGTATGTCGATTCGGTAGCGATGGATTCGCTCGCCGAGCACGTCATCCCGCTGCTGGTCAAGGAGCTCGATCCCCACTCGGTCTATATTCCGGCATCGGAGATGCAGGAGATCAACGAACCGCTCGAAGGCGAATTCGACGGCATCGGCGTAGTCTTCAACATGGCGACCGACACGGTGATCGTGCTGAACGTCATCCCGCAGGGCCCGAGCGACAAGGTCGGGGTCAAGGCCGGCGACCGCATCATCGAGATCAACGACACGCTGGTCGCGGGGCAGAAACTCCCGCAGCGCGACGTGGTGAGGAAACTGCGCGGCCCGCGCGGCACGACCGTACACCTCGGGCTGGGACGCCAGGGTATCACCGACCTGGTGGGCGTCGACGTCGTTCGCGACAAGATTCCGATCAAAAGCGTAGAATCGGCGTTCTGCCTTGCCGACGGCATCGGTTACATCAAGCTGGGACAGTTCGCACGGACGACCTTCGACGAGATGCAGGCATCGCTGGACACGTTGCGTGCGCAGGGCGCCACCAAACTTATCTTCGACCTGAGGGGCAACTCGGGCGGCTACCTCGACCAGGCCATCATGGTCGCCAACGAATTCCTGCACAAAGACCAGCTGATCGTTTACACGGAAGACCGCCAGCACAAACAGCTGCGCGAATACGCCGACGGCACGGGCGCCGCGCAGGATATGGACGTAGTGGTGCTGATCGACGAGGGCAGCGCGTCGTCGAGCGAGATCCTCGCCGGGGCATTGCAGGATAACGACCGTGGTACGATTGTTGGACGCCGTTCGTTCGGCAAGGGACTCGTCCAGCGTCAGATCCCATACAGCGACGGATCGGCATTGCGGCTTACTACGGCGCGTTACTACACGCCTACGGGCCGTTCGATCCAGAAACCCTATACGATCGGCGACGACGAAAGTTACGAAGAGGACATCTGGAACCGGTATAAGAACAACGAGTTCTTCTCGGCCGACAGCATCCACTTCGCGGATTCGCTCAAACGGGTGACTCCGGGCGGGAAGGTGGTCTACGGCGGCGGGGGTATCATGCCCGACGTCTTCGTGCCGGCCGATACGACCGACGTAACGAAATATTTTGTCGAGGTGGCGGGGCGCAACATCCTCTACCGCTACACGATCGAATATGCCGACCGTCACCGCGAAGCCCTGAACAAGGTCAGGACGATCCCCGAACTCCAGGCGTTGCTGGGCAGCGACAAGGGCCTCGTGGAGGATTTCATCCGCTATGCAGCACACAAGGGCGTCGCTCCCGATTACCGGGACATCGCCCGCTCGCGCAAGCTGATCGAAGCCCAGCTGAGGGCTTATATCGGCCGCAACACGGCGCTGGAGGACAACGGCTTCTACGCCAACATCTATCCCGTCGACAACGTGGTGGTGCGTGCCATCGGGATATTAAACGATACACAGAAAAATGATTAAAAAACTCATCGGTATTATCGTGGCCGTGGCGGTGATCGTCATCGTCGTCATTGCGGCTATCCGGCGCGACAATTTCCAGTCGATGTTATTGCGCGACGAGATCGAAAACCAAACCTTCCCGGGGCCAGTCGACACCGACCAGCCGGCGGCACCCGTAGCGGGTGAAATCGAAGAGACGGATTCGGTAACCATCGAGGTGGTCGATTCGATTCGGTAATACCTGTCCGGAAAGCATACGGGAAATACCTCCCGAGGGAGGGCTTTCGTAAATAACCGATTCCTGACACCGGATAATATCTGCTGGAAAATATTTATTTTCCCGGGGAAAACGGATCGAAATCACTTCGGATCGGGATTCACATAACAGGCAGCAGCCCCTGCAGGGGCTGCTGCCTGCCGTATACCTGAAATCCTTCAAAGAGTCCGGACTGCCGCACCCCGTATCTTTCCCGGCACGCACATGCAGTATCGGGCGGTTTCCCGCATTTATTAGGTAGTCCGTCCCTTTCGGCCGCGACTGCGAGTTCTGCACATATCCCGGCCGCGGGCAGCCAAAGTACATCCTCCGTTTGCATGAATAATCCGGGCTGCACCGACGGCCGGGGATATTGTTCCTCGGGGGGGGGCCATCGGGAATGCCTCGCAGATGTCGGCAAGCCGTGTGCAGAGGAATTTGAACAACCTCATCCCGTACAGTCGAAAGCGTATAGCATGATTTTCCCCGTCGTATCGCTCACTCATTCGTCAAAAAAATACAGCAGCCCTGCGGGACTGCTGTATACGGCCTGGGCTCTTCCGAAGATCAGAAATATTTGATCTCCCTGCCCTCGATCGCCGAAAGGATATTGTTTGCGGCGGACGATGCACCGATGCGGAACAGGTCGGTCGTAAGCCACTCCTTACCGAGAATCTCCTCAACGATGGTATAGTAAAGTGCGCCGTCTTCGGCCGTGCGGACACCGCCGGCAGCCTTGAATCCGACCTTGCGGCCGGTCTTCGCATAGTAATCGCGGATGGCCTGGCACATGACGACCGCCGCCTCGGGAGTCGCTGCGACGTCGATCTTGCCCGTCGAGGTCTTCACGAAATCGGCACCTGCGAACATCGACAGCAACGATGCCTTGCGGATCAGGTCGGGGGTTTTCAACGCCCCGGACTCGATGATGACTTTCAGTACGATGTCGCCGTCCATCTCGGAACGGATCACCTCGACCTCGTTCGCCGCCTCATCGTATTCGCCCGTAAGCATACGCCCCACATTGAGCACGATGTCGATTTCATCGGCGCCGTTTTCCACGGCCATCGCCACTTCGAGGGCCTTCACTTCGAGGAAGGTCTGGGCTGCAGGAAACCCGCCGCCCACGCTCGTAATGCGCATCGGAGTGCCATCGACAGCCAGCCCCACGGTCTCGACGAATGCCGGGTAGATACAGATCGAAGCGACATTGGGGATATGGGGATATTTCTGGTAGAACTCGGCAGCCTTGCGGGCAAACTCCGTGACCGAAGTCACCGAGTCGTTGCACGACAGGGTCGTGAGGTCGATAGCCGAGTAGCACATTTTGTACACGTCGGTATTGTGGTTGCGTTTCGCGGCTTCGCGGATGCGGGCGACCTCCTGGTCTACCTGGGCTTCGCTCCACGCGGGAGCATATTCGTTCAGATGGTTGGCGTATTCCATAATAATCGCTGTTTTTACAAAATTAGGAAAAAATATTCATACGCGCGGTTCCCGTCCGTAAATTTTTCCCGTCATACCGGCTATCCTGCAAAAAAAGAGCCTGAACCACCGGGTTCAGGCTCTTTTTATCGGTTGACGGCTATTATTTGTTCAGCGCCTTCAGGTTGATGTCGTTGGCAGCCTTCTGAGCCAGTTTCGGGTTCTTCGAAACGGCGCTCTTCAGCTGGGCCTCTGCGGTCTTCAGGTCACCCTCCTTGGCAGCGATAACTGCACGCAGGTAGTCGGCGTCGGCCGAGTTGTCCTTGGAGATGGCCTGCTTGGCGGCAGAAAGGTTGTTGCTCATCACCTGAGCCACGGCCTCGTTGTAACCGTCGAGGTTCTGGGCAGCAGCCTTGTAGTCGCCTTCGGCAGCAGCGATAGCAGCCTTGGCCTGTGCATCGGCAGCCTTGGCATACTTCTTAGCCTCGGCGGTGTTGCCGTTGGCCAGGTTGCCCAGGATGAGGTTCTTGGTGATTTCGCTCGACGAATCCATCTTAGCAGCCTTCTCGAACGATTTGAGCGCAGCAGCCTTGTCGCCTGCCTTGGCCTGTGCGATACCCAGGTTGTTGTAAACGCGGGCGTCGTTGTATTTCTTCGAAGCGGTGGTCAGGATAGCAACCTGCTCCTCGGCACCGTTAGCCAGCGTCTCGGCAGCATAGAGGTACTCCTCTACGGTCAGCTCCTGGCCGTTGCGGAACGCAGCCATGATCTCGGCGTCGGTCTTGCCCTGGATGTCGGTGCTGTTCACGATCTGCGAGCGACGCAGTTCGGGAAGAACCTCCTCTTTCAGTTCGTTGAATACCGAAGACATGTTCTTGATTTCACTCTCACGCTCTGCGGGCGAGTTGTAGAGGCTCAGCACCTGGAGAATGAGGTTCTTGTCCTTGATGTTCGACTTCTCGACCAGTTCCTTGAAACCGTCCCAGTCCTCACCGTAAGCGGCAGCGTCGATGTCCAGGCCCGAATCCTTCAGCAGCTTGGCAACGACTTTCTTACCGGACTCGCTGCGCGACTTCGACAGTTTGTCGTTGAATTTCACGGGGCCATCGGGCGAAGCATAACCCTTCACGGCGATGTTCTGCGTAGCACGGTCGTTCTGCAGTTTGGCATCTACGTCAGCCTTGAACGCGTCGAGGTTGGCTTTCTTCTCGTTCTTCTTGGTTACGACCGAAGAGTTGATCGCATAGAGCAGATCGGTCTTGTCGACGACGGTGGTCACCTTCTTGTAGTTGTTGGCCATCGGAGCCATCAGGTCGGAGTATTTCAGATCCTTCTGGAGCGTGTTCAGTCCGTAAGCTACGGTCAGGCCGAATTCCTTGGCCAGAGCGGCCTTGGCAGCCTCGTCGTTACCGGCCAGCACGGCAGCCTGCTCCTTGGTCGGGATGGCGCCGGTGTTCAGGTTCACGAGCGTGAATTCCTTGCACTTGCCGCCCGGGCACTTGATCTCGGCGCGGAGCTGCAGGGCGCACTTGTCCATACGGGGATCGTAGGGGAACTCTACGTGCTGCGTGAAATTGCCTCCGTTCTTCTTGTCGATGACCGTGTAGTTCTCGTCGACTTTCGAACCCTGGAGATATTTGGCGGCACCGGCAACCTCGCCACCGTCGAATACGATCACGGGAGTTACTTTGATAACGGCTTTCGCGTTGAAATACTTAACCGGGAACGTAACATTGATGTCAGCGGCAACGATACCGTTGTTCAGCGTCAGAATCTCGGGGGTAACCGTCAGGTTGATGTCATCCCGGTTCTTGGCCATCTTCTTGAAGCAATTACAGCTCGAGAATACCAGTGCGGCAGCTACGAGCACAACGCTCAATTTCATTAGATTTTTCATAATCGGTTAATTTAATGTGTTTATTTTAAATGTTTGCCTTTTTATCTGTCTTTCGGCCCTGTTCGTACAGAATTCGCGGTATTGCATCTTCCAACTCCCCAGCCAGAACAACGCAAATATAGAAAACTCTTGGTAATTGTGCAATATTTCAGGCGGAATTTCAGTACTTTTCCGCCCGAAAATATCACATTAGCAGTCGTTTTACTCTTCTTTGCGTTCAGGACGTCCGTGGCGTTCGTGGCGTTCGCCGCGCTCGGGACGCTCGCCACGCGGACGACGCTCCCGCTCCACATAACCCTCGGGCTTGGGCAGCAGCACCTTGCGCGACAATTTGAGCTTGTTGGTCTTCGGATCCATACCGATCAGCTTCACGTCGATCTCATCGCCCTCTTTCAGGCCGGTCTCCTCCATGGTCTCGAAGCGCTTGTAGTCGATTTCCGAGATGTGGAGCAGGGCGTCCTTGCCGGGCATGATCTCGACGAACGCACCGAAGGTGACGATCGAACGGATCTTGCCGTGGTACGTCTCGCCGATCTCCGGGATCGCAACGATGGCCTTGATGCGGTTCAGCGCGCCGTCGAGTGCGGTCTTGTCCTGGCCGAAGATGTCCACGATACCCTTATTATCGACCTCGGTGATCGTGATGGTCGTACCCGTGGTCTTCTGGATGTCCTGGATGACCTTGCCGCCGGGGCCGATCACGGCACCAATCATATCCTGCGGGATAGTGATCTGTACGATGCGCGGTACGAAAGGCTTGTAGTCCTCGCGCGGTTCGGCGATGCACTCGGTGATCTTGTCGAGGATGTGCAGGCGTCCCTTGCGGGCCTGCTCCAGCGCTGCGGCCAGCACCTCGTACGAGAGGCCGTCGACCTTGATATCCATCTGCGTGGCGGTGATACCGTCCTTGGTACCCGTCACCTTGAAGTCCATGTCGCCCAGGTGGTCTTCGTCGCCCAGGATGTCCGACAGCACGGCCCACTTGCCGCTCTGCGAATCGGAAATCAGCCCCATGGCGATACCCGAGACGGGCTTTTTGAGTTTCACACCGGCGTCCATCAGGGCCAGCGTGCCGGCGCAGACGGTAGCCATCGACGACGAACCGTTCGACTCGAGGATGTCCGATACGATACGCACGGCGTAGGGGTTCTCCTCACCCAGCGGAACCATCGGTTTCAGGGCACGCCATGCCAGGTGGCCGTGGCCGATCTCGCGGCGGCTCAGGCCGCGTGCGGCCTTGGCCTCGCCCGTCGAGAAGGGCGGGAAGTTATAGTGCAGCACGAACTGCTCGGTACCCTGTACCAGCACTTCGTCCTTGACTTTTTCGTCGAGTTTCGTACCGAGCGTAACGCTGGTCAGCGACTGCGTTTCACCGCGCGTGAAGATCGCCGAGCCGTGGGCTGCGGGCAGGTAGCCCACCTCGCACCAGATCGGACGGATCTCATCGGTCTTGCGGCCGTCGAGGCGCTTGCCCTCGTCGAGGATCATGTTGCGCATGGCCTTTTTCTGCACGTCGTCGTGGAAATATTTGTGGATCAGCGGGGCTTTCTCCGCCAGTTCCTCCTCGCTGTAACGCGCTGCGAACTCGGCCTCGAGGGCGTTGAACTTTTCCTCGCGCTCGTGCTTCATCGTGCCGCTCGTGGCGATGGCGTAAGCCTTGTCGTAAAGCTCGCTGATAATCGTCTGGCGCAGCTGTTCGTCGTTGACCTCATGGCAGTAGGTGCGTTTCACGTCCTTGCCCAGTTCTTTCGCGAGTTCGATCTGTACGGCGCAGTGCTTCTTGATCTCCTCGTGTGCGAACTTGATGGCCCCGAGCATCACCTCCTCGGAAACCTCCTTCATCTCGCCTTCGACCATCAGGATGTTGTCGATCGTACCGCCGACCATGATGTCGAGGTCGACCTTGCCCATCTCCGAATAGTTGGGGTTGATGACGTAGTTGCCGTCGATGCGTGCCACGCGAACCTCCGAAATGGGGCCGCCGAAGGGTATGTCCGAAACGGCGAGGGCGGCCGAAGCGGCCAGGCCCGCCAGGGCGTCGGGCTGGATATCCTTATCCGCCGAGATGAGGTTCACCGTTACGTAAACCTCGGCGTGGTAATCTGCGGGGAACAGGGGGCGGAGGGCTCGGTCGATCAGGCGCGCGACGAGCACTTCGCTGTCGTTGGCTTTGCCTTCGCGCTTCATGAAGCCTCCGGGGTAACGTCCGCAGGCGGCGTACTTCTCTTTGTATTCCACCTGAAGGGGCATGAAATCGGTGTCGGGTTTTGCGTCCTTGGCGGCCACCACGGTACCCAGGAGCATCGTGTCTCCCATCTTGACTACCACGGAGCCGTCGGCCTGCTTGGCCAGTTTGCCCGTTTCGACCTCGATCTGGCGTCCGTCGGCCAGCGTGATGATCTTGCGGACTGCGTTGTACAGCTTCTTTTCTTCCATAAAAATCTAAACCTATAATGTTTTTCGAATCGTTGTCCTTTACGAAAATGAAGGCAACCCCTCGTTGGGAATTGCCCTCATTTCTCCCTCGCGGATTATCGGCGGAGGTTGAGCGTCTTGACGATGGCGCGGTAGCGCTCGATGTCGACCTCTTTCAGATACTCCAGCAACGCGCGGCGCTTACCGACCAGGCGCAGCAGTGCGCGCTGGGTTCCGAAGTCGTGTTTGTTGCTCTTGAGGTGTTCTGTAAGGTGGCTGATACGGTACGAAAACAACGCGATCTGGCTCTCGGGCGAACCCGTGTCGGTGTTAGACTTGCCGTACTGGCCGAAAAGCTCCTGCTTTTTCTCTGCTGTTAAATAAGCCATTTTTGAAAGTTTATTTAAATTCCACTCTACGACGCATCCCCCTTACCGTGGATAACGCCAGAGCGTCCGGCAAAGTTACGAAATAATTGACAATTAAGCATGGCAAATGAAAAATTATTTACCTTTTTTACACGGATTTATCGCCTTAAACTCCGGAAAATACTATTTTTGCGGCAAAACAAGTCTACGTTATGGTAAAGACGCTTATTTTCGCACTCCTCGCGACGATGTGCGCAACCTTCCTGTGGGGCTGCGGCGGCAAGGTTTCCTATACGACCGTCGACGGGACGATGCTCGGCACGACGCTGCACGTGGTGGCCGACGTGCAGGGCACTTCGCCGCAGGAGCTCTACGCCGCCGTCATGGCGCTCGACCGGGAGGCCAAGGCCTCGATGTCGATCTTCGACCCGGCGTCGCTGCTGAGCCGCCTGAACCGCAACCAGACCGACAGCGTCGACCGCCATATCGCCTTCAACCTCCGCCTGGCCGACAGCATCAGCTCGCTGAGCGACGGCCGTTACGACGTGACCGTCAAACCGCTCGTCGAGGCGTGGGGCTTCGCCGGGAAAGAGGCGCAGGAGAACCCGAACGTCGATTCGATCCTTGCGTTCGTGGGCCGTCAAAAGGTGCGCATCGAAAACGGCCGCCTGATAAAGGACGATCCCCGTGTGCAGCTGGATTTCAATTCGATCGCCAAAGGATATACCGTCGACCTGCTCGCGCAGCTCGTCGAGTCGTTCGGTGCCCGGAACTACATCGTCGACATCGGCGGCGAAGTCCGCTGCAAGGGCGTCAACCGGCAGGGGGATCCGTGGCGCATCGGCATCGAGACCCCGTTCGACGGCAACATGTCGAACGGCGAATACCTCCAGCGGCGTATCGGGATGACCGAAGGCGGCCTGGCCACCTCGGGCAATTACCGCCGTTTCTACCTCGATGCCAAAGGCAACAAGATCGCCCACACGATCGACCCCCGCACGGGGCGCAGCGCCGTTTCGCGCCTGCTGTCGGTGACGGTCGCGGCTCCGACCTGCGCCGAGGCCGACGCTCTGGGAACCATGTTCCTGGCGATGGGGGCCGACGATGCGCTGGCCGCGGCGAAGTCCATGCCCCGGATGAAGGTCTATTTCATCCTCGCCGACGGCGCGGATGGCTATGAAGAGTATGTTTCGCCCGCCATGAAGGCGGCAATCATGCAATAACCGATTTATGAAAAGCGCAGTTTTCCTCTACAACACCCAATCCGGCAAGTGCAAGATCGGCCACTGTACCGATAGCATCTGCACCGTATTCCGGGCTTACGGCTACGAGATTACCCCGCAGCCGATCGACTTCGAAGCCAATCCCTTCGACGGCAACGAGCAGATCAGCCTGATGGTCGTGGCCGGCGGCGACGGCACGGTCAACTATGTGGTCAACTCCATGAAAAGCAAGGGGCTGGATATCCCCTTGGGGGTAATCCCCGCAGGTACGGCCAACGATTTCGCCGGGGCGCTCGGCATGTCGCACAAACCGCTCGAAGCAGCAAGGCAGATTGCCTCGGGCGCCATCGACCGGGTGGATTGCGGCTGTGTGAACGGCCTCTACTTCGTCAATATTTTCAGCTTCGGCATCTTTACCACCACCTCGCAGCGTACGCCCGACGAACGCAAGCACAAAATCGGCAAGTTGGCCTATATCATCGAAGGGGTCAAGGAGTTCCCGGCGATGCACGCCGTGCCGCTCCAGGTCGTGGCCGACGGCGAGGCGTTCGATTTCAATTCGCTCATGGTGCTGGTTTTCAACGGCGAAACCGCCGGGGGATTCCGCCTTGCGCGCCGGTCGTCGATCAAGGACGGCCTGTTCGACTGCCTGATGCTCGAAAAGAAGAATTTCCTGCGTTCGACGCTGGCCATGGGGCGTTACCTGCTGGGCGGAAACCCCAAGATCGTCCGCCACCTGCGGGTTCGGGCGCTGGACATCGTCTCGACACTCAACGAACCTACGGACGTCGACGGCCAGAAGGGTGCCGAATTTCCGCTGCATATCGAGTGTATCGCCGGCGGCCTGCGTGTGATGTGCCCCCGCGAGGAGGGGAAATAAAGGCGGGACAAAATCCGGCCGCGGACATTGCGTTTCCTTTGTTTTTTGCACGAGATATTGCATTTGCGTATGAAAAATGTTACATTTGTCCGAAATACCACGACGATATGGCGGATACTATCAAAACGGCAAGGGCGATAAGGGAGAGCGGAAGGGAGAACTTGCGTAAGGTTTCGATCTCCCGTATCAAAAAGGAGATGAACGATGTGTTCTATCTCTCCGACGACCTGGTAATCACAACGCTTTCTGCACAGAACAATACGACGGCCGAGTACCCGGCTTCGATCGACGGTTTTTCGGCCATCATCATGATGACAGGCGAGGCGACCGTGTCGATCGACATGCAGAATTACAGTGTCAAACCCAATACGATCGTCTTTTTCAATCCCGACAGCATCATCCGCACGGTGAAATGTTCGGCGAACGCCGCAGCCTATTTCCTCGCCTTCTCCAAATCGTTCGTCAACGAAATCCAGATCGACCTTTCTACCTCGCTGCCGGTCTACATGCGCTTCGGGAAAGCCCCCGTGCTGGAAGTCGCGCCGCAGGACGTGGATGAGATACGCCAGTTGTTCCAACTGATCAAAACCATGCTGCGCAGCGACAAGGAGCGTTACCGCCACGAGATCATCCGCACGCTCTTTACCACGGCGTTCTACATCATCACCGAGATTAACCAGCGCGAGCAGCCCGGCGGAATCAAACAGGGGCGCTGCGAAGTACTTTTCGACGAATTCATGTCCCTTTTACAACAGTACAACAAGCGGGAACGCAACGTGAGTTTCTATGCCAAACAGTTGAATATCACGCCTAAATACCTTTCATCGGTCGTCAAGGAAGTCAGCGGGAAAACTGCTGCGCGCTGGATCGACGAGTCGGTGATCCTCGAGGCCAAAGCGTTGCTGAAATACTCGGGAATGAGTATCCAGGAAATCGCTTACCACCTCAATTTCTCGACCCAGTCGTTCTTCGGCAAATACTTCAAGCAGCATACCGGCACAAGCCCCTCACGCTACAAGCGCAAAGGCTGATCGGCATGCGCGGCCACAGGATGAATCCCTCTCCCGGAGAGGGATTTTTCTTGTGCCTTTTCCCGACGGGGAATAAGGTCGGATTTATTATTGCATATCAATCGCATAGGACATATGTTGCCGGGGCAACGGGGCTTTTTCCGCCCCTTAATTTGTAAACCATAGCGTAAACCGGAAAAAAGATGAAAATTGCAAAAGCTACCATTACCGCGCTCCTTTACACCTCCAAGACCCTTGCCAACGGCGAACACCCCGTCATGATCCGGGTCTGTTACAACGGCAAACGTAAATACAAGAGTACGGGGCTCTCCTGTCCCGCAAAACTCTGGAATACGGCGAAACAGGAAGTACGCGGACGCCATCCCCTTTCGATGAATATGAACGCCCTTATCGAATCGGAATTGATGTGCCTGAAAAACAAGGTGCTGGATTACGAACGCCAGGGCATGGCCTATTCGGTACAGAGCCTGCTCGAGGCTTCGGGGCGGAAACCGCCGTCGCGCAAAACGCTGGACGACCTGTTCGAAGAACGCATCGCCTATTTCAGGGACACCATGCAGAAACACAATACGGCGGCCGGCTACCAGACGCTGCGGCATATTATCGGACGGTATTCCCAGAACCGGACGGTCGAGCTGTTCGACGTGGACAAGGCCTGGCTGCAGGATTTCGAACAGCACCTCCATACGCGCTACGCCGACACGAGCATAAAACGCTTCTTCAGCGCATTCAAGGCGCTGATGAATTACGCCTGCCAAAGCGGCCAGCTGGCCATAAGCCCGTTCCACGGGTTCCGCCTCAGCCGGAGGCTCGATGTCAGGACGGCCAAACGGGCGCTGGAAACCGGGGAACTGGAGGCGATCGTACGTTACTACCTCGACACCTATTATTATAAGACGAACCCGAAGCCCGATGTAAAAACGATGCAACGACGCTACTGGCGCAGCCGGGTGTACGGGGCGGACGGCACCGTCAGGCAGGCCGCGATCGACGCCGAACAGTTTTCGCTCGCGCTGTTTATCTGCTCCTATATTTTCCAGGGGCTTGCCCTGGTCGACCTCGCCCGGCTGAAGTGGAAGGATATGGTCTGCATCGAAATTCCTGACAAGGAGAAATACGACCGGGATCGTACGACATACGGCCTGCGATATGCCGAGGTGCACAAGGCCACAGCCACGTTCTACGAAATCAACCTCGTCCGTGCCAAGACGCAACACCCGACACGGGTGCTGGTCGAACGGTCGGTGGCATGGCCCTACATGGTGCCGTTCTTAGGGCCGGGAAAGGCGCGGGGCAACGATTTCGTCTTTCCGATTTACTTCGACGAAGACCCTGTGCATCAGTTCGAGCGGATCACCTATGCGAACAACGTGATAAACCAAAGCCTGCAACGGGTTGCCAAACGCATCGGCCTCACGCGGAAAGTCACCTTCTACGCGGCACGCCATACCTATGCGTCCAGGCTCTACCATGCCGACGTTCCCCTGCCCCTGATCGCTCAGAACATGGGACGCAATCCCGCGGAGATCGAGACCTACCTCAAGGAGTTCGACACCGACAAGATTATCAGCGCCAACAAACGCATCTGGCAAATCCCCCGGACAGAACCGCTCGAAACGAATACCGGCGGATTGTAAACCGTCCTGTCAACCGGCTATTTCTTATTGTCATTAACAGACTGATAAACAAGGTCAAAATAATTATCCGCACTGTTCCTCACGGGAACATTGTTAGCCGGTGTCGGTTGTAAAGACTACGACGACGACATCAAGGAAATCAACAACAAAATCGAAGGCCTCGAGACGGGCAAGCTTGCCTCGCTTGAGGAACAACTCAACTCCCTAAAGGTTACAATCAGTACGCTGGAGCAGGCCGACAAGGATCTTCAGCAAAAAATCAACGAACAGGAAAAGGCCATTTCTTCCGCCACAGGTGATATCGAGCAGCTTGAAAAAGAACTCGAAAAAGCAGTTAAAGCCCATGAAAGCTTGCAAACCAATATTGATAATCTGAAGAAATATTGCGACGGGGCTTTCCTCAAGACAGCAGATGCTGCCAAAACCTATGCGACAATCGCCAGTGTTGCAGATGCCGTAGCTCTTGCAAAGAACTTGAAAGTCTACAACACCGATGCAGCCATCAAGAAGGCCATCGACGATGCTGTAGCTGCTGCTGTAAATGCAAACGGAGCAGCTTTCCAGGCAGCTTTCGACACGCGTTTCACATCGGCACTCGATGCAGCGCTTTCGTCCGAAGCTGGTAAGGAAGGCAAGATCTACCAGGCTATCACGACTGCCATTTCGCAATACGATGGTAAAATGCACCAGTGCCTGACCGACGCCTTGGCAGAAAACGGTGTTATAACCAATGCTATTGCCGATGCCATTGCCGATGCGAAAACAGATTTGACGGCAGAGTTGCAAAAATGGGTATCGGGACGTCTGACCAGTGTAACGCTGATTCCCGATCTGTATGAAAACGGCATTGAGACGATCGAAGTCAACTCGTTACGCTACAAGAAAATGAAGGTCAATACCTCTACGGAAACGGCCGCTGTTACTCCTGCTACCGAAAAGTATTGGTATATTTCCGAAAAAGCTACACCCGTTCGCTACCACGTTTCGCCTTCGGTCGTTACCAACAGCGATATCGAGACTCCTTCGTTCGTGTTCGAACAGGCTGTTTCGCGTTCCGCCGTCGGCAGCACGCTCCTGTCCGTCGTTTCCAACACATGGTCGACCGAGGCCGGCAGTGCATGGAACATCAAGAGCAACGAACTGACAGTCAACACACGTCGTGTTGCCGGTTATGGTCTTGTAAAGCCTGCTCCCGAAAATAATATCTATACGGCAGCATTGAAGGTGCCTATCGCGGAGAAATGGCTGGAAGACGATGCCGACGATACGTTCATTTATTCCGACTATACGAAACTGAGCGAATATATCTATGATGTTAAGATCGCAGCCCTGCGCGATGACGGGGAAGGAATTGCCAAGTACAGCGATACGGACAGCAAACATTATCATTTCTACGAGACGTATAAGAAGGCAACAGATTTGGTGGCATCGAAGCCGGCTGCGACTTGCGATTACGACGAAACGATCGACCTGCTGACCCTGGTTACCGGTTGTGCAACCAATGCAGAGGGAGCTAAGGCCCGTGAAATCAATAAGGCAGCTCTTGCTGTTGCGGGTTTGGAATTCCGTTTCGCAGTGCCGACAGTCCCGTTCAAACGCGGCGAAAACGAGGCCGACAACCAGAAGTACATCAAACTGAACGGCTCGGTTGCAACCCCCGTTACCCCGGAAGGAACCGAGAATAACCAGGCAGCCATCGGTAAAACCCCCGTTGTACGCGTCGAATTGTGGGATGCAAAACGCAATGAGATCGTAGACGTAAAATGGCTCCAGCTCAAATGGACACAAAAGACCTTCAGCTTCCCGATCGACAAGATCTATACGAAACTGGGTTGCAGCTATACCTATAAGTTCCTTTGGGATGATATGAACAAGCATATCCTCGAGAAGATGGGCGAGAGCGGCATGTCGCAGGCCGATTTCGTGAATACTTATAAAGTCGCAGGTATCAGCACGACCGACAAATGGACGGAGCGCAACAATAATACCGGTTTAGGCAAGGTCGTTACGGACAAGACCTCCGACGATTACAAGAACGGCAATTACGAAATGTGGTATGGACTCGATGCCAATGCCGCAGAGTCGACACCCGCGTTCGAATGGCACCTGACGGCCGACCAGATCGGTAAGATTATCGACCTGGACGGGAAGTTGCTCAGCAAGTACAAGGACGGTAAGGATATGTTCGTTACGATCAATCTGGTACGCAAGGACGGCAACGTAGACGGCGGTCTGACGATCACCTTCGGTGTAAACTTCACCGTCGAGCTGAAGGCTACGGTTACGAAGAATACCGCATGGTGGCACTCCGACTACGCAGGCAACGCGAACAAGAGTGTCAAGGTCACGCCGATCCACATTAACACGGCCAACCCGGAATACCGCAACGGAACTGTCGATAAGTTGGTTAACTATGAGTTCGACCTGGCAAGCGCATTTACCGACAAGAAGCCGCTCGCCAATATGAACAACTGCGCCGTATGGGATATTCAGTTCTCCAAAACGCAGCCAGTTACGGACTTCAAGGTTAACTTTAACCCTGCAACCGCCGAACCCCAGGTAGAGCACAACAACGACGATTACGGCTATGTGCTGCAATCGAAGACCCTCAGCGGTAATGCTTCGAGAATCCAGTTCAACGGCTCTCAGACGCAGAATGCATGGTTCGGTATAGACAACGGCAAGTCGGTCGCATCCGAGATATCCGTATTCGTGGGTGAAAATGCAGCCGGCTATGCACTGCTCGGCCAGCGTGCGAACGCGAAGATTTGGGGCTCAATCAACCCGAAGAACATCTATCTGGTCGAAACGTTCGAACTTTCCTACGTTGCCCCGCTCAAGTTCGTGAACGACCTGGGTGTCGTAGAGCTTCCCTATGCAGCTGAAGGACAGACTATCGATTGCGCAGAGGCTATTTCGATCCGAGACTTCCAGAACTACCTCGTAGCTGCAAAAGCCCCGGTAGCAGCGCAAGGTGAGGATGAATATGCTCCCGAACGCTACAAGTACTACGATGTCAAGACCGCTCAATGGAACTTTGCCGAAGCAGTTGTCAATCAGGCTGTCGACGCGCAGGGCAATATTTCGGCTGTCAGCATCGAGGGTATCACTGCCGACAACTACGCAACCGAGGTTGCCAAGAGAAAGCTTTATAGCGCCAACTCGTTCTTCAAGATGCCTTCGGGTCAGAACTGCTTTGAGACGAATGCCCAGGATGCTACGAAACTCGATTTCCACAGCCTGCTTGGCAACGACCTCGGCAAAGAGGTATCGGTACTGATTCCCGTATCGGTTCAGCACAAGTACGGCGTCGCCAAGACCCTCGTTCAGGTCAAGGTCAAACCGGTTGTTCTTGACTAAGACATCTTTCCCGCGGAATCCGGCGCTGCTGTGAGGCAGCGCCGGGAACCCGGAAACATACCCCAAAGCAGGAGTCGCACATCCCCAAAGTTTTTTTGGTAACAACAACTCCCACTTTTCAAGTAAAACTCCTGCCTGCGGCA
>NZ_QTUQ01000004.1:221987-345570 GCF_003435745.1 Alistipes sp. AM16-43
AGTAAAACTCCTGCCTGCGGCAGACCGAAGAGGCGCGGTCTGCCGCTTTTTTTGTGCCCGGAAGTTCCGCGGAACTCTTCCGATCTTCCTCTCGCGGGCATCACGCGCGGCAGGCGGCCCGCAATGACCGACCCTGTCCTAATATCCGCTCGCGCCCGACCCGGCAGTGTTTCTACAATCACGCAACGGCCCAATACGAATGCACACCACTCAACCGACAAACACGCCGTACGTATATCCCGACATACATTCCGCCCCGAATAACGCCGGACAGCCGACTCCGGATACCGACAGCACGGAAGCGGCGCCCGCAGCGGAAAATTTGATTTTGAGCCGGCGTTGTATTATCTTTGCATCAGGACACCAAAACCATCCGAGACAATGAAACGATACATAGCGACACTCCTGCTCCTCGCCATCTGCGCCTCTACACAGGCCCGCGAGGTATTCCCCCTGAACGAGGGATGGCGTTTCTTCTTCAAGTCGGAGAACAGCAGCGACAACGCCCGACATGTTACGCTGCCCCACACCTGGAATACAGATACGGGAGGCACCGGATATTTCCTCGAAACAACGGCCAACTACCAGAACGACATGTATATCCCGGCCGAATGGGCGACCAAACGGTTATTCGTGAAATTCTACGGCGTGCAAAGCGTGGCCGACGTCTTCGTCAACGGCTACTATGTCGGCGGGCACAAGGGCGGAGGTACGGCTTTTGCGCTCGAAATCACCGACAAGATACGGTTCGGTTCCGACAATGCGCTGCTGGTCGTCGTCAGCAACAATTACTGCGACGACGTGCTTCCCACCTCGACGGACATGAATCTCTACGGAGGCATTTACCGTGAAGCGGAGCTGATCCTTACGGAAAAAACAGCCGTATCACCCCTCTACTTAGGCTCGGACGGAATACTGGTACATCAGAACTCGGTCGGCGACGAGCGGGTCGAAGGCGAAGCGGAGATCCATCTGGTTACCGGCGGGGAGAACAGTTGCGTCCTGACGCTCGACATCACAGCGCCCGACGGCAGCCGCGTATTTTCCAAACGACAGAAAACGCGCATCGACGGGAAACCCGTCACGATTCCCTTCTCGGTCGACGCCCCGCAGTTGTGGAGTCCCGCCAACCCGGCCCTCTACCGGGTATCGGTAAGCATCGGCGACGCGACCGTCACCGACAGCGTCGCCGTGCGCACGGGCTTCCGCAGCATCGTAGCCACCCCGGCGGGCGGCTTTGCGGTCAACGGCAGCCGCATCCCGATACACGGCGTAACGCTCTACCACGACAACGCCATCTCGGGCGGCGCACTCATCGCGCCCGACTATGAGGCTGACCTCGGCCAGATCCGCACCCTCGGGGCGAACGCCCTGCGTTCGGCCGTGATGCCCCATGCGCAATACCTCTACGACCGTTGTGACGAGCTGGGCATGCTGGTGTGGGTCGATGCGCCGTTCCACCGCTCCTCGTTCCTGGGCGACGTGGCCTACTACGCCACCCCGCAGTTCGAACAGAACGGCCTGCAACAGTTGCAGGAGATCATTGCCCAAAACTACAACCACCCCTCGGTGGTGATGTGGGGTATCTTTTCGCGGCTTTGGACGCGCGGCAACGACGTAACGCCTTACCTGGGCAAGCTCAACGCGGCGGCACACGCCCTCGACCCTTCGCGTCCCACGGTGGCCTGCAGCGACCAGGACGGCAATATCAACTTCATCACCGACCTGATCGTCTGGCGACAGGACGTAGGCTGGCGCAAAGGCACGACGGACGACGTGACCGTATGGCGCGACCAGTTGCAGAAAGGGTGGTCACACCTCCGCTCGGGAATCTGTTACGGGGGCAGCGGCTTCATCGGACACAAAAGCTATACGGCACAGGCGGCACCCCGCGCGAACTGGATGCCCGAGGAGCGTCAGACTCACTTCCACGAGCAGTATGCCAAAAACCTCCAGAACGACTCGCTTTTCTGGGGGACATGGATCAACAACATGTTCGACTACGGTTCGGTACGCCGGCCTTACGGGGTGAACGGCGCCGGTCTCGTGACCATCGACCGCCGCGAGCGCAAGGATGCGTTCTACCTCTATAAGGCTCTGTGGAACAAGGAGGAACCGACACTGCACATCACAGACAAGCGGCGGACGCTGCGCGACGGCGAACAGCAGGCATTCCATATCTATTCGTCGGCCGGTGCCCCCACGCTGCTCGCAGGGGCCGACACGCTGGCCGTGACGGAATACGCCACGTGCCAGTACCGCACGGATTCGGTGTCGCTGCGGGGCACGGTCGAAATCAAGGCCATCGCCGGGCCGTTGCGCGACAGCGTGACGCTCAGAGTCGGCAACGTCTTAAAACCGAAACGGCTTCAGGGCCCTCGGCGAACAGTAAATCCGCAACCGACAAATTAGGCTGGAAAGGCATACGGTCGGAGAAGACCTGCACATAGGGCTCGGCAATGAACGCCGGGCCCTCATTGCGCCGTTTGGGACGCAGGTCGGTGTCGCCCGCGGCGGCAGCGACATACGCCTGGGAGAACTCCGGCATGGGAACGCGCAGCAGGGAGCAGAGCCGACCGAGCAGTTCGGCATTGTAATCGGCCAGGAATCCGTATTCCCGGCGGTAGAAAGGTTCGAAATATTCAGCGTAAAAATCGAAATAGGGCGACCCTTTGTAGGAGGCGACCAACGCCCCCCAGTGCTGGTGCTGCCAGCGTTTCGAATAGTCGATCCGCACGTCGCGTACGGGCTGGCGGGGACGGTTGGCATGACACACGTGGACGGTCAGCTCCATCACCCCATCCGTAGCGAGGATACGGGCGCGGTTGCGCTCCGAGCGCTTCACGAAATGCTCGCCCAGGTCGACGACGCACCCGCCGCACAACAAGTGCGCGAAGTACTCGACCGAGGGCAGGTATGCGAGCGGCAGGATCGTCATGGCTCCACCCACTCGCCGTCGGCCTTGATCAGTTCCACGAGGCGGTCGAGCGCCTCCTGCTGCGGGATGTTGCGTGCCACGACCGTGCGCCCCTTGTAGAGCGTGATGCGGCCGGGTGCGGCACCCACGTACCCGTAGTCGGCATCGGCCATCTCGCCAGGGCCGTTGACGATGCATCCCATGACGCCGATCTTGAGGTTCGAAAGGTGCGACGTGCGCGATTTGATGTCGGCGAGGGTCTTTTCGATGTCGTAAAGCGTGCGGCCGCAACTCGGGCAGGCGATGTACTCGGTGTGCGAGAACCGCACGCGCGCCGCCTGCAGGATCATCAGCTCGATTTCGCGCACCTGGTCTTCGGCAAATCCGGGCGCGTCGATCCAGATGCCGTCGGCCAGCCCGTCGAGCAGCAGCACCCCCAGGTCGGCGGCAGCCTTCACGGCCAATGTCTCCAGCGAGGTCTCCTCGTAACGGCGTTTCACGACGACCGGTTCGGGGGTATCGAGGTTCAGGATCGCAGCGCGCAACTCGGCCGTGGGATTGCCCGACACGGCCTCGATTACGCGGAAGCCGTCGAGCGGCTCGCTGTGCACGACCGGCACCTGTATATTCGTACGGCGGCGGTACTCGGTCGGGGAGTAACGCTCGGGATGCAGCACGGGAAATATCCCGGGGCGCTCCGCGAAGTGCCTTACCAGCAGTTCCGCCACGGGAATTTCGTGCTCCGGGGCCTCGGTCAGCGATACGCGGATCGTGTCGCCGATGCCGTCGCAGAGCAGCGCCCCGATACCTACGGCGCTCTTGATACGCCCCTCGATGCCGCTGCCGGCCTCGGTGACGCCCAAGTGGATCGGATAGTGCATATCCTCGGCATCCATCGCCGCGACCAGCAGCCGGTAAGCGGCGACCATGACGCGCGTGTTGCTCGACTTCATCGACACGACGACCTGGTCGAATCCGTGCGCCTTGCAGACACGCAGGAACTCCATGGCCGAGACGACCATGCCCTGCGGCGTATCTCCCCACTGGTCGAAGACACGTTTGGCGAGCGACCCGTGGTTGACGCCGATGCGCAGGGCGACGCCCCGCTCGCGGCAGCGGGCGATCAACTCCTCCAGCTCCCCGCGATCCGTGCGGTAATTGCCCGGGTTGATGCGCACCTTGTCGACATATTGCGCGGCAATGGCGGCCACCTCGGGCAGGAAGTGGATGTCGGCCACGACGGCCGTATCGAAGCCCTCGTCGCGCAGACGGCGGACGATGCGGGCAAGGTTCTCGCCCTCGCGCCGCCCCTGTGCCGTAAGGCGCACGATCTTTCCCCCGGCGCGGTCGATCCGTTCGATCTGCGCCACGCTGGCTTCGGTATCGTTGGTGTCGGTGTTGGTCATCGACTGCACGGCGACCGGGTGCCCGCCGCCGATCACGACCCGCCCGATGCGCACCTCGCAACTCGGGCGGCGACTGTATTCCGAAAGATTCATCTTGTCTGCGATTGTGATGCAAAGATAAAGATAATCCGCGATTTTGCGAATTCCGATTTATTCCCTATATTTCGGGTAGCAACCACAATCCCGCTCCCGCCATGAAAAAACGCATCAAAAAACGCCTGTCTTTCCTGTTGCTGACACTGCTCGGGTTCTCTACGGCCTGCGAAAAACAGAAAAACGGAGAACCACCGACCGCCATGTACGGAACGCCGCACGTAAATATCTGGGTCGGCGGCAAGGTAACCGACAAAACCGGCACCCCGATACCCGGGATCGAGGTGCGCCAACCAAACAGCTCCTATAAGGCACAGACCGGGGACGACGGTTGCTACGAACTTCCCGGACAATTATTCTCCATTGAAACGACGGCGGACATCCTGTTTACCGACACCGACGGCCCGTCCAACGGCGGGGAGTTCGCGGCACAGTCCGTTCCGGTCGAATTCACCGAAGCCGACCGCGTCTCGGAAGCCGAGGGATGGTGCGGGGGCAGTTTCGCCCGCATCGGTGTCGACGTCACGCTGGAGGAGGACGCGCAGGAATAGCCCGGAATAGCCCGCGGCAACACCCGGCAAAAGGAATAACGCCCTGTGCGCGATACGGATTTCCTGTTTTTTCGTATATTTGTCGTGTGGACTACCTGGACAACGACATAAAATTCGTAGGCGGCGTCGGCGAAGCCCGCGCCCGGCTTCTGGACAAGGAGCTGGGCATCCGTACGCTGGGCGACATGCTGCGTCACTACCCGTTCCGCTATATCGACCGCACGAAAGTCTACCGCATCGCCGAGATCACCGACGATGCGCCCACCCTGCTCCAGTTCCGCGCCCGCGTGACGGGCGTAGCCTATGCCGGCACGGGCCGCAAACGCCGCTTCACGGCCTATGTCTCCGACCCCACGGGGTCGGCCGAACTGGTCTGGTTCCAAGGTATCAAATGGATCGAAAAACGGGTCGAAGTGGGACGCGAATACCTCATTTTCGGACGGCCGTCGTTCTACCGCGGCGAATTGTCGATGGCGCACCCCGAGCTGGAGACCATGGAACAGGCGCTCTCGCGCAAAGCCGAAAGCGGCATGCAGGGCATCTATCCCTCGACCGAGAAACTTTCGAACGTGCTCGGCGCCAAGGGCATGTACCAGATCATCTGCAATGCGTGGGCGCTGGCCAAAGACCATATCCCCGACTACATGCCCGACGAGGTGCGAACCCGCTACGGGCTGATCCCACTGCGCGACGCCTACTACAACATCCATTTTCCGCAGTCGCCCGAACTGCTGCGGCAGGCACAGTACAGGCTGAAATTCGACGAACTGCTGGGCATCCAGCTCAACGTCCAGTCGCGCCGTACGGAACGTCTGGCCAAAAACAACGGCTTCCTGTTCATGAAGGTCGGGGACGTCTTCAACACCTTCTACAACGAAAAGCTACCGTTCCCGCTCACCGGAGCGCAGAAACGGGTCATCAGGGAGATCCGGCAGGACACCGTCACGGGCTACCAGATGAACCGCCTGTTGCAGGGCGACGTCGGCAGCGGCAAGACCCTCGTGGCGCTGATGTCGATGCTGCTGGCCGTGGACAACGGCTACCAGGCCTGCATGATGGCGCCCACCGAGATCCTCGCCCGCCAGCATTTCGCCACCATCACGCGTATGCTCGACGGCATGGGGGTGAAGGTCGCCATCCTCACCGGCGCCTCGAAGGCCAGGGAGCGCCGGCTGGCGCTCGAAGGGATCGCCTCGGGCGAGGTGCACATCCTGATCGGCACGCACGCCCTGATCGAAGACCGGGTGCAGTTCGCCAACCTGGGGTTCGTGGTGATCGACGAGCAGCACCGCTTCGGCGTGGAGCAGCGCGCCCGGCTCTGGACCAAAAACGAGCAGCCGCCGCACATCCTCGTGATGACCGCCACGCCGATTCCCCGCACGCTGGCCATGACCCTCTACGGCGACCTCGACGTCTCGGTGATCGACGAGCTTCCGCCGGGACGACGGCCGATCAAGACCGTACATTACACCGATGCGGCGCGGCTGCGCCTGTTCGGTTTCATGAAGCAGGAGATCGCCAAGGGACGGCAGGTCTATGTCGTATATCCGCTCATCAAGGAGTCCGAGGCCATGGATTACAAAGACCTCACCGACGGCTACGAAGCCATATCGCGCGATTTTCCGCTGCCGGACTACGTCACGACGATCTGCCACGGCAAGATGAAACCCGCCGACAAGGAGGAGTCGATGCGCCAGTTCAAGTCGGGCGAGGCCGATATCATGGTCGCCACGTCGGTCATCGAAGTAGGCGTCGACGTGCCGAACGCCACGGTCATGGTCATCGAATCGGCCGAGCGGTTCGGGCTCTCGCAGCTGCACCAGTTGCGCGGGCGCGTAGGGCGGGGCGGCGAACAATCCTACTGCATCCTGATGTCGGGCGAAAAGCTCTCGAAGGAGTCCCGGGCACGCCTCGACGCCATGTGCGAGACCAACGACGGATTCCGCCTGGCAGAGCTCGACCTTAAGCTGCGGGGTGCGGGCGACATCAACGGGACGCTCCAGAGCGGCATGGCGTTTGATCTGAAGATCGCCAACCCCACGCTCGATGTCCAAATACTCACCGTTTCGCGCGAGGCGGCGGCCGGCATCCTCTCCGCCGACCGCACCCTCTCCCGGCCGGGGCACCGCGGCCTCAGGGAGTTAAGGAGGCGCTATTCGGGGCGCGAAGAGATTGATTTTTCGATGATTTCGTAATATTTCATACCCACGACCGTTTATCCATTAAAAACCCTTTTTCCATGAAACGACTGTTATTCACGATATTGTTATTCACCGCCGCACTGCCTGCCGCAGCCCAGCTCTACCACCCGGGCGAGCAGCTTTTCTACCGCGTCAGCTACAAGGCCAAGATGTTCCCCAACACCGAAGTGGGAGCGGTCGAGGTCAAGACGAGCGAGGTGCAGCTCGACGACCGCAAGTTCTACAAGGTCGAGGGCATCGGCCGCACGCTGCCCACCTACCGCTGGTTCTTCAACCTCGAAGATATCTACACGGTGTGGATCAGCCCCGAGACGCTGCGTCCGGTACGTTTCGAAAGCGACCTCAAGGAGGGCGACTACACGTTCCAGAGCTATTACACTTACGACTGGGACAACGACCAGGTGCATACCCGGTGGCGGCGGCGCCAACGGCCTTTCGAGGAGAAAACCATGCCCCTGACTCCCGAGAGCATGGATGCCATCGCGCTTTTCTTCACCATGCGCTCGGCCAATGCCGAGGATTTCAAACCCGGTGAGCCCGCAACCCTCCAAATGGTATTGCAGGACACGATCCGACACCTGAATTACAGGTACATAAGCCGCGAAACAAAGAAGATCCGCAACATGGGACGCTTCAAGACCCTGAAGTTCGAATGCCAGCTGGGCACTTCCGAAGGGTTCTCCTTCACCGACGGCACGGTCTTCACGCTATGGATCTCGGACGACGAGAACAAAATCCCGCTTTACATCGAGTCGCCCGTCCGCGTAGGCAGCATCAACGCCTATATTTCGGGCTACAAGGGGCTTAAATACCCGATGACGAGCCTCATAAAATAAAAATTTTGTTATCTTTGCCTCAGGATAACCCTGACCCGGCGAACAATCAGGTAAATTCGACACTGAAAAAACTGTTTTTATGGAAGAGAATAAGCAAGGGTACGACCCCTCGGAGTTCGAGGACGACGATTACATGACGTCGCAGCCCGTCCCGGAAAAATCCATCCGCGGCTACCGCATCGTCATCATCATCCTCTCGGTGATCCTGGTGGCGCTTTCGGTACTTTATTTCAGCATACACCGCCAGCAGATGGTCGACAACCAGTTGTTGCAGGCCGACCGCGACTCGATCCAGAACGACCTGGGACGCCTGATGACCGACTACGACAACCTGCAGGTGACCAACGACAGCATTTCGGCCAACCTCAACGTGGAACGCGACCGCGCAGACTCGCTGATGACGCGCCTGAAAAAGGAGCGTTCATGGAACCTGGCCAAGATCAAACAGTACGAAAAGGAGGTGGGTACGCTGCGCACGGTCATGAAGAGCTACATCCGCCAGATCGACTCGCTCAATACGCTCAACAAAAAACTCATCAACGAGAACGTAACCTACCGCAAGGAGATCTCGTCGGCGAAGCTGCGCGCCGAAATGGCCGAGGAGAAGGCTGCCGAGCTGGACAACAAGGTACGTGTCGGCGCCGTGATCCGCGCCCGCGACATCCGTCTCTCGGCGCTCAACGCCAACAGCAAACCCGTATCGAGGATCAAGAATGCCGCGCGCCTGCGCGTGGATTTCGTACTGACGGCCAACGAGCTGGCGACACCGGGCGAAAAGACCGTCTACGTCCGTATCACCTCGCCCGACGGCTATGTGCTGACGACCGAGGCCATGCCGACTTTCGATTTCGAGGGCGAACGCCTGAGTTATTCGGCCATGCGCGAAGTGGACTACCAGAACCAGGATCTCGAAGTGGGTATCTACTATAACAGCACAGGCTTTGCCGCTGGTGCCTACACCGTACAACTGTTCTGCGACGGCCGCCTGATCGGAACCTCGCAGATCGCGATGCGATAAAACAGGAACACCCCGCACCCAAGGCGGGCGGAGAACCCAAGCCCCGGAGTTAACGCTCCGGGGCTTTCGTTTTGCAGGCGGTTTCGGCCCCCGGCAACGGCACAGCACAATTATAGCATAAAACTATAATGATATAAATATTATCAATTTGATTTATATAAAGATTTCCCCTATTTTTGTATCAGCAAAGAGGAAGAAAACTAAAGCAGCAAAAAATATTCACATAAATAAAAAAGTACAGCTATGACATCAATCATCAATTCAACAGTACCCGAATTCAAGGTTCAGGCCTACCACAACGGCAAATTCGTAACGGTCACGAACGAAGACCTCAAAGGCAAATGGGCGATCTTCTTTTTCTACCCGGCTGACTTCACGTTCGTATGCCCCACCGAGTTGGTGGACATGGCCGACAAATACGACCGGTTCAAAGCCATGGGCGTGGAGGTCTACTCGGTAAGCACCGACACCCACTTCGTGCACAAAGCCTGGCACGACACTTCGGAAAGCATCCGCAAAATCAACTACCCGATGCTCGCAGACCCCACGGGTGTACTTTCGCGCGGCTTCGGCGTCATGATCGAGGAAGAAGGCGTAGCCTACCGCGGCACGTTCGTCGTCAACCCCGAGGGGAAGGTCAAGCTGGTGGAGATCCAGGACAACAGCATCGGCCGCAATGCCGAGGAGTTGCTACGCAAAGTCGCCGCGGCACAGTTCGTCGAGGCACACCCGGGCGAAGTATGCCCCGCCAAATGGCAGCAGGGCGCCGAGACGCTCAAACCGAGTATCGACCTGGTAGGTAAAATCTAAGGGCCATGCTGGATCATGCACTCAGGGAGCAGTTGCTCCGCTTGTTCGAGGGGCTGGAAGCCTCCTACGTGTTCGACGTCACGGCCGACCCCGGCCATGCGTCGCGCGGAGAGCTGCTCGAGCTGCTCGAAGAGACGGCCGCCTGTTCCGCGAAGATCGGCTGCCGGATCACCGACGGGCAGGGACTGGAGTTCCGGCTTCTGCGCAACGACAAGGACACCGGCATCCACTTCCGGGCGGTGCCCAACGGCCATGAATTCAGCTCGCTGATACTGGCCGTGCTGAACGCCGACGGCAAGGGCAAAAACCTGCCCGACGAAGCGACGCGCCGACGGATCGGGGCGCTCGGCGGGCAGATCGCGCTGACGACCTACATGTCGCTCACCTGCACCAACTGCCCCGATGTGGTACAGGCGCTCAACCTGCTGGCGCTCTCCAACCCCCGGATCACCCATACGGCCGTGGACGGAGCCCTGTTCCCCGAGGAGGTTGCACGGCTGAATATCCAGGCCGTGCCGGCGGTTTTCCACGGCGAAGAGCTGATCCACGTCGGCCGCGGCTCGCTGGCCGAACTGCTGGACAAACTCGAGGAGCGCTTCGGCACTTCGGACACAGGCATCACGCCCGTCGTGCGCGAATACGACCTGCTGGTCGCCGGGGGCGGCCCCGCCGGGGCTTCGGCCGCGATCTATGCAGCCCGCAAGGGGCTCCGCGTGGCGGTCGTGGCAGAAAAGGTCGGCGGGCAGGTCAATGAAACGGTAGGCATTGAAAACCTGGTCTCGGTGCCGCGCACGACCGGAGCAGAGCTCGCGGGCGACCTGCGCAGACACATGGAGGCCTACGGGATTGACATCTGCGACAACCGCCGCATCGAACGTTTCGACATGGACGGCGGCATCCGGGAGCTGCATGCCAAAGGCGGGGAGGTTTTCCGCGCCCCGGCACTGGTCGTCGCCACGGGAGCTTCGTGGCGCAGGCTCGGGGTGCCGGGCGAAGCGGAGTACATCGGCCGCGGCGTAGCCTTCTGCCCCCACTGCGACGGGCCGTTCTACGCCGGGAAGCATATCGCTGTGATCGGCGGCGGCAATTCGGGCGTCGAGGCCGCAATCGACCTGGCGGGCACCTGCGCTTCGGTGACGGTTCTCGAATTCATGGAGACTCTCAAGGCCGACCAGGTATTGCAGGAGAAGCTGCGCACGCTCCCCAATGTAGCGGTACATACGAACGTGCAGACGCTCGAGGTCGAAGGCGACGGCAGCCGCATGACGGCCCTGCGCACGAAAGACCGCCCGACGGGAGCGGAAAAACGACTGCTGCTCGACGGCGTATTCGTCCAGATCGGCCTCTCGGCCAACAGCAAGCTGTTCGCCGGCATCCTCGACACCAACCGCGCGGGAGAAATCCTGACCGACAAGGAGTGCCGCACATCGGTACCCGGCGTATATGCAGCGGGCGACGTGACGGACATACGTTACAAACAGATCGTGATCGCAATGGGCGAAGGGGCCAAGGCAGCCCTGTCGGCCTCGGAAGACCGGATCAAGGGAATAATTTGATATGCAAACTATTAAAATAAAAACGATTATGAAAACACTGGATTATTTGCACCTGGACGAGAAGAAAGTACAGGGCGTAGTATCGGCGCTGCATTCGCTGCTGGCCGACTTTCAAGTATTTTACACCAACCTGCGGGGTTTCCACTGGGATATCGAAGGGCACGGGTTCTTCGTCCTGCACGGCAAGTTCGAAGAGCTATACGACGATGCTGCCGAAAAGGCCGATCAGATCGCGGAGCGCATCCTGATGCTGGGCGGCAAGCCCGAAAACAGGTTCAGCGAATACCTCAGGGTCGCCAAGGTCAAGGAGGTTTCGGGCGTAACACGCGGCGATGAGGCCATCGGGCATATCCTCACCACGTACAGCTACCTTATCGGCGAGGAGCGCAAGCTGCTCGAACTGGCCTCGGAGGCCGGCGACGAGGCTACCGTGGCGCTGATGAGCGACTACCTGAAGGAGCAGGAGAAGATGGTCTGGATGCTGACCGCCTACAACAAATAGCCCTTCACAGGGACACCGGGCAGCCGGTATGTAACGGCAATGCCGGCGGAGCACAAACTCCGCCGGCATTCTTTTCATCCGGACAAATCCGAAAACGGCATCGGCAAGACAAGACAATCCCGGCTCATCCTCTGCCAGGCAAACCGAAGCGACGCCCGTCGCCCGGCCTTCCGCCGGATTATTTATGCTCCTCCTGCCAGATCAGGGCCGAAGCGCCGAGAATCGCGGCATTCTTACCCTGGATACCGCTCGGAAGCAGCTTCACCTTGTTCTTGAATGCAAAGAGCATATTCTCCTCCATGTACCACTGCGTAGGCTCGAAGATCAGCTTGCCCGCCTTCGACAGGCCGCCGAAGAGGAAAATCGCCTCGGGCGACGTGACGGTCACCACGTCGGCCAACGCACGACCGAGCATCTCGCCCGTAAAACGGAAGGCTTCGAGTGCGATGGGATCGCCCTGCTCGGCAGCGGCGGAGATCATCGAAGCGTCGAAATCGCCGAAAGCGATGTCGCGCAGCTTGCTGGGAGCCGACATTTTGGCCATCAGCTCGAATGCCGTGCGCTTGATGCCCGTAGCCGAAACATAGGTCTCCAGGCAGCCCTTCCGCCCGCAACCGCACTCGCGGCCGTCGCGCTCGACGATGACATGGCCGAACTCTCCGGCAAAGCCATCATGGCCGTAGATCATCTCGCCGTTGGCGACGAAACCCGATCCGAGGCCCGTACCGAGCGTAATCATGATAAAGTCGCGCATGCCCTTGGCATTGCCATAGATCATCTCGCCGATCGTCGCGGCATTGGCATCGTTCGTCACGAGCACCTTCACACCCCCGAAGCAGTTCCGGATGTCGTCCGCCAGCGGGAAAACACGGCGGCTTTCATCGGGATTGGGGTCTCCCTCGCGGAATTTCCAGAGGTTCGCGGGGTTTTCGACCGTACCTTTATGATAATTGGCATTGGGGGCACCGATACCGATACCCGTCAGTTCGTACTCGAACGAAAGGCTGTCGGCCAGTGCGTGCATCGCCTGGCAGAGGTCTTCGACATAGGCCGGATAATCGTCTACACTGGGGTATTTCTTGGTCGAAATGACCGATTCGGCATACAGGTCGCCGTTTTCGTCGACGAGGCCGAACGCAGTATTGATACCGCCGATGTCCACGCCGATAGCGAGTTTTTTCATATCGTGTTCTGGTTAAAGGTTAGAATTTATCAGGTCAAAGTTAATCCAAAATTCGGCTACTCCAAACTTTTTTCCTACTTTTGGGACAGATTCCGATCCAAAAGTATTATCAGACTATGCAAACGAACGAGCAACTGCTCTCCGCCATCGAAAATTACCTGGCCCAAACCGAGTTCCCGGCCGAACCCGGGCTACTTTACGCCCCGATCGGCTATTCGCTCGCGGGCGGCGGCAAGCGCCTGCGCCCCATGCTGCTGATGCTCTCCAACGGCATCTTCACCGACAAGATACAACATGCCCTGCCGGCCGCCGCGGCCGTCGAGGTGTTCCATAACTTCACGCTGCTGCACGACGACATCATGGACAATGCAGCCGTGCGGCGCGGCAAACCCTCAGTCTACGCCAAGTGGGGACAGAACGTGGCGATCCTCTCGGGTGACGCCATGCTGATCTGCGCCTACCGGTTGCTGGGCGAAGTGCCGGCGCAGCTGCTGCCGCAGATACTCTCGACGTTCAACACCATGGCGCTCGAAGTGTGCGAAGGACAGCAGTACGACATGGATTTCGAACGCAAGCCGAAGGTTTCGGTCGTGGAATACATGCACATGATCGAGCTGAAGACCTCGGTGCTGCTGGCCGGGGCCACCACGATCGGCGCCCTGCTGGGCGGCGCTTCCGAAGAGGACTGCCGCAAGCTGCGCCGCTTCGCCATCGAACTGGGACTGGCATTCCAGCTGCAGGACGACCTGCTGGACAGCTACGGCGACGAAAGGCTGGGCAAGGCCATCGGCGGCGACATCCTCGAAGGCAAACAGACTTACCTGATGATCACGGCCATAAGCCGCGCGGACGAACCTACGCGCGAAGTGCTCCGCTCGACGCACCGCTCACAGATGCCCGACGCCGAGAAAATCGCCACGATAAAAGCCGTCTACGACCGTCTCGACATACCACGCCTCACCGAACAGCAGATTTCGCTGCGCTTCGAAAGGGCGCTGGGCATCCTCGACACCCTTTCGGTCGAAAAATCCCGCACGGAACGGATGCGCGAATACGCCCTGAGCCTGATGGGACGCAAAAACTGATTCCGGAAACACCCCTCACAGGAACATCCCCCGTAAACGACACTATGCAACGCTCCGAGATAGAAATCATGGCCCCCGTAGGGTCTTACGAAGCACTGGCCGCAGCCATACAGGCCGGGGCGGACTCGGTATATTTCGGCGTCGGGAAGCTCAACATGCGCTCGGCGTCGGCTGCGAATTTCACGCTCGACGACCTGGCGAAGATCGTCGCCACGGCACACGCCGCAGGGGTCAAGGCCTACCTCACGGTCAACACCATCGTCTACGAGGACGAGATGCAAACCGTCCACGAGGTAATCGACCGCGCCAGGGCCGAAGGCATCGACGCCATCATCGCCACCGATTTCGCGGCGATACTCTATGCCCGGCGCATCGGGGTCGAGGTGCATATTTCGACCCAGAGCAACATTTCGAATTCCGAAACCGTGAAGTTCTTCTCGCAGTGGGCCGACACGGTGGTGCTGGCACGCGAACTGACGCTCGAACAGGTGGCGCAAATACACCGCCAGATCGTCGAGAACGACATCCGGGGCCCGCGTGGCGAGCTGGTCGAAATCGAAATGTTCGCCCACGGCGCATTATGCATGTCGATTTCGGGTAAATGCTACCTCTCGCTCTACGAAACCAACTGCTCGGCCAACCGCGGCGCCTGCCGCCAGCTGTGCCGCCGCAAATACACCGTCACGGACACCGAGACCGGTGCGGCGCTGGACATCGACGGGCGCTACGTCCTCTCGCCCAAAGACCTCTGCACGGTCGATTTCCTCGACAGGTTCATCGGTGCGGGTGTGCGGGTGCTGAAGATCGAAGGGCGTGCACGCGGCGCGGAATACGTCAAGCGCGTGGTGTCGTGTTACGACGAGGCGCTGCGCGCCATCGAAGCGGGCACCTACACCCCCGCCCTGGCCGCCGGACTGAAGGAGCGGCTCGCCACGGTCTTCAACCGCGGCTTCTGGGAAGGCTACTACGCCGGGCGCCCCGTGGCCGAACACAGCCAACATTACGGCTCGGCCGCCACGCGGCGCAAGGTCTATGTAGGCAAGGTGACGAACTTCTACAAAAGAATATCGGTGGCCGAGGTACTGGTCGAAGCCGCACCGGTGTCCGTGGGCGAGGATATTTTCTTCATGGGTGCCACCACCGGCATCGCCGAACAGACGCTCGCCGAGCTGCACGACACCGACGGCACCCCGGTGCAATCCGTGGCACAAGGCACCCTCTGCGCCGTGCACACCGACACCCCGATCCACCGCGGCGACCAGCTCTACAAATTCGTCGACGCGGAATAGACCCGGCTGTCAGGACAATATTCATTACAAGAAACGCCTCCGGGCGTTTTTTGTTACGGTTTCTCTGCGGTCAGGCAGGAAAAAGTTGCTTATCATAAAAATTTTATCGAAAAACAATAAATTTTATTTGTTTTTCAAAATTTCTTTTGTAAGTTTGCAGTGTCAAAAACAAAAAGACACCCAGTATGGAAATCGAAAAAGTCATCCGCATCCTGGCCATTTTCATCGCCGTGGCAGCCTTTGCAATCAAAGTAGCCACGCACCTGATGTTTCCCGGGGCGTCGCACACCGGCGACATCCCGATCCTGATCCTGCTGACCCTCTCGGTCTGCGGCATCTGGCGGGACGCCTTGCGCACGAAAAAGCAGAACGAAAATCCAAACGAATAAACCCCATGAAAAAACTCCTCATGTTCGCCGCCACGGCAGCCATACTGGCCGCCTGTACACCCAAGACAGCCCCCGAGCTGCCTTTGGAAACCTTCTTCCGCAATACAGAAAAAACCGGGTACCAAATATCGCCCGACGGAAAATATTTCTCCTACATGGCGCCTTACGAAAGCCGCCGCAACATCTTCGTGCAACCTGTCGACGGCAAGGACGCCGTGCGCATCACCTCGGAAACCGAACGCGACCTGGCCGGATACTTCTGGGCCAACGACCACCGCATCCTCTATCTGAAAGACACCGGCGGCGACGAGAATTTCCAACTCTACGGCGTGGACATCGACGGCAGCAACCCGCAAGCCTATACGGCCATCCCGGGCGTACGAACACAGATCATCGACCCGCTCGAAGAGATCGACTCGCTGATGATCATCGGCACCAACCAGCGCAACCCGATGATCTTCGACCCCTACCGCCTGAACCTCTCGACGGGCGAGATGACGATGCTGTGCGAGAATCCCGGCGACATCCAGGGCTGGCAGACCGACCATGACGGCAAGCTGCGCGTAGCCTATGCCATCGTCGACGGCGTGAACACGCAGATCCGCTACCGCGAAACCGAAGCCGAACCTTTCCGTCCCGTACTGACGACCAACTTCAAGGAAGGCGTGTCGTTCGCCACCTTCACCCCGGACAACAAGCTGGTTTACGCCATCACCAACCTCGGGCGTGACAAATCGGCACTCGTGCTGATGGATCCGGCGACCTGCGAGGAGCTGGAACAACTCTACACCAACGACAAATACGACCTGCGCGGCATCTGGTACAGCGATGCACAGAAAAAATTGCAGGGTGTTTCGTACGAAGGCCACAAAGGCGTGAGGCGCCATTTCTTCGACAAGGCGACGGGCGAGATGTTCGGCCGCATGGAGAAACACCTGCGCGGTTACGAAGTCGGCATCAGCGGCTGGAACAAGGCCGAAGACAAATATATCGTCTATGCGGGCGGCGACCGCACGATGGGCGCTTACTACCTCTACGACGTGAAAGCCGACACGATGACCAAACTGGCCGACCTCGCACCCTGGATCGAGGAGCAGCAGATGGCCGAGATGACACCGGTTACCTATACCTCGCGCGACGGCCTCGAAATCGAGGGCTACCTCACGCTGCCCGTCGGCAAAACGCTTCACAACGCCAAGAACCTGCCCGTAGTGGTCAATCCCCATGGCGGCCCGTGGGCCCGCGACTCGTGGGGATTCAACCCCGAGGTGCAGTTCCTCGCCAACCGCGGTTACGCCGTACTGCAGATGAACTTCCGCGGTTCGACCGGCTTCGGACGCAAATTCACAGAAATCGCCTACGGCAAGTGGGGCCAGACCATGCAGGACGACATTACGGACGGCGTGAACTGGCTGATCGAAAAAGGCATCGCCGATCCCGCGAAGATTGCCATCTACGGCGGCAGCTACGGCGGTTACGCCACGTTGCAGGGTATCGTCAAGGATCCCGACCTCTATGCCTGCGCCGTGGACTACGTGGGCGTATCGAACCTCTTCTCGTTCCTGCAAACCATCCCTCCCTACTGGAAACCGATGCTCGACATGATGTACGAAATGGTCGGCAATCCCGAAAAGGACGCCCAAATGCTGCGCGAAAACTCCCCGGCACTCAACGCCGAACGGATCAAAACCCCGCTGCTGGTGGTACAGGGCGCCAACGACCCCCGTGTGAACATTAACGAGAGCAACCAGATGGTCGACGCCCTGCGCAAACGCGGCGTGCATGTCGACTACATGGTCAAGGACAACGAGGGACACGGCTTCCACAACGAGGAAAACCGCTTCGATTTCTACCGCACGATGGAGAAATTCCTCGGCAAATACCTCAAGGGCATCGAACCCGAGGGCGAAATCGTCCCCGAAGACAGCCGAAGGTAAACCGTATGCGACACCCAATCCCTAAAACGAACACAGCCAATTTTTAAAATAAAAAGTTCAAATTCATAGTTGTGTGACGGAGGCCCGGATAATCCCGGGCTTCCGTTTTTTACAGCACAGGAAAGGGGGGGGGCACGGACAGCCTCACCTACGGCAGCAGCCGGAGGCGCGGGCGCCGCCAAAACGCAAAGCGCTGAGAGAGGCGTCCGGCGGCAGCATCCGACGACAGACACGCTGCGGGCAGTCAGAAGCATCCCCGAAACCGGCGGCGAGCCCTTTCCCGCAACCCGGCCGATCCAGCTACAACCAGCCTGCGGGCCGCCCCGAATTTGAATTGAGCCGCGATTACATTATCTTTGTCCCTGCAATGAACGCCGCACCCCATATCGCACGACCTGACGACGGGCTTCCGATGCCCCGCCGCCTGTGGGCCATCCTGGCCGTAGCGTTCGGCGTCTCGCTGTCGGTGATCGACAGCGCCATCGCCAACGTCGCCCTGCCCACCATCGGGCTGGAACTGGGGATCTCGTCGGCCGACTCGATCTGGATCGTCAACGCCTACCAGCTGGCCATCATGATCTCGCTGCTGTCGTTTTCGGCATTGGGCGACGTGGTGGGCTACCGCAAAGTCTATATCGGCGGCCTGATGCTCTTCACCGTGGCCTCGGTGGGCTGCGCCCTTTCGACATCACTCCCGACGCTGGTGCTGGCGCGCGTGATGCAGGGGTTCGGCGCCGCGGCCGTCACATCGGTCAACACCACGCTTATCCGCATCATCTACCCCAAGGCGCAACTGGGACGCGGCATGGGCATCAACGCCACGGTCGTCGCCGTGTCGTCGGTCGCCGGGCCTACGCTGGCTGCGGGCATCCTCTCCGTCGCCGAGTGGCCGTGGCTCTTCGCCGTGAACATCCCCATCGGGCTGGTGGCGCTGTGGCTGAGCCGCCGCTTCCTGCCGGACAATCCCGTGCGGGTGAGCGCACGCCGTTTCGACTGGCGCGACGCCGTAATGAACGCCCTGACCTTCGGCTTGCTGATGGCTTCGGTCGAAGGGTTTTCGCACGGGCTCGACCCGCGGCTGCTCACCCTGGGCATCGCAGCGCTGCTCATCGTCGGGTTCTTCTTCATCCGCAGCCAGCTGCGCGAGCCCTATCCGATCCTGCCGTTCGACCTGCTGCGCATCCCGATCTTTTCGGTTTCGGTCGTCACGTCGATCTGCTCGTTCCTGGGGCAAATGCTGGCCATGGTAGCGCTGCCGTTCTACCTGCAACACGAATTCGGCTACGACGAAGTGGCGACAGGGCTGCTGATGACCGCATGGCCGGCCGTGATCATGGTCGTGGCTCCCGTGGCCGGAATGCTCGTCGAGCGCATCCACGCCGGACTGCTCGGCGGGACAGGGCTGACGGCCATGGCCGCGGGACTGTTCCTGCTGGCATTCCTGCCCGAACACCCCGCACCGGGCGACATCGTATGGCGGCTGGTGCTCTGCGGTGCCGGCTTCGGGCTTTTCCAGTCGCCCAACAACAGCATCCTGATCGCCTCGGCTCCGCACGAGAGGAGCGGAAGCGCCAGCGGCATGCTCGCTACGGCGCGTCTCATAGGCCAGACCACGGGTGCGGCCCTGATGGCGCTGCTGTTCCACATCGTCCCCGACGACAGCACCCACACGGCACTCCTGCTCGCCGGCGGGTTCGCACTCACAGGAGCCGTCGTCAGCCTTACCCGTATCCGGCTACCCCTGCCCGAAGGGTTGGCCCGGCACAAGAGATAATTCCCCGGGCAGGCGGAACGACGGACACTCCGGCAGGTATCGGCACCGCCCATGCAACCCGGCACAGCACGCACGGCAAACACACAAGACAACCACACAAACAACAGCATACAACAACACTAATCCCAGCATGAAATACCCCTTGCTCCTCGCCGTCCTGTTCTCCTGCATCGGGATGGCGCCCGCACGACAAACCCCGCCTTCACCCTCCGATACGGTACAACGTGCAACGGCCGCTCTGCAAACCGACAATGCATCGATCTGCACCCCGCACGCAACCGGCGCGGAGACACCCCCTACACTGCACCCCGACACCGCACAACCATCCGCCCGGACGCAATTCATCCGCCCGCCCTACCTGCGGCCCGGCGACACGGTGGGCATCGTCACCCCGGCGCGGAAACTGTCGGAGAAGGCCGACACGGCAAAAGTGCGCGAGCGCTTCGAATCGTGGGGCCTGAAGGTTAAGTTCGGGCCGCATACCGCCGACCGCGAGCAACCCTATTTCGCAGGCACCGATGCCCAGCGCGCCGCCGACCTGCAGGCGATGATCGACGATCCCGGCGTGAAAGCCATCGTCAGCTTCCAGGGCGGGTACGGCTCGGTACGGCTGCTGCCGCTCATCGACCTCGACCGCCTGCGCGAGCAGCCAAAATGGATCGTCGGGTTTAGCGACGTGACAATGCTCCACCTGGCACTGGGACGGCTGGGCGTTGAGAGCCTCCATGCCACCATGCCGGGCAAGTTCCGCTTCGGCCGCGACGAGGCCCCCGAATCGATCGTCTCCGACGAAGCGCTGCGCAGTGCACTGCTGGGACTGCGGCAGCGTATCGACACCGACCCTCACCCGCTCAACAGCCCGGGCACGGCCCGCGGACGCCTCACGGGCGGCAACCTGGCGATCGTCTGCTCGTCGCTCGGCACACCCGAGGAACCCGACTTCGACGCCCCCGCGGTGCTCTTCATCGAGGAGGTCGGCGAACACATGTACCGCCTCGACCGCATGATGCAGCAACTCGCCCGGAGCGGAAAGCTCGCCAAATGCAAAGCCATCCTCGTCGGGCATTTTTCCGACATGGCCGGACAAAAACATTTCGGCATCACCGACCCCTACGACATCGTTGCGCAATACGTGCGGCCGCTGGGAATCCCGGTCGTCTTCGGCCTGCCCGCGGGGCACGAAGACCCCAATGTGGCGCTCTACATGGGGCGCGAAGTTACCGTCACGGTGGGCGAAACGGGTGCCGCCATCGAATTCTGACGAAGGAAGCGGGGTGCAGCGGAACGGCCCGGCTCCGCCCGGACAGCAGGGCGGCGGGGCAACCGCCCCGGGCAAAGCCGCCGGGCTGCGGCGGAGCGGCGAAAGCCTTCCGCTCCGGGCCATCGCCCTCCACAAAAAATAAACCCGCCGGGGAACGGGCTTGCCATATTTTTACTATTTTTGTAAAAGGTGGGATATGTAACCCTGCAAAAGGCGCGGGAAACCGTCCCCGGAAACGAAATACGGATTATCGGAAATCAAATACACTACGCATATGTTCTCAGCAAAAACCTACGCCGCGCGCCGCAACATGCTGCGCACCAAAATCGGATCGGGCATCGTCCTGTTCCCGGGCAACCCCCTGTCACCCAATAATTACCCGAACAACGCCTACTACTTCCGGCAGGATTCGTCGTTCCTCTACTATTTCGGGCTGAACGTCCCCTCGCTGGCGGGCCTGATCGACGCCGACACGGGCGAAGAGGCACTCTACGGCGACGATTTCACGGTCGAGGACATCATCTGGACAGGCCCGCAGCCCACGTTGCGCGAGCTGGGCGCAAAGGTCGGCATCGCAGCGACATATCCCCTCTCCGAACTCGAGAAACGGCTCCGCAAAGCCATTTCGCTGGGGCGCAAAATCCATTTCCTGCCCCCTTACCGCGGAGAGACAAAGCTTTGGCTGTCGTCGCTGCTGGGTATCAAACCCGCACTGCTGCACGACTACAAGTCGGTAGACCTGATGTTCGCCGTGGCCGAAATGCGCGAGAAAAAGAGCGCCGAGGAGATCGAAGAGATGGAGCGCGCGTTCCAAATCGGCTACAAGATGCACACGCTGGCCATGAAGATGTGCCGCCCGGGCGTCGTCGAGCGCGAAATCGCGGGCGCCATCGAAGGCGTCGCCAAATCCTACGGTTCGGGCGTGTCGTTCCCGTCGATCGTCTCGCAGCACGGCGAAACGCTGCACAACCTCAACGCCGACGGCGTACTGGAAGAGGGGCGTCTGCTGCTGTGCGACGCGGGCAGCGAAACGGTCGACAACTACTGCTCCGACCACACCCGCACCTACCCCGTAAGCGGGAAATTCACGCAGAAACAGAAGGATGTCTACAACATCGTGCTGGCGGCACACGACCATGTGGCCAACATCGTCAAACCGCACATGATGTACTCCGAGATACACAACGCCGCCTACACGACGCTGGCCGAAGGGCTTGCCGGAATAGGGCTGATCAAGGGATCGGCGGCCGACGCCGTGGCCGCGGGTGCCATGACGATGTTCATGCCCCACGGGCTGGGACACGGGCTGGGCATGGACGTGCACGACTGCGAGGCGATGGGCGAGCGGAGCTTCGACTTCTCCTCGATCGCCCAACGCGCCGCCAAGTCCGCGACCTGCATTTACCGTGCGGCGTGGCGCCTCGAACCGGGGACAGTAATGACCGACGAACCGGGGCTCTACTTCATCCCGGCGCTGATCGACAAATGCCGGGCCGAGGGCCTTTACAAGGGGATCGTCGATTACGACGCCCTGGAGGGCTACCGCGACTTCGGCGGCATCCGCATCGAGGACGACATCCTTGTGACGGAGAGCGGGAGCCGTATGCTGGGCGACAAGAAGATACCCGTCACGGTCGAGGAGCTCGAAGCAGTCGTAGGCCGGTAAGGTGAAACGGATTTTCATTTTCCCGACCATCGAGGAGGCCAAGGCATTCATCCTCACCGAGCCCCGCGACCCGGTATTCGTCGGCGGGGTGGGCATGGCCGAAATCGCGGCGGCGACGCTGCGCGCCGTGAAAGCCAAAAAGCCGCAGTTGGTGGTGCTGGCCGGCATTGCCGGCGCCTGTGACCGGACATTGCGGCGCGGCGAGGTGGTTGAAGTGGTCACCGAACGCATAGCGGGCATCCCCGAGCGTTACGCCCGCAAATACGAGACCTCGGGCCCCGACCTGGGGCTGCCCCTTGCAGCCGGGGTCACCGTCAGCCGTTCGGGCGACGGAGCCGCGGCAAAGGACGGGCCGAAAAGCGCGGCGGAAGGCACCGGGCACGCGGCAGGGGACGCCGGATTCGCGGAGCCGCACCCCGGATTTACGGCAGACGACAGGGCGGGACACGCAGCGGACGGCACCCAACGCCAGACGCCGGAAGGAAACCCGGAGAACACGTCGGAAGGGTACCTGCCGGAAGTGGAGAACATGGAAGGCGCAGCCTTTTTCGCCGTATGCGACGCGCTGGGCGTCGCGTGCTGCCAGATACGTGCCGTGTCGAACTACGTCGGCGAACCCTTTGGCCAGTGGGCTGTGGAGGAGGCCGTCGGGAACCTGACGGAAAAGTTAAACCAAATATTCGAAAACAATGAATAAAAATTGGATGCTCTGGGCGGGACTGATCCTGATACTGGTCGTCTTCATCCTGGTCTGGCAATTCGCCCCCGCCATCCAGCGGTGGCTGGCCAACGTATTTATCGACATCATCGTCCTCGTGCTGACTTTTGCCGCCGGATGGCTGCTGGGTCGTTTCGGGGGTAAGCGCAACCGCAGCGACAACGAGAAAAACGCCCGCAACATCACCGAGGCGCAAAAACGGTGAGGCTGAAGCTGCATATCTCGCCCTGCCCGAACGACACTTTCATGTTCGACGCGCTCGTTAACAGGCGCATCGACACGGGCAGCCTGCGCTTCGAGGTCGAATACCACGACATCGAAGAGCTGAACCGCGGTGCCGGGCTGGGACGTGCCGACATCAGCAAGATAAGTTGCGCCGTACTGCCCGCCATCGCGGAACATTACGCGCTGCTCGACAGCGGTGCGGCACTCGGACGCGGCAACGGGCCGTTGCTGGTACGCCGCGCAGGCGATACGCGGCCGATACGCCGCGTGGCCGTCCCGGGGCTGCACACAACGGCCAATGCCCTGATGGGCAAACTCTTCCCCCAAATCGAGGAGTGTACACCGCTGCTCTTCTCCCGAATCGCGGCGGCCGTCGAGCGGGGCGATTTCGACGCCGGAGTGCTTATCCATGAGGGCCGTTTCGTCTACCGTGAGCGGGAACTGGAACTGGTCGCCGACCTCGGGCAACTGTGGGAACAGCGGACGGCGCTGCCGCTGCCGCTGGGCGGGATCGCAGCCCGGCGCAGCCTGCCGGACGAGGTGCGGCACGAGGCCGAACGTCTGCTGCGCACGAGCATCGAATACGCCTTCACCCATCCCGAAGCTTCGCGCACCTATATAAAACAGCACGCACAGGAGCTGGATGACAAGGTAATCGACGCGCATATCGCGCTCTTCGTGAACGGATATTCGCTCTCGCTGGGCGACGAAGGCCGCCGTGCCGTCGAGGCACTGACGGGGGTGATCCCCTGAGCAACCGCCGGCCACCTCCAACACGTTCCGTCATGAAGTCCGTTTTATTATTGTTTCCGCTCCTGATCACCGCAATTCGTGCAACGGGCGAGGCGCCCCTGCGGCAGGCCGCCAACGGGAGCCGGGTACGCTTCCTCTGGCTGCGGACAATCGGCAATCCCGTCGTCGTGAGGATGGAGAAAAACGGTAACGGAATCACCCTCCGCAGGAAAACAGCCGGCGGGGCAAGCGGTTACGAGTCCGGAAAAATCGCGGCAGACGAGAGCAAAACCCTCGGCAGGCATGGCTGGAGTACATGGCCCGGTTGCAAAAGGCCGGCTACTGGCTAATGAGTACGACAGACAAAGACCTAATGGATTTCGACGGCTCGCAATGGATCCCGGGAGTAAATCCGAACGGACAATGCCACCTCGTCGACCGATGGTGCGGACACGGTATCCGGGAACTGTGCCTGCCGCTCTTCCGGCTGACCGGAATGGAAATAACCGGCAACGACATATATTAGGAAACGCCCCGGCAACCCGGAACATACAGCTTACGGCGACAACGAACCACTGCCAAGCAACCCCAAACCCCGCAATATCCCATGTACCGCACGACAAACCGCCCCAACACCCGTATCGAAGTGGCCGACGCACTGCGCGGCATCGCCGTGGCAGGGATCATCCTGTTCCACGCCCGCGAGCATTTCAACCTCTACTGGAGCGCCCTCGACCTGCCCCGCGCCGGATTCGGCAGCTGGGAACAGCCCGTGGCCGACGCGCTGGGATTCCTGCTTTCGGGCAAGATGTACGCCATCTTCGCATTGCTGTTCGGGCTGAGCTTCTTCATCCAGAGCGACAACCAGGCACAGCGGGGCAACGACTTTTCGCGGCGCTTCGCATGGCGCATGGTGCTGCTGTTCGGCATCGGGCTGGTCAACGCGGCGATCTACAACGGCGACGTGCTGACCTACTACGCCCTTTTCGGGCTGCTGATGATTCCCATCGGCAAGCTCCCCAACCGATGGGTGTGGGTCATCGCGGCCCTGCTTTTCATCCAGCCGCTCGAACTCTGGCAGTATTTCAGCGGACATACACTCTCGATCCGCGGCATCGAAGGCATGGAGACCCTCTATCCCACCCTCGCCACGGGCACCTTCGCCGAGAGCGCCCGCGTGAGCCTGCTCTACGGCCCGCTCAGTTCGTTCGGCTGGGGACTGGAACACGGCCGAGGCACGCAGACGCTGCTGATGTTCGTATTGGGCATGCTGGCCGGCCGCTACCGGCTCTTCTACGACGAAGGGCAGCACAGACACATCTGGGGCGGGCTGCTGGCCGTGGGCATCACGGGCACGTGGCTCGTACCGTTCGAAGCGATGCGCAACCTGATGACGGCCACGGCGATCGTCTCGACGGTCGTCCTGCTGTGGTACGGCTGGCCGGGGTTCCGCCGGGCACTGCACGGCATGACCTTCTTCGGGCGCATGAGCCTGACCAACTACCTGCTGCAATCGCTGCTCGGGACGGCGCTCTTCTACAACTGGGGGCTGGGGCTTTACCGCCACGTGGACGTGATATACGGCACGCTGGCGGGCGTGGGGATCATCCTGGTTCAGTATCTCTTCTGCCGCCTCTGGCTGCGGCGCCATACGCACGGCCCCGTCGAATGGGTGTGGAAAAAGCTCACCTGGGTCGACCTCCCGCTTTTCGACCGTAAAATCGCCTCCTGAGGGCGATTTTTTCGTGTCGCCGTTTGGTTATCCCGATTTTTTTGTATATTTATAGTCGGCTAATCGGAAAATGCTCCGCAGCACGACTTTCCGTTCCGGGAACCCGGCTCCGCGAAGTACTCCCGACGATGCCCCGCACCACCGCAAAACCTTAAAACCATACGGGAATATGAAAAACTATTCAGCAAAAGAAATCAAAAACATCGTACTCATCGGGGCGCCCGGCACGGGAAAAACTACCCTTGCCGAAGCGATGGCCTTTGAGGGTAAGGTCATCGACCGCAGGGGTAGTATCGAGGCGAACAACACGCTCTCGGACAACACGGATATCGAGCACGAATACAAACGCTCGATCTATTCCACGATCCTCTTCACCGAATTCATGGATCGCAAGCTGAACATCATCGACTGCCCGGGCTCGGACGACTTCTGCGGGAGCCTCTTCTCGGCATTCAAGGTGGGAGACGTCGGCGTATTCCTGTTCAACGCACAAAACGGCTGGGAGGTCGGCAGCGAAATCCAGGCCCGCTATGCACGCCTGCTGAAAAAACCCGTCATCGGCGTGGTGAACCAGCTCGACGCCGAGAAAGCCAATTTCGAAGCCACGATCGAGTCGATCAGGGCCGCATCGCGCGTGAAGCCCGTCATCGTACAATACCCCGTCAATCAGGGGCCGGAATTCAACGCCTTCATCGACGTGCTGCTGATGAAGATGTACCGCTTCAAGGACAATGACGGACACCGCGAGGAACTGGAGATCCCCGCCGAGGAGATAGACAAGGCGCAGGAACTGAACAAGGAGCTGGTCGAAATGGCCGCCGAACACGACGAGGCGCTCATGGAGCTCTACTTCGACAAAGGTACACTCACGCAGGACGACATTCGTGCGGGTCTGAAAATCGGCGTTTCGAAACGCGAGGTGATGCCGATCTTCTGCACCAGCGGCAAGCGCGACATCGGCACCAAGCGCCTGATGGAATTCATCATCAACGTGGCACCCGGCCCGCTGAAGGCTCCGTGTTTCCTCTCGACCGAGGGCGAGGAGATCGCCGCCGACGAGACGGCACCCGCCGTGGCGTTCGTATTCAAGAGCCAGGTCGAACAGCATATCGGCGAGATCACCTATTTCCGCGTCATTCGCGGCAGGATCGCCGAGGGCACCGAACTGGTAAATACCCGCACGGGCAACAAGGAGAAGATTTCGCAGTTGTTCGCCGTGGCGGGCAAGAACCGCATCAAGGTCACGGAGCTGTCGGCCGGCGATATCGGCTGCACGGTGAAGCTCAAGGGCACCCGCACCAACGACACGCTCTCGGCTCCTTCGGCACCGGTCAGCATCGAACCCATCGTCTTCCCCGAACCGCGCTACCGCGCCGCCGTGAAGGCCAAGGAGCAGAGCGACGAAGAGAAACTGGGCAAAGTCTTGAACGACGCCAAGTTCGAAGACCCGACGATTCTGGTCGAATACTCCAAAGAACTGAAACAGACCATCATCCAGGGTCAGGGAGAACACCACCTGAATATTCTGCGCACACGCATCGAGAAGGAGAACAAGCTCTCCTACGACTATATCGCACCGAAAATCCCCTACCGCGAGACCATCACCAAGGTTGCGCAGGCCGATTACCGCCACAAGAAACAATCGGGCGGTGCCGGGCAGTTCGGCGAGGTGCATATGATCATCGAACCCTACTACGACGGCATGCCCGAGCCCAAGAACTACAAGGTTCCCGGCAAGGGCGACATGATCGTGAACCCCAAGACCAAGGAAGAATACGACCTGGCATGGGGCGGCAAATTGCAATTCTACTCGGCGATCGTGGGCGGCGCCATCGACGCACGCTTCATGCCCGCCATCCTGAAGGGTATCATGGAGAAGATGGACGAAGGCCCGCTGACGGGTTCCTACGCCCGCGACATCCGCGTGGTGGTATACGACGGAAAGATGCACCCGGTGGATTCGAACGAAATCTCCTTCAAACTGGCGGCGCGCAACGCCTTCAAGGAGGCTTTCCGCAACGCGGGGCCCAAGATCATGGAGCCGATCTACAATGTCGAGATACTCGTCCCGAGCGACTACATGGGCGCCGTGATGTCCGACTTGCAGAACCGCCGTGCGATGATCGCCGGAATGGAGTCCGACAAGGGCTTCGACCGTCTGAACGCCCTGGTTCCGCTGGCTGAGCTGTACCGCTACTCGACGACACTCTCGTCGCTGACGTCGGGCTCGGCCACCTATACCATGAAATTCTCGTCCTACGAGCAGGTGCCGGCCGACGTGCAGGACAAGCTGCTGAAGGCCTACACCGATACCGACGACGAATAATCCCCGGCAGCGGAGAAATACAGCGGGAGGGCAATCCCCCTTCCGGGCAAGGGCGGGCAATTATGCCCGCCCTTTTTCGCCGTCCGGGAACCGGCAGTCCCCGCCTCCGCCCACCGGTGCTCCGCACGCCCTGCGGTATGGCGTATGCCCCCAATCCGCCCGGCATCCCGGCATATCCCGCGCGGCCGCAACGAACAGAGCCGCCTCATGTTAAATTAATGTTAACAATTCGGTGTCAAAACCGCTTCGTCGGAAAAAATGGCGTAAATTTGTTCACAATTTGCACTAAATCCTCACATGAGCGAAATCTACACCGTAATCGTAGTTATTCTGGGAATCCTCGCCATTTCAGGTCTTTTCGTCGGCGTCACGAACGACGCAGTCAATTTCCTCAACTCTGCCATCGGCTCCAAGGCCGCTTCGATGCGGGTCATCCTCACCGTCGCCTCTGTCGGCATTATCGTCGGCGTAGTCACCTCGAGCGGCATGATGGAAGTGGCCCGAAGCGGCATGTTCAATCCCGGACTGTTCACATTCCACGAGGTCATGATGTTATACCTGGGCGTGATGTTCGCCAACATTATCCTGCTGGATCTCTACAACTCGTGGGGACTGCCCACCTCGACCACCGTCTCGCTGATCTTCTGCCTGCTGGGCTCGGCCATCGCCGTGTCGATCTACAAGATCTCGAACGACCCCGCGCTGGGCGTCGGTTCGCTCGGGCATTTCATCAACACCTCCCGCGCCATGGGCATCGTTTCGGCAATCCTGCTGTCGGTGGTAATCGCCTTCACCTGCGGTACGATCGTCATGTATGTTTCGCGTACGATCTTCTCGTTCCGCTATACGGTGATCTTCCGCCGCTTCGGGTCGTTGTGGTGCGGCGCATCGCTTACGGCGATCATCTATTTCGCAGTCTTCAAAGGACTCAAATCGCTGCTTGCGGACAATGCCTTCGTCGGAATGGTCGACCGGCACCTGCTGCTGTCGCTCTTCATCTGCTGGGTGGCATGCTCCGTGCTGCTGTTCTTCATCCAGCGGTTCAAGATCAACATCCTGCGCATCACGATCCTGTCGGGGACGTTCGCCCTGGCACTGGCTTTCGCGGGCAACGACCTGGTGAATTTCATCGGCGTACCCGTCGCCGGATTCGACGCCTTCTCGATCGCCAAGCATTCGGGTGACCCGCAGATGATGATGGGGGCACTCTCGGAAAACGTCCCGGCCAATTTCCTGATTCTGCTTGCCGCAGGGGCGATGATGATCCTCACGCTCTGGACTTCGAAAAAGGCCATGCACGTCTCCGAAACCGAGTTGTCGCTCTCCGCAGCGCAGGAAGACGAAGGCCCCGAGCAGTACGGTTCGTCGGTCATGTCCCGTACGATTGTCCGCGCAGCGCTCAATATCAACGCCGGCATCGAACGGATCATCCCCGCACGCGTACGGGCAGCCGTCTCACGCCGTTTTGAATACGAGGACATCGAACATAGCGGCGCCCCCTACGACATGATACGCGCTACGGTCAACCTCACAACCTCGGCCATGCTGATCGCCATAGCCACCTCGCTCAAACTCCCCCTTTCGACCACCTATGTCTGCTTCATGGTAGCCATGGGTTCGTCGCTCGCAGACCGCGCATGGGGCCGCGAAAGCGCCGTGTACCGCATCTCTGGCGTCATGACCGTCATCGCCGGGTGGTTCATCACGGCGCTGGGCGGATTCCTGATCGCCTTCGTCGTCGGACTTGCCCTGATCTACGGCGGCACGATGGCCTTCGTTATCGTCACGGTACTCTGCGGCTACATGCTCATCCACAGCAATTTCCTCAAGAAAGGCAAGACATCCGCCGCCCCAGCCGCAGCCGGGGTGAAATCCCAGAGCACGGAAGACATCATCATCAACCTGCGCGACGAAGTATGCCGTACGATGGAGTCGGCGACAAAGATCTATGACCGTACGCTGATCGCCGTATTCAAGGAGAACCGCAAGGTGCTGCGCGACATGGTCAAAGAGTCGAACGACCTCTTCTACCAGTCGCGCGAGCGCAAATACACGCTGCTCCCCACCCTCAAGAAACTCCAGAGCAGCGATGTCAACACGGCCCACTACTACGTACAGGTGGTCGACTACCTCAACGAAATGACCAAGGCGCTGATGCACATCACGCGTCCGGCGTTCGAGCACATCGACAACAACCACGAAGGGCTTTCGAAGGAGCAGGCCAAAGACCTCATGTCAATCAACGACGACGTGGAGTCGATCTACCGCCATATCAACCAGATGCTGCGCGACGGCGATTTCTCCGAAATCGAGATGGTGCTCACGCTGCGCGACCAGTTGTTCGAGTCGATCGCCGAAGCCATTAAATCGGAGCTCTCGCGCATCAACGAAGCCCGCTCGAATACCAAGGCCAGCATGTTGTACCTGACGATCCTCACCGAAACCAAAAACATGGTGCTGCAATCACGCAACCTGCTCAAATCACAACAATACTTTCTCAAGCACCGCACGGGGCCGCAGAAGTGGATTAAATAACGGCTACGTATAAATCCCTGCATTCCGTTTGCAGCGGGATAAAAGCAGACGCGGCAACGGGCGCCCGGAGCAGGCGGGCGGAAAGCGCAGCCGTTTGGAACCGTTCGGGAAAAAACCGCGAACACTCCGCCAAAACGGCTTGCAGATGATTTTAGCCACCTTTTGTCACCCAAAGGTACTCGAGATTGCTTTTTTGCAGAAAAAAACACATAACCGCTTCCTGCACGAAAGCACACGACAGGTTACACAAAAAAACGCATACGACATGGATATAGCACAGGTCAAGCGGCGGGAGAACATCGCCGAATACATCCTTTACCTCTGGCAGTTGGAAGACCTGCTACGGGCGCTGCAATTCAGCCCCGAGGCGATCTTCTCGACGCTGATCGCCCCCCGCAAGGACATCGCCGAGGAGCAGAAGCACGTCTACCTGCTGTGGTACATGGACATCGCCAACCTCCTGCACCAGGAAGGCAAGGACGAGAAAGGGCACCTGGAGCATACGCTCCACCTGATCGGCGACCTGCACGACCTGCACCTGCAATTGATGAAGCTGCCCGTCGGCGAACATTACCGCCAGACCTACGCGAAACTGGAGCCCGAGTTGCCTCGTCTGCGCGCCGTCGTGGGCAATCCCGGCATGAACGACACGGAACTCTGTTTCCGGGCACTCTACGCGGCGATGCTTTACCGCATCAAGGGCGAGGGTGACAAGCAGGCCGTCACCGACACGCTCGAATACATCTCGCCCGTCATCGCCAACCTGGCAGACATGTACGGCAAAGTCGAACGCGGAGAAATCGACCTGTTCAAGACCGACACGGCGAAATAGGCCGTTCCGGAGGCAACGCAGCCAGATAGCGCGCCCCGGCATCAGGGGAGCCTGATGCCGGCATCGGGCAACAGCCCCGCCACCGAAGACTCCGGCAGCCCGGGAGGGGCCAAGAGCCGCGCCAAATCACCTGCGACCGGCCTCCAAGCGAAAAAACGGACACCCACAAAGGCATCCGTTTTTATCTTGCGAACCGCAGCAGCGACGCGCCGGCCCTACTTTATATCCAACCCCATGATATAGTCGTTCATATAATATCCGTCACCGATCGGGAAATCGCCTTCGCGCAGTTTGCGCATCCCCATCCGCTCGTAAAAGTGCAGCGCCCGGTTGTTGCGGTTGACGTTCAGCTCCATGCGGCAAGGCGCAGGATGCACCGAACGGATATATTCCACGGCATGGCGGAACAGGAATTCCCCGGCGCCGATTCCCTGGAAGCGGGGAAGGACATAGATTTTCTGCAAATGGAAAAGGTCTTCGGCCTCGTGCTGCACCGAAAGGTAACCGCACGGTTCGCCGTCGGCCGAGGCGATGAACCAGGCGAACTCCCCGCACATCTCGCGCGCAAGCACCTCCGCCCCGTACATCCACTCCATCATATACTCCATCTGCGACGGGGTGATGATCCCGCGGTAGGTCGCAGGGAACACCTCGTCGGCAAGGCGGCGTATCAGGGCGCAATCGGCCTCACAGGCCCATCGTATCGTCAGCATCATCTGAACCAATAAAAAAGGCCGGCACGAAAGCCGACCTCTTAGTCATTTTCCCGCAGGAATTAAGCGTACTTGAACGTCGACTCGTCCGATACGGTCAGCTTCTTGCGACCTTTTGCGCGACGTGCAGCCAGCACCTTGCGGCCGTTCGCCGTAGCCATACGGCTGCGGAAACCGTGCTTGTTGATTCTCTTCCGGCGCGAGGGCTGGTAAGTTCTCTTCATTGCCATAGCTATATAATTTTTGTTGTTTCAGACATTTTTACGGATTGCAAAAGTACAACAAAAAAGTTATCCGCAAAAATTTTTCAAGAAAATATTTCAAAAAGCCGGGTAAAAAGCATGAAATCTTTTTATCTTTGTCAACGAGAGAGTGGCCGCCGGCAAAGCAGCATGCCCGCACGGGGCATGTCCGCACGACAAGGGGCGGCTTACGGCGGGAAACGGTTCCTGCCGTTAATTTTCACGGATTATGGCGATTTTCAAAGTCGAAGGAGGCCATCGGCTCCATGGCAGCATCACGCCCCAGGGCGCCAAGAACGAAGCGTTGCAGATACTCTGCGCCACGCTGCTGACCCCCGAACGGGTCACGGTGCACAACATTCCCCAGATCCTCGACGTCATGCAGCTCATCGAACTGCTGCGGCGCATGGGCGTCGAGGTCGAACAACTCGCGGAGGATACATACAGTTTTTGCGCCCGCGAAATAGATTTCGACTACCTCCGCACGGAGGACTACCGGCAACGCTGCACGCGCCTGCGCGGCTCGGTGATGCTCATCGGCCCCATGCTGGCGCGCTTCGGCGTGGGTTACATCCCCAAACCCGGCGGCGACAAAATCGGCCGGAGGAGGCTGGACACCCATTTCCTCGGGTTCCAGAAGCTGGGTGCGAAGTTCAATTTCGACATCGCCGACGAATTTTTCATGGTCGAGGGCCCCGAGTTGAAAGGAACCTACATGCTGCTGGACGAAGCATCGGTGACCGGTACGGCCAACATCGTGATGGCCGCCGTGATGGCCAAGGGCTTCACGACGATCTATAACGCCGCTTGCGAACCCTACCTGCAACAGTTGTGCAAGATGCTCAACCGTATGGGCGCACGCATCTCGGGCATCGCCTCGAACCTGCTGACCATCGAGGGCGTCGAGTCGCTCGGCGGCACGGAGCACACGCTGCTGCCCGACATGATCGAGGTGGGCAGCTTCATCGGCATGGCCGCCATGAACCAGTCGGAACTGACGATCCGCAACGTATCGTTCGAGAACCTGGGCATCATCCCGGCGCAGTTCGCCCGCATGGGCATCCGTTTCGAGCAGCACGACGACGACATCTATATCCCGCAGCAGGAACATTACAGCATCGACACCTTCCTCGACGGGTCGATCATGACGATCGCCGACGCCCCGTGGCCGGGGCTTACACCCGACCTGCTGTCGATCTTCCTCGTGGTGGCGACGCAGGCCAAAGGCGCCGTGCTGATCCACCAGAAGATGTTCGAAAGCCGCCTGTTCTTCGTCGACAAGCTGATCGACATGGGGGCGCAGATCATCCTCTGCGACCCGCACCGTGCCACGGTCATCGGTCACGACCACCGCATCCGCCTGCGGGCCACGCGCATGACCTCGCCCGACATACGTGCGGGTGTGGCGCTGCTGATCGCCGCCATGTCGGCCGAAGGGGTTTCGACGATCCAGAACATCGACCAGATCGACCGCGGCTACAAGGACATCGACGGGCGTCTGAACGCCCTCGGCGCACGGATTACCCGCATCGACGACTGCGAATAAGAGGGAAGCCAAACTGCAGCGCCGCAGCGGGGAACAGGACTGAAACAAGATTAAGAAACACGATTGGGAACTTATGTTTTTGGAAAATGCCAGCCGCAAGGGCTGGATCGAAGTGATCTGCGGCTCGATGTTCTCGGGTAAGACCGAGGAGCTGATACGCCGCCTCAAACGCGCCAGGTACGCAAACCAGAAAGTCGAGATATTCAAACCCCGCATCGACGTACGCTATTCGGAAGAGGAGGTGGTCTCGCACGACGCCAACGCCATCCGCTCCACGCCGGTCGACTCGCCGCGCAACATCCTGCTGATGACCTCGGAGGTCGACGTCGTGGGCATCGACGAAGCGCAATTCTTCGACGAGAGCATCGTCGAGGTCTGCCGCGAGCTGGCCGACAGCGGCGTGCGGGTCATCGTCGCAGGGCTGGACATGGACTACACCGGCAAACCCTTCGGGCCGATGCCAGCGCTGATGGCCACGGCCGAATATGTCACCAAGGTACACGCCATCTGCGTCCGCTGCGGCAACCTTGCCCATCACTCGCACCGCCTCACACAGGACGAAAAGCTGGTCGTACTGGGTGAAACGGACTCCTACGAAGCCATCTGCCGGCACTGCTTCAAAGAGCTGGTTCGTAACAAAAAAGAGAAATAAGCGCAACGGGCTCGCACGGGGAACCGGGCACCTGCCAGCCTATACCAAGAGAAGCACACCGAGGGCTACAAACGCGCCACCGAAGGACATTTCAAACGTCGCATGGCCTATGCGGATCGCAGTCGGCAACAACCCCGCCCTGCCGAAGCCTGCGAAGAATAGCGGACACACCTGCGGCCTACTGCGCAGCCTGCAGCGCAGCGATAAACCCGGGCCACAATACCCACAGGTTCTCGGTCTGCAACCAAAGTTCGCGCGCCTGCGCCTGCACGGAGGGGCGTTCGCTTTCGATATCGCGCAGGTAAGCATCGTCGGCAGGGTGTTCCGCGGCCGTAAATTCCCGGAAGAAAGGCGCAAACCGTGTCTTGAAATGCAGCAACTCCCCTTCGGGGAATTTCCCGTCACGGCGGAATGCCGACCAAAGCAGCAATATCCCGCGGCTGGCACATTTGTCCGAAACGTCGTTTATCACCTCGTCGAACAACTCCTGCTCGTCCATCGCCAGGTAATCGAACGCCAGCAGTTCGCTCCCCTCGAGGTGGTCTTCGGGATCCAGCTCCAGGAGCATCTCCAGCAGTGCCGCAGACATCTCGAAATCGTTGATCAGGAAGTGGTCGATGGCCGAGGCACGGATCAGTTCGAGCGCAGCCTGCGAATTGCGGTGGCTCCATTCGAGGTTGATCTCTTCGTCCTCGGGCAGCAACCCCGCAAGCCGCTGGAATGCCTGGTAACGTTCATTGCAGGCATCTTCGACATTCCCGGCGGCCTCCAGCTCACGGGTGTGTGCCAAAACCCTGGTGAAATTATACGGCCCGTCGCCGACGATTTCGAAAGTCTGGTCGGGCGTGGGGTTAAGATATGCTTTTTGCATCGCGGCGCATTTTAAAAATCATGGTTATCAGTATAGCGAGTGTCAGCGCGCCGCCCAGCAGGTAGGCCGCTGCCCGGTCGCGCATGCCGCACATAAGCGGCGATATAAAGACATAGGACATGCAGACGTAGGTCATGACCAGCGCCGGCAGGAGCCCCACCCAGCGGTTACGGCCCCGTTTGTTTAGGTAGGCCGTAATCATCCACAGCGTGACCATCGCCAGTGTCTGGTTCATCCATGCGAAATAGCTCCACATGGCCTCGAACGGCAGGCAGAAAATAATGACCAGCCCCGCAGCGAAGAGCGGGATGCTGATATAGATTCGCTTGCGCAGGCTGCGCTGTTCGAGCCCCATGAAATCGGCCACGATCAGCCGTGCCGAACGGAACGCCGTATCGCCCGAGGTGATGGCGCAGGCCACGACCCCGAAAATCACCAGTCCGGCCAGCACTTCGCCCAGCGTAGTGCGGGCGATGACATCGACCATCACGGCCGCCTGCCCGCCATATTCCGCAATCGCGGCATTCAGCCCGGAGGCACCGTTCCAGAAGGCCATGGCGATGGCCGCCCATATCAGCGCGATGATGCTCTCGGAGATCATGGCGCCGTAAAACACGGGGCGGGCCTGCCGTTCGGAGCGCAGGCAGCGTGCCATCAGCGGCGACTGGGTCGCATGGAAGCCCGAAATAGCGCCGCAGGCGATGGTCGTAAAGAGCATCGGCAGGATCGGAAACCGCTCCGGATCGGCGATGCAATTTTCCAGGGAGGTAAACTCTGGGATCGTGTATTTACCGCTGAAAAGCAGCACAGCGAGGATTCCCAGCGCCATGAAAAGCAGTGCGCAGCCGAAAACCGGATAGATACGGCCGATGATCTTGTCCACGGGCAGCAATGTCGCCACGATATAATAGATCAGGATAACACCCAGAATGATGAGTAGCAACCAGGAGAACCCGCCGAAGGCAATCCCCGACAGTGCCGGGGCGTCGATACGGTTGGCGATCAGCTGAGCGGGCTGCGACAGGAAGACGGCACCGACGAGCACCATCAGTCCCACGGAAAAGACCCGCATAAGCTGCTTTACCCCCGGCCCGAGGTAGGTGCCGACAGTCTCGGGCAAACTCGCACCGTTGCTGCGCAGCGAGACGATCCCGGCGATGAAGTCGTGCGCCGCCCCCATGAAGATACCGCCGAAGGTGATCCACAAGAATGCCACGGGGCCGTATGCCGCGCCCAGTACGGCACCGAAGATCGGCCCCAACCCCGCGATATTGAGCAGTTGTATGAGGAAAGTCCTCCACATCGGCATCGGGATATAATCCACCCCGTCGAACGACGTGGCCGAAGGCACAGGCCGCGCAACATCCACGCCGCACAGGCGTTCGAGATAGCGTCCGTAGGTGAAATATGCTGCCACGAGGAGCGCCAGGCACCCCAGGAAAGTAATCATAGCCCGGTCTGTTTTCGGTTAGTTTTGACGCGAATATAGCAAGAAATGCGAGAATTTTCGGAAAATTGTTGCGAGAAAAATATTTTTTTCAGATATTTGCAGTCCCAAAGAGAACTTAATGTTCTCGGTAAGCCGAAATAGCTCAGTTGGTAGAGCGTTTCACTCGTAATGAAGAGGTCCCGGGTTCAAGTCCCGGTTTCGGCTCGGAAAGGTCGCCATACGGCGACCTTTTTTCGTTATAAGACCTTGCGAACCCGAATTTTTTATACTTTTGTTGCGCAATGGTTCGCAAAGGGGTTCCGCAACCCCCAGACCGATTAAAAGGGAATGCCGTGAAAATCGGCAACAGTTCCCTCTGCTGTGAGTTCCTGCCACCCGAAATGGCACAACAAGTCCTGACAATCTTTTGCCACTGGCCCCAGTCCGGCCGGGAAGGCGTCTCGACGGGAACGAGTCAGAAGACCTGCCGTTGCAATGATTTTACAATCCAGGGGAATGGATCGTGATCGGCATGAAGAGCCTGCCGGCAAGGCATATTCCCGGATGTAAAATCAGTTTGACAAATACGAAGGCCGCACCGGACATCCGATGCAGCCGGCTGCAGCCCCGTACCAGGGAAGAGGTGGGGCGGGCCGTTTCTTTAATTTTCGACGCATGAAACGGATTTTACGACATATCCTGCCCGTGATCCTGTGCCTGCCGGCACTGGGCGGCTGCATGAAGTGGGACTACGCAGACATGGAAGAGTTCGCCGCGACGGGGCCGGGGTTGTTCATCACCAACGAGGGAAATTTCCAGTACGGCAACGCCACGCTCTCCTATTACGACCCGGCAACGAAAAAGGTCGAGAACGAGGTTTTCTACCGTGCCAACGCCATGAAGCTGGGCGACGTGGCACAGTCGATGACCATCCACAACGATTTGGGATGGATCGTCGTGAACAATTCGCATGTCGTCTTCGCAATCGACCTCCGTACATTCAAGGAGGTGGGCCGCATCACGAACCTCACCTCGCCGCGGTACATCCACTTCGTCTCCGACGAAAAGGCCTATGTGACCCAGCTCTGGGACAACCGCATTTTCATCGTCAACCCCAGGCGGTACGAGATCACGGGCTACATCGAGTGTCCCGGCATGACACCCGGATCGGGATCGACCGAGCAGATGGTACAGTACGGGCAATACGTCTACGTGAACTGCTGGTCGTACCAGAACCGGCTGCTGAAGATCGACACCCGAACCGACAGGGTGGTGGACGAACTGGTCGTCGGCGTACAACCCACATCGCTGGTACTGGATGCCAACGACAAGTTGTGGACGATCACCGACGGCGGTTACGAAGGCAGCCCCTACGGATATGATGTTCCGGCACTGTACCGCATCGACGCCGCCTCGTTCCGCCTGGAAAAGCAGTTCCGTTTCAGAGAGGGGGATGCACCCTCGGAAGTGCAGCTCAACGGCACGCGCGACACGCTGTACTGGATCAACAAGGATGTCTGGCGCATGCCCGTAGCTGCCGAGCAGCTCCCGGCGCGCCCGTTCCTCGAATACCGGGAGACGAAATATTACGGGCTGACGGTCGACCCGGACAACGGCGACGTTTACGTGGCCGACGCCCTCGACTACCAGCAGCAGGGGATCGTCTACCGCTATACGGCCGACGGCGACGCGGTAGACGAATTTTACGCGGGCGTTACCCCGGGCGCCTTCTGCTGGAAACGATAACCCGACAAACACGCGAAGCAATGAAGAGACTCCTAATTCCGCTGTTCAGCATCGCCCTCTGGTGGAGCGCCGCCGCCCAGGACAAGGCGCAGTCGGACGGAGGGTGGTGGAACGAGAATCCGTCGCTGGTGTTGCCCATCCGCGCAGTCGGGGTGACGGGCGTGAAGCCCATGAAAGAAATAGGCGTTCAGAAAACGCAGCTCGACACGCTCGTCCTGCACGAGAACATTGCCCTGTCGATGGCCGACGTGCTGACATTCAATTCGTCAATCTTCATCAAGCAATACGGACGGGCGACGCTTTCGACGGTCGCATTCCGCGGCACGGGCCCTTCGCATACGCAGGTGGTGTGGAATGGCATGCGTATCAACTCGCCGATGCTGGGCATGACCGATTTCTCGATGATTCCCTCCTACTTCGTCGACGACGCACAACTGCTGCACGGCACCTCGTCGGTCAACGTCACGGGCGGCGGCCTGGGCGGTGCGGTCATGCTGGCGACCAAACCCGCCGATACGCAGGGCTTCGGGCTGCAATACACCCAGGGCATCGGGTCATTCTGGACGACGGACGAATTCCTGCGTCTCACCTACGGCAACGACCGCTGGCAGACCTCCACGCGCGTGGTATATTCGTCGTCCCCCAACGAATATTCCTACCGGAACCACGACAAGAAGGAAAACATCTACGACGACGAGCACAACATCATCGGTTCGTACTATCCCCGCGAAAAGCACGACGACGGAGCTTTCCGCGACTTCCACCTGTTGCAGGAGGCCTATTACAACACGGGCAACGGAGACCGGTTCGGCCTGAACGCCTGGCTGATCGCCTCGAAGCGCGGGCTGGGGCGCATGACGACCGATTACGGCGATCCGAAGAAATTCATCAACGAACAGCGCGAACGCACGCTGCGCAGCGTGCTGTCGTGGGATCACCTGCGCCGGAACTGGAAAGTCGCGGCCAAGGCCGGATACATTTACAGTTGGTTCGCCTACGACTACGCCAACGACGTGGGCAACGGGAAACTGGAATACATGACCAACTCCCGGAACTGGTACCACACGCTCTTCGTCTCGGGCGAAGGGGAATACTACATAGGCCGCAAATGGCTCTTCACGGCACAGGCCGACCTGCACCAGCATTTCGTCACGAACAACGACCGCAGGATCATCTCGCAGGACATGAACCGAAAGACCGTCGGGTACGACCACGCGCGCACGGAGCTTTCGGCCAGCATCACGGCCAAATGGATGCCCACCGAACGGCTGGGGCTGTCCGTCACGCTGCGCGAAGAGATGTACGGCGCGCAGTGGACGCCGCTCATCCCGGCGTTCTATGCGGACTACCTGATCTCGAAACGCGGGACGATCCGGGCAAAAGCCTCCGTATCGCGCAACTACCGTTATCCCACGCTCAACGACCTCTACTTCCAGCCGGGCGGGAACACCGACCTCGTGCCGGAATCGGGGTTCTCGTACGACGGCGGGATATCGTTTGCCATAGGGAAGGAAGGAGTATATTCGCTGCACGGCGAGGCGACATGGTTCGATTCCTACATCGACGACTGGATTCTCTGGCTGCCGCTGGGCGGCAACACCAACTACTGGACGCCGCTCAACATGAAGGACGTACACGCTTACGGCGTGGAACTGAAAGCCGGGTACGACCGTATGCTCTCCAAGGAGTGGCAGCTGGGGCTGGACGGCAACTTCTCGTGGACGCCCTCGGTCAACCGGGGCGAAGCGTTCAGCAAGGGCGACCGGTCATTGGGCAGGCAACTCCCCTACGTGCCCGTATATTCGGCCGCGGTGACGGGGCGTCTGGCCTACAAAAGCTGGCGCCTGCTATACAAGTGGTGCTATTACAGCGAGCGGTTCACCATGACGAGCAACGCCTTCACCTACACGGGCAACGTCCCCTACTACCTGATGAACGACGTGACACTCGAAAAGCTGTTTTCCGCGCGCTGGGCCGATCTTTCGGTCAAGGCCGCCGTCAAAAACCTCTTCGACGAAGAGTATGTTTCCGTGCTGGGACGCCCCATGCCGGGGATAAATTTCGAAATATTCCTCGACATCCGCCCCAAATGGGGGAAGAAAAAAGCCAGGGATTGATCTGACCCGCACAAGGGCATCGGCAGGCCGGCACTATTCCGATTCCCTGACTCCGAATCACGGCCCGGCGGTAAGAACTTTCCCGGGAAAGGACGTTTCGTAGGAGCATGGCAAAAAGAGTTTTCGTGACATCTTCCCCGAAACGGCGTCCCGGAAATAAAAAGCCCGGATCCGCAGGGATCCGGGCATACCGATAAACCAAAGAAGCCGGCAGGGTTATTCCGCCCAGCCGCCACCCAGAGCTTTGTAAAGGTCGACCAGAGCCAGGTGTTCGTCGCGCACGGCATTGCTGACCCCGATCTGGGCGTCGAAATAACGGCGCTGGGCATCCAGCACGTCGATATAATTGATGCTCCCGCCCCGGTATTGCAGTTGGGCGAGTTCGACGTATTTCCGGGCTGCGTCGCGCAGGTTAACCTTCAACGCGGCCGTCCGGCGGACGCTGCGGTAGCTGACCACGGCATCGTTGGCCTCCTTGAAAACCGTCAGCACCTTCTGTTCATACCCCAGCCGGGCCTCGTCGTAGGCGGCCAGCGCGGCCTTGTACCTGGCCTGCTTGCGGCCGAACCCGAAGACCGGCGAGGCGAGCGTACCGGCGACATACGAGAACGGCGAACGGAAAAACCCGCTCACATCGTTGTTTTCCCATCCGCCCGTCAGGTTGAACACGATGCGCGGGAACCGGTCGGCGTAGGCCATGCCCGCGGCTGCCATCGCCGCACGGAGCTGTTGCTCCGAAGCCCGCACGTCGGGACGCCGCAGGAGCAATTCCGACGGCAACCCCACGGGAAGCGATTCGGCGAACTCCGCCTCGGTATTCATCTTGCTGCGCACGACCCGCCAGTCGGGATTTTCACCCATGAGCAGGGAAATGCTGTTCTCCATGACCTCGATCTTGCGTTCGAGGTCGGGGATCAGCGCCGCCGTAGAGGCGTACTCCACTTTCGCCTGCTGGAAGACCGTTTCAGAGGTGAGGCCGCCCTCGAAACGCAACTGCGCCTGGTAAGCGCCCTCGCTGCGCGTGATGAGCGTACGCCGCACGATGGAAAGCTCGTTGTCGAGCGCCATCAACCGGAAATAGGCGGCGGCGACCTCCGCGACGAGCGTCATCTGCATCGCACGCCTGTCCTCGACCGATGCGAGGTATTCGGCACCGCCTTTGCGTTTGGCCCAGCGCAGGTTTCCCCACAGGTCGAGCTCCCAGCTCACGGTAGCCTTGGCGCCGAGTTCGGGGTCGCGGCTCGGCTCCTCGCCCGCATAGTCGTTGGTTTCGTGATCGGCGTAGACCGTTCCCGACACCGACGGCAGGCGTCCGGCCTTGCCAATACGGTAGAGCTGGCGCATACGTTCGACACGCGCCGCCGCGGCAAGCATGTCCTTGTTGTTGGCCAACGTATGACGGATGATGTTGCACAGGGTCGAATCGCCATAAAACCGCCACCACTCCATGTCGGCGATGGCGAGCGAATCGGCCGCAGCACCCCCGGCGATAGCCGCCGGGAAGTCGACCTCGGGCGCCTTGCAGTGACGCACGGCCGAGCAGGAGCCCAATCCAGCGGCAGCGGCCAATATCATAAGTAATATCGCAAGTCGTTTCATCGTTTCAGTTTTTCTTTAATCCGGTAAATCCACACGAAGAAGAAGGGCACGAAGACAATGCCTACCGTAATGGCGACCAGCATGCCGAAAAAGACGCCCGTCCCGATCCCCTGGCGGCTCGCCGAGCCCGGCCCCGAAGCGAAGACCAGCGGCAGCAGGCCGAGGATGAAGGCCAGCGAGGTCATGACGATCGGGCGGAAACGCAGGTGCGCCGCCGTGAGCGCAGCGGAGACCACGTCACGGCCTTTCTCAACCTCTTCCTTGGCAAATTCCACGATCAGGATGGCGTTCTTGGCCACCAGGCCCACGAGCATCACCAGTCCGATCTGAAAATAGATATTGTTCTCCAGCCCGCAGATCCAGATACCCAGGTAGGCGCCGATACCGGCCACAGGGAGCGACAGGATGACGGCCACGGGCACCGACCAGCTTTCGTACTGCGCCGCGAGGAACAGGAAGACGAACAGGAAGGCCAGCGCCAGTACCAGGCCGGTCTGCCCGCCGACATGCTTTTCCTGGTAGGAAAGGCCGCTCCACTCGACGCCGACCGACGCGGGCAAGTGCTTTCGGACGAGCTCTTCCAGTACGCCCATCGCCTGCCCCGAACTGTAACCGTGTGCGGCCTCACCGGTAATGGTAGCCGAATTGAACATGTTGAAACGCTTGATATTCCCGGCACCCGTCGTGTAGTGCGTCGTTCCGAGCGAAGTGATCGGAATCATCACACCGCCCGCGCCGCGGACGAAAAAGAGGTTCAGGTTATCGCGCTGCGCACGGTAGGGAGCCTCGGCCTGGATGTAAACGCGGTAGATGCGGTTGAACATATTGAAGTCATTGACGTAGATCGACCCCGTAAAGGCCTTCATCGTCGAGAAGATGTCGGACATCGATACACCCAGCAGCTGCGCCTTGTCGCGGTCGACGTCGAAATAGAGCTGCGGGATGTCGCCCTGCATGGACGATGCCAGCCCCGTAAATTCGGGACATTGCGAAGCGTAATACATCAGCGTATCCACGGCATGCTGCAAATCCTGATAGGTCGTATTGCCCCGCGCTTCGAGCACCATCTCGAAACCGCCCGAGTTGCCCAGGCCGGGAATCACGGCGGGCGTCGAGAGGTATACCTTGCTTTCGGGGTAGCGCGAGAGTTCGGTGCGCACGCGCTGCATCACGGAGCTCAGCCCCTCGGAGTCGCGGTCGCCCCACGGTTTGAGGATCACGGTCAGCTGGCTGCGCGCCTGGTTGGTACCCACGCGGGGACTGGAACCCGTGACGTTGAGCACGTACTCCACGTCGGGGTCGGCCATCAGGAACTTCATCGCGCGGTCGGTCACCTCGCGGGTACGTTCGATCGTCGCCCCCTCGGGCAACTCCAGTTCGACGGTGAAGTAGCCCTGGTCTTCCTGCGGCATGAAACTTTGCGGCACGAGCCTGTTCATCAGCCAGATGCCGATCAGCACGATGCCGAAGGCGGCGAACATGCGGCGCGAATGTTTCAGCGCCCCCTGGATCATGCGGCCGTAAAACTTGTTGCCCGTCGCCAGGGAGAGGTTGATGCGGCGGAAAAAGCGGTTTTTCTTCCCCTCGCCTTCGGGACGCAGAAAAAGCGCGCACATCACGGGGCTGAGCGTCAGCGCCACGACGGTCGAGATGACCACCGACACGGCGATGGTGATGGTGAACTGGCGGTAGAGCTGACCCGTAATGCCCGAAAGGAAACTCACCGGGACAAACACGGCGCACAATACCAGCGACATGGCGATCAGCGCCCCGCTCAGGTTGGACATCGCCTTTTTAGTAGCCTCGTAGGGCGAGAGATGCTCCTCGTTCATGATGCGGTCGACATTCTCCACGACGACGATGGCGTCGTCGACCACGATGCCGATGGCGAGAATGAGCCCCAACAGCGTCAGCATGTTGAGCGAAAACCCGAAAACGAGCATCACGCCGAAGGTACCGATCAGCGAGATGGGCACGGCGACGATCGGGATGATCGTCGCGCGCCAGCTCTGCAACGAGAGGAAGACCACGAGAATCACCAGCAGCAACGCTTCGAACAACGTCTGGTAGACATGATGGATCGACTCCGAAATGTAGGTCGTCATGTCGAACGGAATCTCGTAGCCGATGCCCTCGGGGAAGTTGTGGCTGATCTCCTCCATGGCCGCCTTGACCAGCGCCGCCACCTCCATGGCATTGGCTCCGGGCAGCATGTTGATATTCAGCACGGCGGCGTTCCCGCCGTTGATGCCGCTCTCGGTATTATAGGACGACGCTTCGAGCGAGATACGCGCCACGTCTTTCAGGCGGATGATCGACCCGTCGGGGTTGGCCCGCACGACGATGTCCTCGAATTCGCTGACAGACGACAGACGCCCCTGCGCCGTGATGGGGATCGTCACGTCGATGCCGTTCATGGGGGCCTGCCCCAGCACGCCGGCGGCAGACTCGCGGTTCTGGTCTTTGAGCGCCGTCTGCAAATCCTTGACCGTCAGCCCAAGGTCGGCCAGCTTGTCGGGCATGACCCATATCTGCATGGCGTAATAACGGCTGCCGACGTTCGAAACGCTGCCCACTCCGGGAACGCGGCGCAACATGTCCAGCACGTTGAGCGTCGCATAGTTCGAAAGGTAGATTTCATCGAACTTGGGGTCGGACGAAAGCAGGGTTATGGTCATCAGTTTGCTGGCCGCCTGCTTCTCTACCGAGATGCCGTTCTGCACCACTTCGGCAGGAAGGCGCGCCTCGGCCTTTTTCAGGCGGTTCTGGATATCCACGGCTGCCAGGTCGGGATCCGTCGAAATGTCGAAGGTCACCGTGGCGGAGAAACCGCCCGAGTTGGAGCTCGACGACTCCATGTAGATCATGCCGGGAGTACCGTTCAGCTCCTGCTCGATGGGCGTAGCCACAGCCTGCGTCACGGTCTGCGCATCGGCACCTGGGTACGACGCCGAGATACGCACTACGGGAGGTACGATCTGGGGATACTGGTCGACAGGCAGCAGTGCCAGGCCGATGAAACCCACGATCACGATGATGATGGACAGCACCGTCGAAAAGACGGGCCTGTCGATAAAGAAGTCCGCTTTCATAGGCTACTGTTGTTTTTCGGGCTCTTCATCGCGGCGCGGAGCGACCGGTTCGACTTTCATGCCGTGCTGGAGTTTATGGTAGCCCTCGACGACGATATCCTCGCCCCGCACCAGGCCGCGTTCGACGACGATGTTGTTGCCCCATTCGGGGCCCGTCTCGACAAAACGCTTCTCGACGATGCTGTCGGGGCGCACCACGTAGATGTAGGCGCCGCCCTTCTCGATCTCGATAGCCTTCGACGGCACGACAACGGCATCCTCACGCACGTCGAGCAGCAGCCGCACCTTGGTGAACTGCCCCGGCAGCAGGATGTGGTCGGGGTTGGCCATCTCGGCTCGCACGGAGAAGGTACCCGTCTGCGGGTCGACCTGCGGATCGGCGAAATCTACCAGGCCGCGGTAGGGGTATTCCGAGCCGTCGGCCAGGGTCACGGTGATGTAGGGATCCCACTTGCGGGTCGAATCGCGGTGCCCGAGGTTGACGTTGCGCGCCTTGCTGCGCAGGTAGTCGAGGGCCGTCATGCTGAAATCGACACGCACGGTATCGCTCTTCACGACCGTGGCGAGCAGCGATTTTCCGCTCGGCCCCACGAGCGTACCGATGTCGGCGTTGCGTTCGGAGATATAACCCGAAATAGGCGACTGCACGGAGGTATAGCCCAGGGTCATCTGCGCCTGCGTGAGGTCGGCCTCGCCGACGGCCACATCGGCCACGGCACTCTCGTAAGCCGCCGTGGCATTGTCGAGTTCGAGCTGGCTGGCGGCACTCTGTTCAAAGAGCGGACGGATACGGTCGAGGTCGCGCTTGGCTTTCAGCGCCTGCGCCCGGGCCTTGTTCAGCTGCGCCTTGGCCTTGTCCACGCGCGCACGGTAGACCCGGGGGTCGATCACGAAGAGGGTTTGCCCCTTCCTGATGTAGGTACCTTCGGCGAAGAGCATCTTTTCGAGGTAGCCCTCGACGCGGGCGCGGATTTCAACGAACTGCTGGGCGCGGATGCGGCCAACGTAATCGCCATAGATATTCACGTCTTCGGTCGTTACGGGTTCCACCGCCACGACGGGCAGGACGACTGCGGCGGGACGCGGCCGGAGCAGGATGACGAGCAACACCGTCACGACCACAAGGCCGGCAATGACTCCGATCCACTGGCCTCGGCTCAGTCTTATCCGGACATGGGCAACACGGGAGGCCGCTTTTTTCACACCGTTCAGGTTCAGCTCCTGCAAATTCGGTTTCAATTTATCAAATTTCATAAAGCACTAAATATAATTGGGGGCAGCAAAACGAGGTTCAAACCTTGCGCCAGAATTGCAGGCAGCCCTTTAAAACATTTATTGACAGCAAAATATCTACCAAATACCCAATCAAATATATACAAAAATATGTAGAATAATTCCACACGGATGTAGAATAATTCCACATCGCCCCGGCAACTCCGCCTGCCCCGGGGTCTTGCGACGGCCGGAGCCGTAATCGGCGCATCCGAACGCATTGGAGGCAACTGCCCCGGCTTCGCGGCGCAAAGGTAACAAAACAAGTCCGGGCAGGCGAAAAAATGCACCAGGAAGGTTACAGCAAATCCGGCCGGAATATTATCCGAAACGGGCACATTTCCGGCCGGGAAGCCATAACTTCGGGGGAAGCATCTCCGACGGGAAGGCACAAAAAAAAAGACCCGTACGGGTCTTTTTGCCATATCGCGGCAACGCTGTCCACCGCATCATACACCCCGCCTCACGCGGTGTTCTACACATCTGCGGAACAAGCTGGAACCAAGCGGAAATTCCACACTCAGAGGGCTCATTTCCGATCGCAAACGAGGCGGCCTTCCCCCGTCACCTTAAGGATCCGGGCGCTTCCAGAGGGCTCAAATCCCCCCCCCCTCACGGTTCTCTCCATCCTCGGGGAAACGAATGTCGATCGGATGGGCAAAGACAAAACGCGCACCGGCGGTATAGGTCGGATCGACCCAGATGCGGCCACCGAAGATCATGGCTATCTGGCGGCAGATGGCAAGGCCGAGGCCCGTGCCTTTCTTCTTGTTGCCGTCGAGTTTCTCGAAACGGTTGAAGACCATCTCCTGTTTGTCGAGCGGAATGCCGGGGCCCGTATCGGCTACCGAAAAGAGCACTTCGCGGTGTGCCTCGTCTATCTCCACGCCGAGTGTGATACTCCCCTGGGAAGTGAACTTACCGGCGTTGGTGAGCAGGTTGATCAGAATCTGCGACAAGCGGTGGACATCGGTTACAAGCATGTAGGAACCCACGGCACATTCGAGACGCCCCTCGACACCTTCCTGCCGCGTATGGGCGGTCGTCATGAGCACATGCTGGCAGACCTGCACGATCTCCTCGGACGAGCAGTTGAACTTGATCTTGCCGCATTCGAGCGACGAAATGTCGAGGATGTCGTTCAGCAGCGTGAGCAGCATCTCGGAATTGTTGACCACGATGGCGCAGTACTCGGCACGTTCCTCCTGTGAAAGTTCTTCGCCCTGCATCAGCGACGAGAAGCCCACGATGGCGTTGAGCGGCGTGCGGATCTCATGGCTCATATTGGCCAGGAACGCCGATTTGAGCATGTCGGACTCTTCGGCCTTCTCGCGGGCGACCACCAGCTGTCCTTCGCGCTCTTCGAGCGTGCGCTTGAGACGCCGCGTGCGCAGGAAAAGCGCCGCGACGAAAACCAGCAGCAGTACCAGCAGTACGATACCCGCCACGAGCAACTCGATGTAATGGGAATATTTCGAGAGTTTGGCCGCTACGGTATCCTCGACCACACTCCCCTTGGGCAGGGCGTATTCGGCAATCTTCAACTCCTTGAGCTTGCGCGAATCGAAGAGGTACTGGCCGTCCGTAAGGCGGAAATGCGTCCCGTCTATCTTCCCCGAGGCGTAATACTTCTTGATCTGCGATGCGATGACCGAGGCGGCGTTCTCGTATTTGGGGACATAGCCACCCACAGCCACGTCGCCGATGCCGATCTGGGATATCGAAAAGACCGGTATGCGCGGATTGAGCTGCACCAGGTCGTTGAGCGAACGCTGCATGAGGTACTCCCCGTCGCGGCCCACACGCCAGGTTCCGAGTATCGCCGCGGAACGGTGCGACAGCGAGGCATAGGTCTCATGCATCGCATCATCCCCCTCGCGGCTGTCCACCAGCACAAGGTTCATGTCGGGATAGTTTTTCATCTCCTCGCGTACGAGCGCCTGGAGGGAAATACCCCCGTAGGTGTTATCCGAGATGAAGGCGATGTTCTCGGCTTCGGGAAAAAGCGAACGAACCAGCTCGATATTGCGGCGGACGTCATACTTGTTGAGCATACCGCCCACATTGTTCAGGCTGTCCGTCATGTTCATGTAATTGATCGAAGGGGGCAGCCACATGCCGAGACTGTCCTCCGGCGGCGGGAGCACGATGCCGTTGGAACTGACATAGCAGCAGAAGCACATCACATCCTTGGGGATATGCCCCAGCGAGACGAACGATGCCCATGCCTCCTGCCCCAGCAGGACGATGGCGCGAAGCCCCTTGTTCTCATACCGGGAAATCATGTTCTCGGTCTGCGACATCCAGATGGGTGCGTCGTTGATGCTCTTGCATTCGAGCGTTTCGACATAGATATCGCACGGGATGCCCGAAGCCATGATGTTGCGTTCGAACTCGGTGATGAAGCCCGACATGCGGCGCGTATCCGGATTATACGAGGAAATAATCAGGATACTCTCCCTCTCCTGCGGCGCTTGAGCCCGAAGCAATGCGGGCAACAGGGCGCAACACAGAAGAAGAAATATCCGATTTATTTTCATTGGGTTCCTGGTCATAGTTTCCCTTTCTATCGCGAAAGCAGCGCCGCAATCCGCGTGCGGAGTTCATCCGCCCGCAGGGGTTTGGCAAGACATTCGTTGAAACCGGCCTGGAACATGCGTTGGCGGTCGGTTTCGAACGCATAGGCCGTGAGTGCGATGACGGGGACGTCGGGCGAAATCTCCCGCACGCCCCGGAGCGCCTCATAGCCGTCCATGACGGGCATGTTGATATCCATCAGCACCAGGTCGGGGCGGCAGTCGGCAAACAAGGCGACGGCCTCCTCTCCGTTCCAGGCGTGCAACAGGTCGTAATCACGGCGCAGCAACACCTCGACGAGCTTATAATTACTCGGATTATCCTCGGCTACCAGCAAGCGGGGACGGTTGCCGACCGGACTTACACTATTGCCACACTCCATCACTTCATCGGTTTAACAAAATAGCCCGACAACAATAAAGACCGGACAATTGCACAAAAATACCATTTTTTTGATTAATAATAAAATATTTCTTTAAAATTAATAACATCCAGAAAACGGAGGTGTAAAATCCGGACGTTTTTGCTATATAAATTACCTTAAAAAGTTTATAATGCCAATTATTTTACCGATATTTGCACTGGGTATCCGGATCAGGAGCGGGAAACGGCACGTTTTGCAACGCCCGCACCGGAATTCCAGGTAAATAATAAACAACCGACCGGAACCGGACAACGAACATGCGACGCTTCCCGTTCCGGCAAAACCCGACGACAACGAACCGCTGAACATGAATCGCAAGAAAGTACTGATCGTAGACGACAAGGAGCAGATCGCCAAAATACTTTTCGCATACCTTCACAAGGATTACGAATGCTTTTACATGCAAAACCCGCAGCAGGCCATCGAATGGCTGTTGCGGGGGAACATGCCCGACCTGATCATCTCGGACATCCGCATGCCCGAAATGCGCGGCGACGAATTCCTGGCATACCTCAAACTCAACGAACTCTTCAAGCAGATCCCGGTCGTGATGCTTTCGAGCGAGGACAGCACCTCGGAACGCATCCGCCTGCTGGAAGAGGGTGCGGAAGACTATATCGTCAAACCGTTCAACCCGCAGGAACTCAAAATAAGGATTAAAAAGATTTTGGATTGAAGTACCCCGTCATCTACATCAAAGGCAGAGGCAACCACACGGCCCGTTTCACGGAGCTGACCGAGGGACAGATGCGTATCGCAGGGGATATCGGCGCAGCCATGGGCAAGCTCATGCCGCTCAAGGACGACCACGCCTTCATCCTCTACGAACAGCAGGGCGAGGAGGACATCCGCAGCATCCGCTTCCTGCGCTCCTGGTTCCCGGGTGCCGGCATCATCCTCATCATCTCGGGGCAACTGACCGGGGAGGAGCGGCGCGCATACCTCGGAGCCGGCGTGAACAGCGCCGTACCGGGCGACATATCGCGCGCAGATTTCCTCCGCATACTGCAATTCATGACCGACTATACGTTCGTCCACAAACCCGTCGCAGGTAGCGGGAACGACGTAGAGTTGTTCCGCATGCCGCTCTGGAAACGGGCGTTCGACATCGCGGCATCGCTCTCGGCGATCCTCCTGCTCTCCCCCCTGCTCATAGCCGTGGCCGTGGCCGTCAGACTCGACAGCCCGGGGCCGGTCATCTACAAGTCGAAACGCGTGGGGAGCAACTACCGGATCTTCGATTTCCTGAAGTTCCGCTCGATGCGCTCCGACGCAGATCAGCGGCTCAAGGAGCTGGAGGATCTGAACCAGTATGCCTCGGAACCCGTCGCCGAAGACGATGCGAAGATGGCGCTCAACGACGACGAGATTCGCAAACTGCTGGCGGACACCGAAAACGGCATGCTCTATGCGGACGATTTCGTGATCCCCGAGGAGGCCCATCACCACCAGCTGGAAACCGAACAGGAAAACGCGTTCGTGAAGATCGAGAACGATCCCCGCATCACGCGCCTGGGGCGTTTCCTGCGCAAATACAGCATCGACGAACTCCCGCAGCTCTTCAACATCCTGCGGGGCGACATGTCGGTCGTGGGCAACCGCCCTTTGCCCCTCTACGAAGCCGAACGTCTCACGAGCGACGAATATATCGAACGGTTCATGTGCCCCTCGGGCCTCACGGGGCTGTGGCAGGTCGAAAAACGCGGGCAGGCGGGAAAGCTCTCGCCCGAGCAGCGCAAGCAGCTCGACATCGAATACGCCCGCCGAATGTCGCCGTGGTTCGACCTGAAAATAATCCTGCGCACGTTCACCGCATTCATACAGAAAGAAAATGTATAATAAACAGCAACATATGAAAAGGGCCGTCTTAACACTCTGGCTGCTGCTGGCTGCCGCCGCCGTTACGGCGCAAAGCGAGCCTACGCCTCCCGAATTCGAGTACAGCGACCTGCAACGGCTTACCCCGGAAGACTATATCGACATGCAGCTTCCCCCGCTCCACGTACTGATGGAGAATGCGCGCCACGCACCGCAGGTCGGCTATTACGAGTCGAACCGCGAGATCGAGGAGCGCGAACTGAAAACCGTGCGCCGCAACTGGATGCGCAATTTCAAGCTCAACGCCAACTACAACTACGGGTCGTCGGACATCTACAACCAGAATTATCAGGACAGCAACATCCCGATATGGACGACGACCACGACCGGGCGCGAGCAAAGCTGGTGGAACGTCGGGGCATCGTTTTCGATCCCGCTCGACGAGATTTTCAACCGCCGCAACAAGATCAAGCAGCAGAAGAAGCGTATCGAGAACACCCAGTACGACCTCGACCGCTGGTACGACGAGTTGCGCATGAAGATCATCGACGCCTACACCACGGCCGTCGAGCAGCTCTCGATCCTGCGGAGCGCCGCCGAAGCCAAGATCACGTCCGAGGCACAATACCGCATGACCGAAGTGGACTTCGTCAAAGGCAAGCTCGACGCGCAGACTCTGAGCCGCCAGAAGAGCCTCGAAAACTCGGCGACCCGCGAATACGAGCAGGTGCGGCGCAACCTCAACGACGCCCTGCTGCGGCTCGAGATACTCACGCACACGCCGATCATCAACAAACCCATATCAATGCCCGGGGTGTCGAAAGAAGCGCCCGAAACCGAATAGCATATGAATTACATCGCCTATACCGCGCGGTTTCTTTACCGCATCAAGTGGTGGCTGATACTCTGTCCGCTGCTGGTCGCGCTGCTCGTCTACCTGAAGATGGGTACCAAGCCGCGCAACTATAAATCCACGACGACGATCTACACGGGCATCGTCTCGGGATACGACATCACGACCACCGAAGGCTCGCGCCAGGACTGGAACGTCATCAACAACGCGATGGACAACCTGATCAACATCATCCTGTCGCAGTCCACGCTCAAGAACGTCTCGCTGCGCCTCTACGCACAGGGGCTTACGCATCTCGACCCGGACAACGACAACCAGTACCTCTCGGCACGTACTTCACGGTACCTGCTGAGCAAAACCCCGCCGGACGTCATGGAGCTCGTCGACCACACTTCGGAAAAGAACACCTACGAGAACCTGCGCAAATACGAAGAGATAGACCATAACAACCACGTCTACGGCATGTTCCACTGGAGCCCTCCGTATTACAGCTACCAGGCGCTGAGCCAGATCAAGGTCAAGAGGCTGGCCAACAGCGACATGCTGGAAATCAGCTACGAGAACGACGACCCGTATATCGTCTACAACACGCTGATTATCCTCAACGACGAATTCGTCAAGCAGTACCGCGACCTGCGGTTCGGCGAGACGAACAACGTCATCGCCTATTTCGAATCCGAGCTGGAGCGGGTGGGCAACAACCTGCGCAACCTGGAGGATTCGCTGCGCGACTACAACGTCCAGCACCGTGTCATCAACTACGACGAGCAGACCAAGCACATCGCCGCCCTCTCGCGCGACTACGAATTGCGCTACGAGGAGATCCTGCTGAACTTCGAGAGCGCCGAGAAACTGCGTGCCTCGATCGAGGGGCAGCTCGAAGGGTTGCAGGAGACTTTCCGCAACAACGCCGAGTTCATCGAGAAACTCCATAAGATCGGGAGCATCTATTCGCGCCTGTCGGCCGCCGAGGCCTTCCAGCCCGAAACCGACGGCACGGAAGGTATTTCCGACCGGACGGCCATGCCCGCCAGCCGCAACGACACGGGGCAGTTACGCAGGAAACTGAGCGAGGAGACCCGCAGCCTGCAGGAGCTCACCACGAACATCGCCAACCAACAATATACGAAGGAGGGACTTTCGGCCAATACGATCGTGACGGAGTGGCTCGCCGCCGTACTGCTGGCCGAGAAATCCCGCGCCGAACTGGCGGTGATGAAGCTCCGCAAACAGGAACTCGACCAGAAATATACGCAGTTCTCGCCCGTGGGCTCGACCCTCAAACGCAAGGGGCGCGAAATCAACTTCTCGGAACAGTCCTACCTCTCGATCCTCACGGCGCTCAACACGGCCCGCCTGCGGCAGAAGAACCTGCAGATGACCTCGGCAACGCTGAAGATCATCAACGCCCCGGTGCTTCCCCTGGAGGCGGAACCGAGCAAACGCAAGATGATGGTCGCCGCGGCAGGCCTCGCCACGCTCCTGTTCGTACTGGGATTCTTCATCCTGCTCGAACTGCTCGACCGCACGCTGCGTGACAAAGTCCGCGCCGAGCGCATCACCAAGGGGCGGGTCATCGGGGCCTTTCCCGGCAAAGCCTATTTCGGACAGCGGAGGTTCACCAAGCAATACCGTGAGATCGCATCCCGCTACATCGGCAATGCGGCGGTCAACTATTTCGACCCGGCCAAACAGCCCAACGTGCTCAATATCCTGAGTACCGAACGCGGGGACGGCAAGAGCCTGATCGCCGAACACCTGGCGGCATTCTTCCGCGAAGCGGACATGAAAGTCCGCATCGTTTCGTGGAACAAGGATTTCGACATCGAACGCAAGGAGTACCTGCTGGCCGAGAAACTCGGGGATTTCGTGCGCGACACCCCGGGCGAAGTTCCCCTCACCGAGGCCGACGTGGTGCTGGTGGAATACCCGCCCTTCGCCACGAGCTCCGTACCGAAGGAATTGCTGCGCCATGCGGCGCTGAGCATCGTCATCGCCCCGGCGAACCGCACGTGGAAAGATACCGACCAACTGCTTTTCGAAAAGGCAGAAAAACTCTCGGGGCGCACCCCCGTCGTACTCTGCCTCAACTGCGCGGGCCGCGACGTGGTGCAAACCTTCACGGGCCTGATGCCTCCGTACAGCCGCCTCCGCAGGTTGGGGTATCAGATCAGCCAGTTCGGGTTCACGGCCGTCAAATAAACAGCGACACGTCATGGAACGCTACGGCAGCATAACCACCCCGGTCAGCGTGCCCCGGCTCATCGTCGGGGCAATGCTGGCCGCCGGTGTGGCCGCGCTCATCCTGGCGTTCACCCAATACGGGTTGCTTGCCGGACTGGCCGTCTCGGCGATTCCGGCGGCGCTGTGTATACTGTGGGTCACGCTGCGCAACCCCGCCATATCGATGCTCGGGCTGTTCGTGGTCAACTATTTCATCATGACGCTCACGCGTTATGCCTACGACCTGCCGTTCGGGATGATCCTCGACGCACTGATCTTCTACAACTTCCTGATAATAACGCTGCAAGCCCTGATGCGCCCCATCGAATGGAAGCGAGCCAGCTCGGGACTGACCGTTGTGGCGGCGATCTGGATGGCCTACTGCATCCTCGAAATAGTGAACCCGGAGTCGGTCTCGGTCGCGGGATGGTTCTCATCGGTGCGGTCGATCGCGTTTTATTTCTTCTTTATCGTCGTGCTCACGCAGCTCACGATGACCGAGTACAAATACCTGAAATACATGCTCGCCGTATGGTCGGTGCTGACGCTGATCGCCGTCGGAAAGGCCTGCATACAAAAATTCTTCGGCTTCAACGCTGCGGAGAACTACTGGCTGTTCGTGCTGGGCGGCCGTTCGACACACATCATCCACAGCGGCGTGCGCTACTTCTCGTTCTTCAGCGACGCGGCCAATTTCGGCGGCTCGATGGGGCTGTCGATGGTCGTGTTCTCGATTTCGGCGCTCTATTACCGCAACTCGTGGATGAAGCTCTACCTGCTGCTCGTGGCGGCCGCGGCATGCTACGGCATGCTGATCTCGGGAACCCGCAGCGCACTGGCCGTACCGTTCGTGGGCTACTCGGCCTTCATCATGATGTCCCGCAATATCAAAATGATCGGCGCGGGTATTTTCCTGGTCATCGCAGCCTTCGTCTTCCTGAAATTCACCACTATCGGGCAGGGGAACAGCATTATCCGGCGTGCCCGCAGCGCCTTCAATACAAACGACCCCTCGTTCCAGGTGCGCCTGGCAAACCAGGCCAAACTGCGCGAGCTGATGGCAGACAAGCCTTTCGGCGCCGGACTGGGGCACGGTGGCGGCAAAGCCAAGACCTTTGCCCCGGACGCCCCGCTGTCGCAGATCCCGACCGACTCGTGGTTCGTGATGGTCTGGGTCGAAACGGGCGTCGTCGGCATCCTGCTGCACATCGGCATCCTGCTCTACATACTGGCGCGTGGCGCCTACCTGGTGGTCTTCAAACTGCGGAACACCCAGCTGAGGGGATTCACGGCGGCGCTTACGGCGGGAATCTCGGGTATCGTGGTCATGGCCTATGCCAATGAAATTCTGGGACAGATCCCCACGGGCGCCATCCTCTACATGAGTATGGGTTTCATCTTCCTCGCGCCGCGTTTCGACCGCGAACTGGCGCGCAAGGAGATACTGGACAGGGCGATGTCCGCACAACGGCCACACGCAAGGGAAAATTACGAATAGCATGAAACCGCTGATTTCGGTCATATCGGTCAACTACAATGGCTACGCGCTTACCTGTGCCATGGTCGAATCGCTGCGGCGGCACGTCACCGCGCCGCTGGAGATCATCGTGGTGGACAACGGCTCCGCCCGCGACGAGGCGGCCATGCTGCGCGAACGCTACCCGGGGATCAAGGCACTGCGCAGCGAGCGCAACCTGGGATTCGCCGGAGGCAACAACCTGGGGTTCGCAGCCGCGGCAGGCGATTACCTGCTGCTGCTCAACAACGACACCGAGGTCGAAGACGACACGCTGCACTACCTCTGCGAAACCCTGGCGGGCAACCCTGCGATCGGCGCCGTATGCCCGAAGATCCGGTTTTTTGCTCCCCCGCGACATATCCAGTTCGCCGGATATACGCCCCTGACGCACGTCACGCTGCGTAACGCGCTCATCGGCTTCGGGATGCCCGACGACGGGTCGTTCGACACGCCGCGCGATACGCCCTACGCCCACGGCGCGGCGATGATGGTACGGCGCGAAGTACCCGCAAAAGCCGGAACGATGCCCGACATCTATTTCCTCTACTACGAAGAACTCGACTGGTCGGTGCGTATCCGTGAACAGGGCTGGCAAATAGCCTACGACCCCCGTTGCACGGTATTCCACAAAGAGAGCGCGACCACCGGGCAGGAAAGCCCCCTGAGGAGTTACTACCTGACCCGCAACCGGTTGCTGTTCGCATGGCGGAACCTGCACGGCACCGCCCGGATGCTTTCCGTCGCCTACCAGCTCTGCATCGCCGTCCCCAAAAACATCGCCGCGGCGCTGGCACGCGGGCGCGGCGACCTGGCAAAGGCCGTACTGCGCGGTGCCGGGGGCTTCTTCACCCTGAAAAACAAAACGGCATGACGCTACTGCTCGACATCCTCGACTGGACATTCGTCTTCGTACTGGGACTCCCGGTGCTCTACCTCTTCGTCTTTGCGGCCGCCTCGACGCGCGCACGCAAGGACACCTATCCCCCGGCACGGCGGCAACGCCGGTTCGTGACGCTGATCCCGGCCTACAAAAGCGACGCGGTGATCGTCCATGCAGCGCAGTCTGCGCTGCAACAAGACTATCCGCAGGAACTGCACGAGGTAGTCGTCATCGCCGACCGACTGCAACCGGCCACGCTCGCCCAATTGCGCCGGATGCCGATCCGCGTACTGGAAGTCTCCTTCGAAAACAGCTCCAAGGCTAAGGCGCTCAACTTCGCCGTAGGGGAAATCGGCCCGGACGGCGCGGAGGCCGTGGCCATACTCGACGCCGACAACCTGGCGGGCAGGGAATTCATCGCCCGCATGAACGACGCCCTCGACAGCGGCATCCAGGCCGTGCAGGCACACCGCACGGCCAAAAACCGCGACACGGACACTGCCATACTCGATGCGGCGAGCGAGGAGATCAACAACTCGATTTTCCGTCGCGGGCATGTGGCGCTGGGATTCTCTTCGGCGCTGATCGGCTCGGGCATGGCCTTCGATTACAAATGGTTCCGCGACAATATCGCCCGCTGCACCACTTCGGGCGAGGACAAGGAGCTCGAAGCGCTGCTGCTGAGGCAGGGCATCTACATCGACTACCTGGACGACGTGCGCGTGCTGGACGAGAAGGTACAGGGCGAAGGTGCCTACTACAACCAGCGGCGGCGCTGGATAGCGGCACAGTTCTACGCCCTTTCATCGGCCGTAAGGCAGCTTCCGGGCGCAATCCTCTCGGGGAATACGGATTACTGCGACAAGCTGCTGCAATGGTGCCTGCCGCCGCGCATCCTGCTGCTGGGGCTGGTGCCCCTGTGGGCCGTCGTGATGACGGTATGCGCACCCATGGGTTCGATAAAATGGTGGGTGGCCGTCCTGCTGCTGCTCCTGGCCATGGCGATGGCGCTGCCCGACGAGCAGGCCGACGCCCGGCTGGGACACGCCCTTAGGCGAATGCCCGTCCTGTTCCTGCTGACGCTGGCTAACCTCTTCCGGCTGCGGGGCACCAAAGACAAATTCATCCACACCGAACATACCGGGGCCGGAAACAAAGCCCCCGGAAACAATACCGGAAACCGACCATGAAAATTGCGATCGAGGCACAGCGCATCTTCCGCCCCAACAAACACGGCATGGACTTCGTGGCGCTCGAAACCATCCGCTGCCTGCAACGGCTCGACACGAAGAACGAATACTTCATCTTCACGGGCGAAGGCGAAGACCGTTGCCTGGAGGAGAGCCCCAACATGCACATCACGACGCTCCGCTGCCCGAGCTACCCGCTGTGGGAACAGTGGGCGCTGCCGCGCGCCGTGGCCCGTGTGAAGCCCGACCTGCTGCACTGCACGAGCAACACGGCACCCGTATGGGGAAAGGCCCCGCTGGTCCTGACGCTCCACGACATCATCTTCCTCGAGGAACAGGCCGCCCGCAACAAATCGCTCTACCAGTTGCTGGGGCGCATCTACCGCCGCCTGGTAGTGCCGCGCATCCTGCCCAGATGCCGAATGGTCATCACCGTCTCGCAATTCGAGTGCGACCGCATCCGCACCGCACTGAACTTCGACCCCGAACGCATCATGGCCATCCACAACGGCTACAACGACCGGTTCCGCCCGATGGAAGGCACGGCGGAAACCGTCCGCAAATACCTGCAAGACCCCGAATTCCTCTTTTTCCTGGGCAATACCGACCCCAAAAAGAACACGCCCGGCACGCTGAAGGCTTATGCCGAATACGTACGGCGCTCCGAAAAGCCGCTGCCGCTGCTGGTCGCAGACCTCGGGGAACAACCCGCAGAGGCGATCCTGCGCGAGATCGGCGAACCCCGACTGCGCGGAATGCTCCGCCTGGCGGGATATATCCCCAACAGCGACCTGCCGGCCATCTACAACGAAGCTTCGGCATTCCTCTACACCTCGCTGCGCGAGAGTTTCGGCATCCCCCAGCTCGAAGCGATGGCCTGCGGCACGCCCGTGGTGACATCCGCGGCCTCGGCGATCCCCGAGGTGGCGGGCCAAGGCGCCATCCTCGTCGACCCTACCGACCCGACGGCGATCGCCGATGCCCTGCTGCGGCTCGAAACCGACGCAGCGTTCCGCGCAAGGCAAGTCGCCTACGGCCTCGAACGGGTGAAACGTTTCTCGTGGGAAAAGACCGCCCGGCATTTGCTGACACTCTACGAATCGCTCGGGAAGTAACCCGGACACAGCGCAAACGATTGAAAAAACCCGTCGTCCGGAAGCGGACAACGGAAACATCGCAAGTCCTTCCGACACTCCGGGAGCCCGCACATCGGCGGGACAGGACTCCGGCGACGAAAAGAGGGTGCCCGCACTTGCGGACACCCTTCTATTCAGAAAGTTCCTTGCTACCTGTTTATTTCTTCCTCACCAGGTATTGCTCGACCCCGTGCAAATACCAATCCTGCGATTTTGCACCGCCCGACTGCGCCCAATCGGCCATCTCGGGATAAGCCTTCAGGAAATCCACCTTCTCATAGGGATGCCGGATATCATGGGGAATATTGAGCGCCCATACCAGCCTGTCGTTCGAATAATAATAATCGCCGGCCTTGTCGGTAGCAGCACTCCCGGCTTTCAGGAAAGCGTAATCAGGTTCGGCATCGGGAGTCGGCTCGAATCCGCCCATATGAATCTCGATGTTGTTGCCGTCACGTTCGCGGCTGAGGAAGAAATCGAACGTGTCGAAAGCCACATCCCCGATAGCGATCGAATTACGGAACTCGACAAAGAACGAGGCATTGACCAACTGAGCTTCCGTCATTTCGAACCCTTCCTCGGTATTTACATAAGCGGCGCCGGACTGCCGGTTAGGATTGGTGCGGATATTCTCGAAGCGCAGGACGGCAGGGTCTTTCACGTAGTTCGCCGAATTGAGCGCCACAAGCCGGGCATTGCCGGTATTATACATTTCGACGGGCTCGATCCCGTCGATCTCACCGCCTTTCACACCTTTCATCGCAAGGCAAAGGTCATAGGGCAAAGACCCGCCGACCGCTTTCACACGAACGCCGATATGCATGCCCCAAACCTTGTTCTTGTTGTTCATATGGAGCTGCACCTTATAATTAATGACGAAATCGTTGAAATCGAAATCACCGTACGACGGCCACAAATCCTCGAAAAGAAGCGTTCCCCAACCGCTTGCAGGCATATAAATCACATCGCCGATCGTGGTGTTCTTGTCCCCGTCCTCGATGCCCGTATAATCCTTCCCGTTCGAAGCGAGCGCATACGATACGGCCGAACCGGCCACAGGAACGGCCTCTTGCGGCGACAAGCCGTTTTCAGTTTCATAACTTACGTAAAGCGTCTTGGCCGTGACAGGCAGATCCAGCTTCACGGCATCGGCACCGTCGCCTACCATGAACGAAGCGAAAGGCTCAGCGCCGCGTTGCGCAGCCACATGCACACGCGAAAGGTGCGGTGCGGTGAACTCGCAGGCCACAGGAGCCGTCGTTTTCCAATCGAACGATGCGGGAACGGACATATCCACGACCCGCTCGACATCTTCGGGAATGCCATTCGGATTCGAAGGAACCTTTTCCACACATCCGCCCAGCAACAAGGCGAACATAGCCGTAAAGAGGGATAGGTTTTTCATAATCAACGTAATTTTCAAACGTAATTAACACCCGGATCCGGATGTAATTTAAAACTGCACAAATGTAAACATTTTAATTCTATTTTATATCAAAAAAGCCCGAAATATTTTCAGCCCCGCATTCTTCCGCCGCAAAACGCCCTTTTTGCACCGAAAAAACACCCGGAATGGCAAATCCCGCAAAGTTTGCTTATATTTGCATACTGACGCATATGGATACAACAAGATGATCGACCGAATCAAAAATAATCCCCGGCTCAAACAATTCGTCATCGGGCTGATTTCGCCGCACAAGCACCCCCGGCCCCGTCTTTGGGTGCGCTGGTTCGTGAACCCTTTTGTTCACAAAAAAGGCCGCGGTGCGCTTATCCGCCGCCACGCGCGGCTCGACGTTTTCCCCTGGCGGCGCTTCGAAGTGGGACGCGACGCCCTGATCGAGGATTATGCGGTCGTCAATAACGGTGCGGGAGACGTGGTGATCGGCGACCAGGCGCGCATCGGCATCGGATCGGTGATCATCGGCCCCGTGCGCCTGGGCGACCGGGCCGGACTGGGCCAGCATGTCTTCATCTCGGGGTTCAACCACGGTTATGCCGACGGGACACGAGACTCGAATGCACAGGAACTCGTGCGTAAAGAGGTGACGATCGGACGTGAATCGCATATCGGCGCCAATTCGGTGGTCGTGGCGGGCGTCACGATCGGCGAACGCTGCCAGATCGGCGCCGGGAGCGTCGTCACCAAGGACATCCCTTCGTACAGCGTCGCCGTAGGCAACCCGGCGCGCGTAATCAAGCGTTATGACGCCGCACGCGCAAAATGGATACGTGTCGATGAATAACCCGAAAGTCAGCGTCGTCATTCCCGTATACAATACGGAGGCCTATGTCGAACAGACCCTGCGTTCGATCATGGGACAGACCCTGCGCGACATCGAACTCATCGTCATCAACGACGGCTCGACGGACGGCAGCCTGTCCGCACTCGAACTCATAGCCACCGGAGACCGCCGCATCCGGCTCTACACCCAGCCCAACAAAGGGCTTTCTGAGACCCGCAACGCAGGGATCGACCGTGCCCGGGGCGAATTCATCTACTTCATGGACAGCGACGACCTGCTGGAACCCGACGCCCTCGAACGCTGCTACGAACGCTGCCAGTCAGACCGGCTCGATTTCGTGTTCTTCGACGCCGAAAGCTTCGGGGCGGCGGCCTCCGACGCCGCATGGTTCGACTACCGGCGTGCAAAATATTTCGGAACGGAGGTCTGCGACGGCACCGCCCTGCTGCGCCGGATGCTCGCACTGCACTGCTACCGGGCTTCGGCCTGCCTGAGTTTCATCCGCACCACCTACCTGCGCGGACTGGGACTGCGTTTCTACCCGGGGATACTCCACGAAGACGAACTCTTCACCCCGCAACTCTACCTCGGGGCGTCGCGTGCAGGCGGAATCGAGCGCTCGTTCTTCAAGCGGCGCGTACACGGCGATTCGATCATGGGACGCGGCTTCTCGCGCCGTAACCTCGAAGGCTACACTACCGTCCTGCGCGAATTGAACCGCTTTGCCGCGCAGCGCGACGCCTGCCAGCGGCAACTCGTACGCACACTGACGACCCAGATACTGCGCCCCGTGATGTGCAACGCCTGGGCACTTCCGGCCGGGGCACGCTGGAAACTGGCCTGGGATGCCCTGCGGCACTACCCGGGCAGCATCGACGGCCGCGCCCTGGCGACGCTGCTGTTCAAGAAACCGCTAAAAAAAGAAAACGGGAAATGAGTGTCAGGCGGGAATTGGCTTCGGGCGTATTCTACACCTCGATCGCAAAGTACGCGGGCATCGTCGTAACGCTCGTGGTGACGGGTATCCTTTCGCGCCTGTTCACCCCCGAGCAGTTCGGCGTGGTGAACATCGCCACGGTAGTGATCGCCTTCTTTGCCATCTTCAGCGATCTGGGCATCGGCCCGGCCGTCATCCAGCACAAAAACCTCGACAGGCACGACCTGGGCGGGATATTCTCGCTCTCGGTATGGTCGGGGGCAGTCATGGCGCTGCTGTTTTTCGCAGCAGCCGGCACGATCGCCTCTCTCTACGGCGATTCGCAGGTGCTGCGCAACGTCCTGCGCATCCTCGCGCTGAACCTCTTTTTCGCCGCGGCCAACATCGTCCCCAATGCCCTTATCCTGAAGGAGAAACGCTTCCGGTTCGCCGCCATGCGGTCGCTCACGGTGCAAATTGCAGGGGGCACGGCCGCCATCGCCGCAGCCTATGCCGGGGCAGGAATCTACGCGTTGACGATCAACCCGGTGTTTTCGAGCCTGATGCTCCTGGCGATAAACTACCGCCAGAACCCGCTGCCGCTGCGCCTGCGCCCGGGACGCAAGGCGCTGGGCAAAGTATTCTCGTTCTCGGCCTACCAGTTCTCGTTCCAGTTGATAAACTATTTCAGCCGCAACCTCGACAAGCTGCTCATGGGACGTTACATGAGCCTCTCGCAACTGGGTTATTACGACAAGTCGTACCGGCTGATGATGCTCCCGCTGCAAAACATCGCCTATGTCATATCGCCCGTCATGCACCCCATCTTTTCGGAGATGCAGCACGACCTGAAACAATTGGGCGCCTCCTACCTGAAAGTCGTCCGGCTGCTGGCGTTCATAGGGCTGCCGCTCTCGGCCGTGCTCTTCTTCACGGCACAGGAGCTGGTGCTCATCATCTTCGGCGACCAGTGGGAGCCGTCCGTCCCGGTGTTCCGGATACTGGCGCTCTCGGTCGGCATCCAGATCGTGATGTCCACCTCGGGCTCGATCTTCCAGGCCGCCAACGCCACGCGGATGCTCTTCCTCTGCGGCGTATTCTCGGCGGCGCTCAACGTCGCGGCGATCTGCACCGGCATCTTCGCATTCGGCACGACCGAAGCCGTGGCCTGGTGCATCTGCGCCTCGTTCGCCGTCAACTTCGTGCAATGTTACCACGCGTTGTTCTGCCTCACGCTGCGCACGGGATGGCACCGGTTCTGGCGGAATTTCCTCTCGCCGCTTCTGCTCACGGCACTCGTCGGCCTGCCCCTGGCAGCAGTCGGATGGCTTCTCCCGCCGATGCCGCTCGTGGCGTCGCTCACCCTCAAGGGGACGGCGGCACTCGGCGTATGGCTCCTTTATGTGCACCTGAGCGGCGAATACGACCTGAAAGGGCTCGCAGGACGGCTCCTGGCCCGCAAAAAACGATAACAGCATGAAAGGACTATTTGTCGTCTTCCACGGGTTTTCGGCCCACAGCGGCATCAGCAAGAAAATTTTTGCCCAATGCGACGCACTGCGGCGCAACGGTGCCGACATCGAGTTGTGCCACATCGAGATAGCACCCGACGGCACGCAGCACCGGATGGTCGGCGGGCAGGCGATCCGCACCTTCGGCAAGGGATTGCGGGCCAAGCTCGAAAAAAGGGTCTCGCTGAGCGACATCACGCGCTACATCCGCCACGAAGGGGTGGAGTTCCTCTACATCCGCCACGACCACAACGCCAGCCCGGTGCTGATCCACTGGCTGCGCAAGGTCAAAAAACTCGGCGTGCGGATCGCGCTTGAAATCCCGACCTACCCTTACGACGCCGAATTCGCGCAGTCGCCCGCGGTGCGGAAGCTCAAACTGCGCATCGACCGCATGTTCCGCTGCCGCATGGCCCGCTACATCGACCGCATCATCACCTTCTCCGACGATACGGAAATATTCGGTCGCCCGACGATCCGTATATCCAACGGCATCGACTTCCGGAGTATCCCGCTCAAAACCCAGATACACGGGGATCACCACAACTTACGGCTGCTGGCCGTGGCGAACATCCATTTCTGGCACGGTCTCGACCGCGTGATCGAAGGACTGCGGGACTATTACGCCGCCCCGCACCAGTGCATCGTCCGCCTGCGCATCGCGGGCGACGGCGTGGAAACGCTCATCGCAGAGTACCGCCACATGATCGACGCATACTCCCTGGCAGAGTATGCCGAGGTCATCGGCCCCCGTTCGGGCGCGGCGCTCGACGCCGAATTCGAGTGGTGCGACATGGGCATCGCCAGCCTCGGGCGCCACCGCAACGGCATCACCGGTATCAAGACGCTCAAAAACCGCGAATACGCCGCACGCGGCATCCCGTTCGTATACTCGGAACGGGACAGCGACTTCGACGGCATGGGCTACGTGATGAAAGCCCCGGCCGACGACACGCCCCTCGACATCGCGGCGCTCGTGCGTTTTTACGACGGGCTGCACCTCACACCCGCCCAAATCCGCGGCACGATCGAGGGACACCTCTCGTGGGACAACCAGATGAAACAGGTATTAACCGAACTTTTCGAAGCATGACAACCGTAGCGATACTCTTCTGGGCGGGGGTATTCCTCGTCTTCTACACCTACCTCGGATACGGCATCCTGCTGTGGCTGCTGGTGAAGATCCGCGAAGCCGTGCACCCGGCACGGCGGTACGCCTTTCCTGCCGACCCGCCCGAGGTGACGCTGCTCATCGCCGCCTACAACGAACAGGAGGTCGTGGCGGAAAAGATGGCCAACTGCCGGGCGCTGGATTATCCGGCCGGAAAGCTCCGCGTGACGTGGATCACCGACGGCTCGACCGACCGCACCGTCGAATTGCTCGCCGCCTACCCCGAGGTGACGGTGCTGCACAACCCGCGCCGGGGCGGCAAGACCGCGGCGATGAACCGGGCGCTGGGAATCATCCGCACGCCGCTGGTCGTATTCACCGATGCCAATACGATGCTCAACCCCGAAGCCGTGACGCAGATCGTCCGCTGCTTCGAAGACCCCGCAGTGGGGTGCGTGGCCGGCGAAAAACGCGTCGCCGGGACAGGGAATACGGGCGCCGCCGCAACGGAAGGCGTCTACTGGAAATACGAGTCGAAGCTCAAGGAGCTGGATCACCGCCTCTACTCGGCGGTGGGGGCAGCGGGGGAGTTGTTCGCTGTGCGGCGCGAACTGTGGCAGACGCTGAGGGAGGATACGCTGCTCGACGATTTCGTCTGCTCGATGCTGATCGCGGCACAGGGATACAGGATCGCCTACTGCAAGGAAGCCTATGCGCTGGAGAGCCCTTCGGCCGACATGGGCGAAGAAGGCAAACGCAAGAAGCGCATCGCGGCGGGCGGGCTGCAATCGGTATGGCGGCTGCGCAAGCTGCTCAATCCGTTCCGTTACGGGGTGCTGTGGTTCCAGTACGTATCGCACCGCGCGCTGCGCTGGACGCTGACCCCCGTAGTGCTTGTCGCACTGCTGCCGCTCAACGTCGCGCTGCTGTGGTCGGGCCATCCGGCGCTCTATGCCGCGATCCTCGCCCTGCAATGCGCATTCTACCTGGCCGCCCTCACGGGATGGGCGCTGGAGCGCAGCGGGCACCGCAACAGGCTGCTCTTCATCCCCTACTATTTTCTCTTCATGAACCTCAATGTTTTCCGCGGGGCATCGTACCTGGCGACCCACCGCGGAAAGGGTGCCTGGGAGAAAGCCCGCAGAGCCTGACCGATTTTTGAACGGAACCTGAAATATTATGCTATATTTGCATGTCTAAACCTCTCCTCATGAAAAACATCGCCATAAATCCCGAGGACTACACGATCCTGGCCGTCGACGACATTGCCACCAACATCATGCTGCTGAAAGCCGTGCTGAGCCGTGCCAAATACAAGATCGTCACGGCATCGGGAGGTAACGAGGCACTCGAAAAGGCCGCGACGGAGCTCCCCGACCTGATCCTGCTGGACATCATGATGCCCGACATGGACGGCTACGAGGTAATCAGGCACCTGAAGGCAGACCCCGCATTGCAGGACATCCCGGTGATTTTTCTCACGGCGCTGCACAACCCCGAAGACATCGTCAAGGGGTTCAAGCTGGGAGCCAGCGACTACGTCTCCAAGCCGTTCAACCACGAGGAGCTGATCACCCGCGTATCGCACCACATCTATCTGGCGGCGGCGCAGCGCACGATCATGCAGCAGCGCGACGAATTGCAGGCCACGGTCGACGCCCGCGACAAGATGTACTCGGTAATAGCCCACGACCTGCGGTCGCCGATCGGCACGTTGAAGATGGTTTTCAACATGCTCTCGATAAACCTTACGCAGCAACAGATAGGCGAAGACAACATGGAGATGATCACGATGGGCAACAACATCACCGAGAGCACCTTCATGCTGCTGGACAACCTGCTCAAATGGACGAAGAGCCAGATCGGACGCATGAACACGGTGTTCCAGGAGGTCGACATTTCGGAGGTCGTGGTTTTCGCCAGCAAGATGTCCGACCTCGTGGCACAGGTCAAGAACATCGCCGTCGAATACGACATCCCCGGCCCGATTACCGTCCCGTGCGACGTAGACATGGTGAAAACGATCATGCGCAACCTGATGTCGAACGCCATCAAGTACAGCAACGAAGGCGGACGGATCGTCATCAGCGTGCGGGAAACCCCCACCCATGCCGTAATAAGCGTACGCGACTTCGGCACGGGTATCAGCGAGGAAAACCTGCCCAAACTGCTCAACCCCGAAATACACTACACCACCTACGGCACCAAGAACGAAGAGGGATCGGGGCTGGGCCTGCAGCTCGTGCAAGACCTCACGCGCCGCAACGGCGGGGAGCTGACCATCGAATCGACACTGGGCGAAGGCTCCACGTTTACGTTCACCATCGCCAAGGTGCAACCTAAGTCCGAGACCGTAGAAGACTCGGAGGGGGGGGGGATTGCGCGTCCCTGAGCGATAAATGGTTCGATAGTCTGACCGCATTTTTCCGCGTGGAAAAGGCGGAAGAGACGATATCTCCGTAAAATCCGGGCGGACACGCACAGATAGTTCCCCGAAAAGGTCGCCATGAGCGATCTTTTTGTTATATTGCAGGATAAAACCCCGACCTCGCCATGAAGTATTGCAGTACGATCCTCGTGGGGCTTCTCTGCACGGCCGCCTGCCTGGCGCAGACCCCGCTGCCCGAAAGCCGCCGCACCTCCCCGGAAATATTCATCTATAAACCCGATGCCAAAGAGCTCCGCGAACTGCATGTGAAAGGCAAGGCGCCCGACGAAGAAATGCTGCACACGTTCGTCGGCAAATATGCTGCGGCGGGAAAGATCCCGCAGCTCCCCCAGGGAAACTACCTGCGGGTCTGGACGGACGGGAACGAACTCGTATACGGCGACCATGTCGTGGACAATTTCTACTACCGGCTCGTCAGGGACGAGCAGGTGATGCTGATACTCTGCGACACGCTGGGCAACACCATCGACGATGCCGTGGTAAAACGGGGCTCGAAACGGATGAAATACGACCCTGCCACGCGCACCTACAACCTGCCGCGCATCCGCGGCGAAGAGGCCACGGTCGAAGTAAACAACGACGGCGTACTGCATTACATCACCATCGCGAACGAACCGGACTACACCTACCGTCCCGGGTTCTTCAAAACGGCCTGGGGAAAGGTCAAAACAGCCTTCAAACGGGTTTTCGCACCGGGGAAACTGCCCGCGCGGGACAAGTACGACGGATTCGTGGTATTCAGCAAACCCAGGTACAAACCCGGGGAAACGGTGAAATTCAAGGCGCACATCGACCGCAAAGGCAAGCCCTTCGACGGGAAGGTCGACGTGGCGCTCGTTTCGTATTACTCCCCGTCGATAGACACGACCCTCGTATCGCTGGCGCCCTACCGTCCCGGCATGTACGCATGGGAGTTCAGGCTTTCGGACAGCCTCCGCCTCCGCCTCGACAAGGATTACACACTCCGTTTCCGGACGGGCGACAAGCGTGCGAATGACGTCACGGGCCGTTTCCGCTACGAGGAGTACGAACTGGGCAAGCTCACCTTCACGGCCAGGGCCGACAAACAGAAATACGCACGGGGCGACACGGTGAGGATTTCACTGAGCGCCGTGGATGAGAACAACATGCCGGTATACGACGGACGGGTAAAGGTCTTGGTCAAACCCGCCAGGTACATGGGCTGCAAATTCCTCGCCCGCACGGCATTCGTCCCCGACCGGCTCTGGGAGCATACGTTCGGCATGGAGGGCAAGTCCACGAAGGAAATCATTCTGCCCGACTCGATATTCGTCGACGGCGTGTCGATGTATTACGACGTCGCCTGCTCGTTCTTCGATGCGGGCAACGAACGCAGGGATGAGCGCATAAGCCTGTACCGGGACGCAAGGCGGAGGCGGATCGACTATTCGGCCGACCAGGGGATGCTCGCCCTGCGTGAACTGTACGACGGCAAAAGCGTCGAAAGCCGTGCCCTGGTAACCGCCTACAACCCGGAATACGGGATCGTATGGCAGGATTCGGTTACATTGCCCTGCAGTGTGCCGCTGTCGTGGATCGTCAGCGAATACGAGGTGCAGAGCGCCACGGCATCGGAGGACATCGAGGTCGGAAAGCTGCCGGGCGAACTGATCGGGCACCGCTTCTTCCGCCGGGACGGCAACGTCCGGCTGGTGGTGAACAACCCCGCGAAATTCCCGTTCTGGTACACCATCTGCATGGGGGACAAGACGATTGCCAAGGGGTATGCCACCGAACTTGACTTCGCGCGCAAGGACAACGGCCGCAAGGGCTATTCGATGCAGATAGCCTATCTGCAGGGGGAGAATGCCCGGACGATACGCGGCGAGCTGCCCTTCACGGAGAAAAACATCACGATGGAGGTAAAGACGGCGGCGACTGTCTACCCCGGACAGAGCGCAAAGGTCGAAGTGGCGGTGAAAGACCGCAAGGGACGCCCGGTGAAAAATGCCGACGTGACGGCCTATGCGTTCACCTCGAAATTCGAAGCCCAGCCGCCGGAAGTGACGATCTACGGGAAATCGGCATCGGGAAAGGCCATCACCCCGAAAAACTACGAAGCCGACGAGGATTTCCTCTACAACACCCGCAGCAGGATGGATTGGCCGCTGTGGCGGCAGCGCATGGGACTCGATTCGATCGAATACTACAAATTCCTCTACCCGGAGCCGTTCTACGCCTACACCGAGGAAGTCCCCGGAAGACTCACCCAGCTATCCCCCTATGTGGTCGTCGACGGGGAAGTGCAGGGTATCCATGTCCTGTGGATCGACGAACAACCCCACTATTTCAAACAGGCGCAGCAACTGACGCCGTACAGCTTCCCGATATGGCCGGGATTGCACACGCTGCGGCTGCGCACCTACGACAGGGAGGTGACCGTCGAGAACGTCTATGCGGGCGAAGGGCTGAAGACCATCGTTTCGGTAGACGGCGGACGATCCGCAGTGCAACCCTGGGAGGCTTCCGGAGACAACCATCCCGTGCGGATCTCCGTCCGGGAATACGGAAGAAAAGAGAAAGGCATGCTCACGCAGCGCGAGACAGCGCTGCTGACGCGGCACATGATTACGGTCGACAATACCTTCGGGAAAGCGACCCTGCTCACGGGACAGCCGGACAAGCAACCCTCCTACACGGTTGAAACCGAGCTGCCGGGCATTATAAATGCCGGCGGGGTCTGCTACTACCTCAACGGCGCGGAGAAACAGGCCCGCCGCTACCGCTGGGACAGGCCGCAGGCCGAAACGGCGATCCTGGCAGGGCCGTTCCCCTACCGGGGATTCACCACCGGGGGCATGCAGGTCGGAACGCTCTATTCGGATACGCTTGCAGTCAACAGTTTCGAGATCGAGGGCGGCTACCGTTACGACATTCGGAACAACTACCTGAAACAACAGAGTTGGGAGCAGAACCCGATCCGGAGGCAGCTCGAACCGTTCACGCAGGAGGTCTGCTTCGGGCAGGACGCGCTAACGGCCGAATCGATCCGCGGCATATTCAGGCGGCAGCTCGCCGACATGGTCGAAAACGAATCGGGGCTGATCTCTGCCGTCCCGCAGATATCGCTCATGGACAGCTGCCGCCTGCAACTGTCCACAGGCAAGCTGGCGGACGGCACAAGGGCACAGCCGATCATGGTGCTCCTGCAATCGACGGGCAAGTACCCCGCCAGCAGGCTCTACTACGGCACGACGACCGAAATCGACAGGCTGCCGGAGGGGAACCTCCGCGTAGACCTCATCTTCAGGGATACGACCCGCTGTTCGGCCACCGTAAAGCTGCGGAAAGGCGGCATCAACTACCTGCGGATGGATTCGCTCATAAAGGAGCCGGCCGACGACCGCAGCCGCGCGCTGTTCGGGAAACTGGAAAGGATGTTGCGCGTATCGCGCCCCGCGGCACCGCTGGCCGACTATAAGCCCGCGGTCGCGGAGCGGGACAACCCGTTGCGGAACCCGGGACGCATCAGCGAAGCCAACCTGACGGGCAAAGTCGTCACGGGCACCGTGCGCGACCCGTATGGGGAGCCCATTGCCGGGGCATCGGTGCAGATCGACGGGACTAACGTCGGAACCGTCACGGATACGGACGGAAAATTCACCCTTTCGGACACGGGACGGGGAACGCTCGTCGTCAGTTATATCGGCTACCGGAATTTCGCCACCAAACTGATCTCCGGCTACAACTATAACATCGCCCTGGAAGAAGATTACAACGCACTGGAAGAGGTCGTGGTCGTAGCTTACGGAAAGTCCGGAAAGAAGGCCGTGGTGGGAAGCAGGGCCAATTCCGCGACGGTCACAACGGAAGTGGCATTCGCAGAATTCGACGAGGAAACGGAAACGCTCACAAGTACGCTCGCGGGCATGTCCGCCGGGATACAGGTGCGGGGAACGGGCACAATCGCCGGCCAGGCCCCGATGATCGTCGTGAACGGCGTACCCTACGACGGGGCGCTGTCGGACTTCGATCAGGGAAGCATCCTGTCGATGAACCTCGTCAGGGACGCGAACACAGCAATCTACGGGGCGAGGGCCGCAAACGGGATCATCTTCATCGAAACCACCGACCGGAACGGGGCGGGCGGCGACGGATTCCCGCTCGAGGCCGGCATGCCGAACACGCTGCGCACCGATTTCCACGACGACGCATTCTGGAAACCCCGCCTGACGACCGACAAAGCGGGGCGTCTGACCTTCGAAGTGACTTATCCGGACGACATCACCAGCTGGGACGCCAATTTCATCGTCGTCGGCGGCCGCAGGCAGGCGGACAGGAAGCAACTGCGCATAAAATCGTACAAGCCGCTCAACGCCCAACTCTCCGTTCCACGCTTCGCCATCGCGGGCGACAGCCTCAATGCTGCCGGACGGCTGACCAACCACACCGGCGACACCTTGTCCGTACGCCGCATGGTCGAAACCGACGGACGGACAGCCGAGGAGCAAATCCGCATCGCCACCTCGCATACGGACGCAATACCCGCCGTCGCAGGGGATGCCGACAGCATCCGGATAGTCTACTCGCTGACGACGCCCGGCGGCTATTTCGACGGGGAGCGGCGTGCGATCCCGATCTACAAGGCCGGAATCCTGGAAACCCACGGGGAGTTCGCCGTCCTCAACGACACCACTGCCCTGCGGTTCACGCCCGACCCGGCGCTGGGTACCGTGACGATCCACGCCGAGGCATCGGCCATGCAGGCATTCCTCGACGAGATCGGGAACATCGACCTCTATCCCCACCTCTGCAACGAGCAAATGGCTTCGAAGGTCAAGGCTCTGCTCTCGAAAAAACGGATATACAGCCTGTTCGGACGGAAATTCAAGGACGACGACAAGGTCACGAACCTGCTGCGCAAACTGACGGCCAACCAAAACGACGGCAAGTTATGGGGGTGGTGGAACCGGGAACAGACCGAACTGTGGATCTCGCAGCAGGTCGTGGAGGCATTGCTCGACGCCGAAACGGAGGGTTATAAGACCGGCCTCGACCGGCAGGCACTGACGGACGCGCTGCTGGCCGGCCTGAACCGCCGTATGCCGGCAGCGGCATCCGACACGACAGGGATGCGGAAAAACGAACTGCTCTTGCTGGTGGGGCTTCTCCGCAAGCTGGACGCCAGGATCGACTACCCGCGCTACTGCGCTTTCATCGCGTCGATCCCCGACGCGACGCTCGGCAACCGGCTCCGGACGGCGGAAATGCTGCAACAGTTCGCCCTTGATGGGATGCCCGCCGCGGATTCGCTGCTGGCTCTTGCCTCCCGAACCATGATGGGATCGTTGTACTGGCGCGACAAAACACCGCGGGAACCGACGCCCCGCAGGTTCGCGCAGCCGGACATGAGCGACGTCGAGAACACGCTCACGGCATACCGCATCCTGCGCGCCGCGGGCAACCGCAAGGCCGAGTTGGAAAAGATCCGCAACTACTTCTTCGAACAGCGTAAAAGCGGTTCGTGGCGCAACACCTACGAATCGTCACGGATCGTGGAAACCATCATGCCCGACATGCTGGAAAAGGACGGCGGCGCGTTCCGCGAAGCAAGCCTGACGATCGACGGACAACGGTTCGGCAAATTCCCGCTGACCCGGACATACGCCCCCGGAAAGGAGATAACCGTCCGCAAAGAGGGTTCCATGCCCGTATTCTTCACAGCCTACCAACAAGCCTGGAACGACAAACCGGAACGTGCGGCAGAAGGCTTCACGGTCTCTACCCTGTTCCGCAAGGACGGCAAGCCCGTGACAACTCTCCATGCCGGGGAGCGCGTCGAACTGGTGGCAACCGTAACGGCCGATTCCGACGCCGAATACGTCATGGTCGAGATCCCGATCCCCGCGGGCTGTTCCTACGACTCGAAAGAAAAAGGCGATTTCTGGAAAGAGACACACCGGGAATATTACAAGGAGAAGGTCGCCGTCTTCTGCAACAAGCTCCGCAAGGGGACGCATACCTTCACCGTCAGGCTCCTGCCCCGCTATACGGGCTCCTACCACCTCAACCCGGCGCGTGCCGAGCTGATGTACTATCCGGTATTCCATGGCCGCAACGAGATGAAAAAATGCGGCGTGGCCGAAGCGCAGGAGACCCGCTGATCCCGGGAAAAAGACATGACGGCAGCGTGACGATTGCGTCCGCTACCTGAACCGCAGTTCAGCGACCACGGCCTTGTGGTCGCTGACATCTTCCGGAGGCATGTAATAACGGATGCCCTCGAAAGCGTCGTCGTAAAAGATGTAGTCGATGCGCAGTACCCCTCCCAGATAGCGGAAAGTACCGCCGTAACCGCTCCCGCTGTCGCGGAAACCGTCGGTCATGTTCCCCTTCATCGTATGGTAGGTATAGGACGAAGGCGTATCGTTGAAGTCGCCCGCAAGGATCACCGGGTAGGGCGAAGCATCTATTTCGACCCGGATTTCACCTACCTGCCCGGCACGGATACTACTGTTGTGTTCCAGCTCGCCCAGTATTCGCTCGACGGGTGCGTCGCGGTTGTAATCTTTCCGGAACCGGCGCCTGAGCTGGGCGATGCCCGAAGTCTGGAGGTGGACGGAGAAGAGACGCACCGTATCATCGCCGACGAGCAGGTCGGCACGCAGGTAGTCGTTGTTCGTATCAGCAAACCGGACGTATTTATGATCGAGAACGGGATAACGGCTGGCCAGGGCCGCACCGCCCTCATGCAGGAAATAGGGCATCCGCCGAGCGAAGACCTTCCCGATGCTGTCGGCCGGAAATTCCCTGCTGTCCATAAACTCCTGCAGGCAAAGCACGTCGACCTGCTCGCGGTTCACCATGCCGGCGATGGCCCTGGCCGTAGCGGGCGTGGATTCCAGTCTGCGGAATCCGTTTACGTTGAGCGTGGCGATGCGGATGTCGTGCGGATTACCCCTCTCCTTGAAATCGGGAAGCTGAACCATGGCTGAAATATACCCCAGGTTGAGTACCAGCGCGACCAGCGGCATCAGCAGGACGATCCATTTGCGGCGAACCGCCCACCAGACCAGCGCAACTACGTTGGCCAGCAGCACGACCGGCATCAGCAATGCGAGCGTCGCCCAGAACCCGCCCTCCCCGGGGGAGACGGACGCAGCGTGCCGGCACAGGACGGCGGCAACCAGAAGCAGCCCGGTGAGCACCACCGAAATGCCATAAAAAAGGAAAGAAACGGCTTTGCGACCCATTTTGTGCACTATTAAAGCGATTAACGCGTACAAAGATATGCTTTTACAAATAAAATCAGTATATTTGACGATCAAAAAAGACGCGATTTGGAATGAAGAGGATTTTAATCTCTGGCGGTGCCGGATTCATCGGTTCGCACCTATGTGAAAGACTGCTTGACGAAGGAAACGACGTGATCTGCATCGACAACTATTTTACCGGGCACAAAAGCAACATCCGGCACCTGCTGAAACACCCCAATTTCGAAGTCATAAGGCACGATATAATCTACCCCTACATGGCGGAGGTCGAGGAGATCTACAACCTTGCCTGTCCTGCTTCGCCCATCTACTACCAGCACGACCCGATCAAGACGACGCAGACTTCGGTCATCGGTGCGATGAACATGCTCGGCATGGCGCGCTACAACCGCGCCAAGGTGTTGCAGGCTTCGACTTCGGAAGTATACGGCGACCCGCTGGTACATCCGCAGACCGAGGATTACTGGGGACACGTGAATCCGCTGGGGCTGCGCTCGTGCTACGACGAGGGCAAACGCTGTGCCGAGTCGCTCTTCATGAGCTACTACCGCGAACATGGCATCCCGGTGAAAATCGTCCGGATTTTCAACACCTATGGCCCGAAGATGGACATCAACGACGGCCGCGTAGTCTCGAATTTCATCGTCCAGGCATTGCGCAACGAACCGATCACGATCTACGGCGACGGTGAACAAACCCGCTCGTTCCAGTATATCGACGACCTGGTCGAAGGGATGATCCGCCTGATGGACGATACGCCCGACGATTTCACGGGCCCGGTCAACATAGGCAACCCCAATGAATTCACCATCAATGAGCTGGCTGCCATCGTCCTGGAACTCACGGGTTCGAAGTCGAAGATCATGCACATGCCCCTGCCGTCGGACGACCCGCAGCAGCGCAAGCCCGACATCTCGCTGGCCCGCAAGATGCTCAACGACTGGGAACCCACGATCCAGCTGCGCGACGGACTGGTAAAGACCATCGCCTATTTCGAGGATATCCTGTCGCGGGGGAGCGTCCGGCACTGATCCGCCCCTGAAATCGGCCCGCCCTTCTTTGAACACCGTCAGCCTGTTGAGCACCGCCCGCCTGTTTGAGTACAGCCCGGCACAATTCCCAATGCAGCCCCAACCCTATTTTTCCAGGTAGTCCCGCAATACGGAGCCAACCAGCCGTATCAGCGTGCGCGTCGGATGCAATGCGGCGAACCCGTTGAGCATTCCCCAATCGTGTACCACGCCGTTGAAGCGCACGGTCGTCACTTCGACGCCCGCCTCGTCCAGACGACGCCCCATCGCCTCGCCCTCGTCGCGCAGGATGTCGTTCTCGGCAACGACGATCAGCGTCGCAGGCAATCCCCGCAGCCGTTCGGCAGAAGCACGCACGGGCGACATGAGGTCGTTGCCGCGCTGAGCCGGGTCTGAAACGTACTTGCCGAACATCCATTTCATCAACGGTGCGGTCAGGAACCGCTGGCGGCCGTATTTCACATACGAATCCCAGTCGTACCCCGCATCGGTCACGGGCCACATCAGCACGAGCGTGCGCAGCCGCGGCCCGCCGTGATCCTCGGCCACGAGCGCCGCCGCAAGCGACATGTTACCGCCGACGCTGTTGCCCGCCAGCGCCAGCCGGCTGCCGTCGACCCCGATCTCCCGGCCGTTTTCGGCCACCCATTTCACTGCGGCATACACCTCCTCGACAGCCTTCGGAAAATGCGCCTCGGGCGAAGGAGTATAGTTGACGAATACCGCCGCACAACCCGACTCCACGACAAGGTCGCGCACCAGCCGCCTGTGGGTGGGATAGTCGCCCAGCACCCAGCCCCCGCCGTGAATGAACACGAACGCCGGAAGATACCCGCGCCCCGCCCCCGAAGGTCGGACGAGGTTCAGGCGGAGCGTATGCCCTTCGCTTTCGACCGTCCGTTCGGACTCCTCGATGCCCGACAGATCGACATGCACGGCCGCCTGCACATCAGCCAGGACGCGACGGGCCTCCCCGACCGGCAACGATTCGACGGGAGCGCCGCCGTTCAACACTTTCAGATAAGCTTTGGTTCCCCGCGACAGGTGGTCGTCCTGCAAATAATCCGGAGCTTCCTTCAGATGATCCATAACAAACCGTTTTAAAGTTTATGACACGGACTGCAAAGGCGCTGCCACAAACGAAAAAAGCCGGACGAAATGTCCGGCTTTTCGGTATGTCAAAGCGGTTTTTACTGCGCCATGGCATGGCGGAACCCGTCCACCTTGTCCCAGTCGCCGCGCGTGAAGTCGGGCACGGCGACCGGCATGCTGTTGTGTTCGAGCGAAGCCGAGGTCAGCGACCCGATGCACGACCACTCGGCAGCGTCGTAAACGTCCTGATCGAGCGGCAGGCCATGCTGCAGGCAGTAAACGAGGCGATAGTCCATGATGAAATCCATGCCGCCGTGGCCGCCCACGCGGCGGGCCTTCTCCTCGATGTCCCGGGCGATCGGATGCTTGTAACGCTCCATCAGCGCCGCCTTCGCCGCCTGGGGGATGAACGAATGCTCGCTCAGATTCTCGTGGTCGGGAATCTCCTCGCCGGCGATTTGCTCGGGACGGAACGCATAGCCCTCGACAGGGTATTTGTTGGCGAAGCCCTCGGTGCCCGTAAGCTGGTACATGCGGCTGTAAGGACGGGGCGTATAGACGTTGTGTTCGAGCAGAATCGTGCGTCCCCGCTCGGTCTTGATGAGCGTCAGCGTCTGGTCGGCATTGGCGAAGGTCTCGGCACCCATCTTCTCCTTGGCGAGTTTCAGGCCGTTGACCGACTTGGTATCCATCGCCACGAGGTAATTCATCTTGTCGCCGCGGTGGATGTCCAGCAACTGGCAGGCGGGGCCGAGGCCGTGCGTGGCATAGACGTCGCCGCGGTGCGACTGGTTGAAGTCGAGGCGCCAGTTGCCCTGGTAATAATCCCAGTAGGGTTCGAGGTTATGAATATAGGAGCCTTCGGTGTGGAGTATCTCGCCGAACAGCCCGTGCTGAGCCATGTTGAGCGTCGTCAGCTCGAAGAAGTCGTAGACACAGTTCTCGAGCATCATGCAGTGGCGCTGTGTCTTCTCGGCAGTGTCGACCAGTTGCCAGCACTCGTCGAGCGACATGGCGGCTGGGACTTCGACGGCGACATGCTTGCCGTGCTCCATGGCATAAACCGCCATCGGGACGTGCAGCTGCCACGGGGTGCAGATGTAAACCAGGTCGATGTCATCGCGCCGGCAAAGTTCCTTCCACCCCTCCTCCCCGCTGTACGGGGCGGCGGCCGGGAGGTTATGTCCGGCGAGGATCTCCTGAGACTTGTCGACACGCTCGGGGTAGAGGTCGCAGAGCGCCACGATCTCGACCCCGTCGATATTTGCGAAGCGTTCCACGGCGCCCGGGCCGCGCATACCCAACCCGATGAACCCTACGCGTACGACCGGGATCGGGTCGACCGTCAGCCGCAATACGGAATGCTGGCCCTCGGCGCGGGCCGGGACGTCGAATACGATCACGCCGTCGACGATGCTGTAACCTTCCTTCGGCGAGGTGCTGCAACCGCAGAACAATACGGTCGCCGCCGAGAACAATAAAAAGGCAAATTTCTTCATTATATCCGGGATATTTAGATGTTTAGACAAAAGTATGAAATATTTTGAAATCTGCGCTCATTTGACTACTTTTGCCGACGTAAAAATCACACACCATGTTTCGTAGATTAGCGGCGGTAATCCTCTCGGTCGTCCTGCTCTCACCGGGCTGGCTCGGCATGACGGGGCTCACGCTGCCCTTCGCCATGATCCCGCTGCTGTGGATCAGCGCATCGTACGACCAGACGCGCCGCTCGTGGTGGCGCATGTTCGGCTGGGCGGCGCTGACCTTCGCGCTGTGGAACATCTCGACCGTATGGTGGATATGGAACGCCACTCCGGTGGGGCCCGTGGCCGCGACGCTCGCCTCGACGACGCTCAACATGATCGCCTTCATGCTGTTCCACACCGTCTCGAAGAAAGGGCCGAAGGCTCTGGCATACACCTTACTCATTGCCGGGTGGATCGCAACGGAATACTGGTATACGGTCGGCGAATTCTCGTGGCCGTGGCTGATCCTGGGCAACGGGTTCTCGCACGACGTATGGCTCGTACAGTGGTACGAATACACGGGTGTCTTCGGCGGTTCGCTGTGGGTGCTGCTCTGTAATATCCTCTTCTTCGAGGCGCTGCGGGCACGCCGCAGCATCGGGCGGTGGATCCCGGCCGCGGGCGTCCTGCTCCTTCCGGCCGCCGTGTCGCTGGGCATCTGGTGGAGCTGGGAGCAACCTGACGAAGGGACGGCCGAGGTGAGCATCCTCCAACCCAACGTCGACTGCTACGACAAATTCAACGGCCGCGCCGACTGGCAGGAAGACAACATCACCGACCTTCTGGCACAGGTGCCCGCCGGGGCGCAATTCATCCTGCTGCCCGAGACCGCCGTACCGGGGCATTACTGGGAACCGGAGCTTTCGGAACTCCGCCCAGCCGACGAACCGGGCATGTTCTGGCAGGAACTGACCGACAGCCTGCGCCGGTCGCACCCCGGGGCGCTGCTCGTCACGGGCGCCAACACCCTGCGTTATTATGCCGCCGGGGTACAACCCCGCACGGCACGCAGGGACGGGTTCGGCGAAGGTTACTACGACGTATTCAACACGGCCGTAGGGCTCGACTCCGCAGGCCGGATGCAGCTGCACCACAAAGGCAAACTGGTGATCGGCGTGGAAAATACCCCGACACTGCTCTTCGACATCCTGCAATTCCTCGTGATCGACCTGGGCGGCGTCGTGGGACAGATCGGCATGGGCCAGCACGGCACGGCCTTCGAACACCGGGGCATGAAAACCGGCCCGGCAATCTGCTACGAAGGACTTTACGGCGATTTCTTCGGCGATTTCGTGCGCCGCGGGGCGCAGTTCATGGCCATCATCTCCAACGACGGCTGGTGGGGCGACACGCCCGGCTACAAACACCTCTTCACGATCTCGCGCCTGCGCGCCGTCGAACACCGCCGTGCCATCGCCCGGTCGGCCAACACCGGCATGTCGGGCTTCATATCGGCCCGCGGCGACATCGGCCAGACGCTCGGCTGGGAAAAACGGGGCGTGCTCACCGCGGCCGTGCCCCTCAACTCCCAACTTACCTTCTACACCCGGTACGGCGACTACCTGGGACGCATCTCCGAATACCTGATGCTGCTCTGTGTGCTCTACTACATCGCCTACCGGGCCAAGAAAAAGAACCACCTCGTAAAATAAAACCCGAAACCCGATATGAATTACACCCAGACCCTCGAATTCCTCTTCCAGTCGCTGCCGGCCTTCGAAACCAAAGGCGCAACGGCCTACAAGCCGGGATTGGAGCGCATCACCGCATTCTGCCGCCACATCGGCAACCCCCAGCGCAATTTCTTCACGATCCACGTGGCGGGCACGAACGGCAAAGGTTCCGTATCGCATATCATCGCCTCGGTATTGCAGCAGGCCGGCTACCGCACGGGGCTTTTCACCTCGCCCCACCTGCAGGATTTCCGCGAACGCATCCGTGTCGACGGCGAGATGATTCCCAAACAGAAGGTCGTGAACTTCGTGGACAAACACCACGACAAGATGGTCGAACTGGAACTGTCGTTCTTCGAAATGACCGCGGCACTGGCTTTCGACTACTTCGCACAGAGCGACGTCGAGGTCGCGGTGATCGAAACGGGACTGGGCGGACGACTCGACGCCACGAATATCATCGTACCGGTCGTAAGCGTCATCACCAACATCGGGCTGGAGCATACGGCGCTGCTGGGCGACACGCTCCAGAAGATCGCAGCCGAAAAAGCCGGAATCATCAAGAAGAGCATCCCGGTCGTGATCGGCGAGGGCGACGTGCGCTACAACGAAGTGTTCGAGCAGGTCGCTGCGGCCAACAAATCGAAAGTCATCTATGCCGAAAAGGTATTCTCGTGCCAAGAGTGCGGTTGCCGGGAAGGGCGGCAGCACTTCTGCATGCACCGCATGCGCGACGACCGCAAATTCGAGGTAGACCTCGACCTTACGGGCAATTACCAGCGCCATAATATCCTGACGGCCGCGGCGACGGTCGATTTCCTGCACGAGGAGACCCCGCTGACGATCTCCCGCCGTGCCTTCCTCGAAGGGACGCGCGATGCGGCGGCCATCACCTCGCTGGCGGGACGCTGGCAGAAGCTGGGTGAAAATCCGCTCGTCGTCTGCGACACGGGGCACAACCCCCACGGCATCGCCTACGTGGCCGAACAGCTCAAAGCGACGCCCCACAAGGAGCTTTACTGCGTGATCGGGTTCGTCCGCGACAAAGACCTGGCACACATCCTGCCCCTGCTGCCGCGCGACGCGCACTACATCTTCACGCAGGCACAGACCGAAAGGGCATTGCCCGCCGCCGAACTGACAGCCAAGGCTGCGATCTACGGGCTCAGGGGGGAAACCATCCCCGAAGTGCCGGCCGCCGTGGCACACGCCCGGGAACTTGCCGCTGCGGACGATATGGTCTTCATCGGCGGCAGCACCTATGTCGTCGCCGAAGCGCTCTGATACATACGATATTCAGAACCCGTATAAAGTCCGTCCGAGTGTCTCGGACGGACTTTCTTTTGTCATCGCGAATAAAACTATAAAAAATAGTTTCATGTGAAGATTTTTTAGTTATATTTGCAGAAAACCAATCGCATGAAACGAATCCTTCCGCTCCTGGCGGCCATGATCGCATTGACAACCGTACTCCCCGGCAAGGCGCAAACCGGCAAATATTACATCGACGGACGGGAAACCACCCGTGAAGAGCTATTGAAGCTACCCGCGGGTACAATCGAATCCATGGCGAATTCGGTGGAAAACGGATTGCCCGTAGTGCGTATAAAATTAAAACCCGAAGGCGGGGAACAGGCTCCGGCCACCGGGCAACAGGAAAAAAACACTGCGACCCCGCATGAAAAAGCGATGCAACTGGTACGAGGAATCTACGAGCAGCACACCCTGCTCAAGGAGGGCGACCTGGCGGCCGATTTCCGGGCCGCGAAATATGCCGGAGGGGATCTCACGCTTACAGCCCTGCGCGGCAAAGTCGTGCTGCTGAACTTCTGGGCTACCTGGTGCGGCCCCTGCCTGCGGGAACTGGCGCCGGAAGCCCTGCCGAAAATCATTCTCGAACGGTTTGCCGCAGACAGCGAATTCGTATTCCTGCCGGTCGCCTATACCGATTCGAAAGAGAGCCTCGACAAGTTTTTCGCAGGCGACGAACAGCATAATTACGCTTATCTGCGCGACCTGACGGCAATGGATCCGGATAAACGGGTATTCGGCCTTTATGCGGAGCAGGGCGTCCCGCGCTCCTTCGTAATCGACCGCAACGGCCGCATCGTCCTCGGGTCGCTGGGTGCGGCACAGGAGGAGCTGGAACGCATAGCGGCGGCTATCGAAAAAGAACTTTCCAGATAACGGATAAAAACAGCCCGGCCGAAAAACGGTCGGGCTGTTGCGATTTTAAGCTTCACCCATCTTGGGACCCGTTTCGGGAACCGGCGGAGGAGTGGGTATTTCGATCTTGCCCACATTGCTTTCATAACGCACGATATTCTCCTGCAGCGAACGCAACAGCCGTTTGGCGTGTTCGGGCGTGAGGATAATGCGGCTCTTGACGCGGGCTTTCTGCACGCCGGGAAGCACCGCGGCAAAATCGATAATGAATTCCGAGGTGGAGTGGGATATGATCGCCAGGTTCGAATAGTGGCCCTGGGCCACCGTATCGTCGAGTTCGAGGTCGATCCCGAATTGTTTCATTTCTGCCATAGGCCCGCGCTTGTTGTTTCTGCAAATTTACCGACTTTCGACTGTCAGTATACAACTCTGCGGCCAAAGTTTTCGATATTTTATCAACATATCGGCCATTTCCGACAATCGGCCGCGCCCTTTTTTCACCCGGCCTTGACGGATGTCCGAGGTTTTTCGTATCTTTGTTGCCTGAAACTCCGCAACCGAAGAAAATGGGATTGGAAATCTTGGACATTATGTTCCGTGGCATCTGCGTAGGCGTGGCGGCATCGATCACGGTAGGCCCCGTGGCCGTGCTGTGCATCCAGCGCACCCTGTCGAAAAGCCGTCGTTCGGGAATCGTCTCCGGCCTGGGCGTAGCCTGTGCCGACACCTTCATGGCCATGGCGGCGTTGTTTTTTTACTCGATGCTCCAGACCCAGATCGAGCAGTACAACACCCTGCTGCGCGTGATAGGCGGCATCTTCGTGGTAATCGTCGGCGTCTACATCTTCGCCCAGAACCCCGTACCGCAGATACGCCGCAACCGGGCGGGCAAGACGTCGCTGTGGCAGGACTTCGCCTCGATCTTCGGGCTGACGATCGCCAATTTCATCATGGTGATCCCCTACATCCTCGCCTTCTTCGCGGTATTCAAGATTTCGGGCGGCGACATCACGCACGAAGGCGTGGGAGGCTTCTTCCGCGCCATGTTCATCATCGCCGGATTCTTCGGCGGCGCCGCAGCCTGGTGGACGATGCTGGCCTTCGTCATCAACCTTTTCCGCCGCCGCTTCCGCCCGCGCCACATGCTGACGATCAACCATGTCGCCGGCCTTATCATCGGGATACTGGGTATTTACACGATACTTTCAACATTCTTTGATATATTCCCCAATGTCGGATAACAAACACAAGATCATAATCGCCATCGACGGCTTTTCGTCGTGCGGCAAGAGTACGTTCGCCAAAGCCATCGCCCGCGAGCTGGGTTACATCTTCATCGACACCGGTGCCATGTACCGCGCCGTCACGCTCTATGCGCTCGAACACGGTGCGATCCGGTCGGGCATCGTCGACGAGGACGCAGTCGTCAGGCTGCTCGACCAGATCGCCATCACGTTCCGTTTCAACCCCGAACGCGGTGCCAGCGACATCTACGTCAACGGCGACCTGGTCGAAGGCAAGATCCGCACGATCGAGGTGAGCAACTGCGTGAGCCGCGTGAGCGCCATCGCCGCAGTACGCAGGAAACTGGTGGCCATGCAGCAGGAGATGGGGCGCCGCCGCGGCGTGGTGATGGACGGCCGCGACATCGGCACGGTGGTTTTTCCCGATGCCGAACTGAAGATTTTTATGACGGCCGACCCGCGGGTTCGCGCCTGCCGCCGCTATGACGAGCTGCGCGCCAAGGGAGACCCGGTGTCGCTCGAGGAGATCGAACGCAACGTGCGCGAGCGCGATAAGGCCGATATGGGGCGTGCGATATCGCCGCTCAGGCAGGCTGAAGACGCCATCGTACTCGACAACAGCTGCATGACGGTCGGGGAGCAGATGGCGTGGTTTATGAAGGAATTCGAACAAGTTACCAGATAGGAGCACGGATCGCCGTGCACAGGGCACAGTGAAAGGGTTGCGAATAGAGATCGATGACAAATCGGGCTTCTGCTTCGGCGTAGTCCGGGCTATTTCGGAGGCCGAGAAAGCCCTCGCCGAGGGGAGTACGGTCTATTCGCTGGGCGACATCGTCCACAACCGCATCGAAGTGCAGCGCCTCGAACGGCTGGGGCTGCGCACCGTAACCCACGCCGACATGCCAGCGCTGGGCGGCCGGCGGCTGTTCATCCGCGCCCACGGGGAACCGCCCACGACTTACGCGCGCGCGAAGGAGCTCGGCATCGGGGTGATCGACGCCACCTGCCCGGTGGTCGCCCGTTTGCAGAACCGCGTGGTGAAGGCGCACGAACAGATGCACCCCGTCGGCGGACAGGTAGTGATCCTCGGCAAACGGGGCCATGCGGAAGTCGTGGGGCTCACGGGACAGGTGCAGGCACCGACCATCGTCATCGAAGGCGAGGAAGACCTCGGCCTGATCGACTTTACGCGGCCGATCTATTTCCTGTCGCAGACGACCCAGAGCATCGCCCTGTTCGAGGCCCTGGGTGCCGAGATGCGCCGCCGGGCAGCACATCCGGACGGGGTGCGGATCGACGACACGATCTGCCGGCAGGTATCGAACCGCGAACAACACCTGGCGGAATTCGCACGCCGCTTCGACGTGGTGGTGTTCGTCTGCGGGCGCAAGTCGTCGAACGGCAAGGTGCTCTCGGAGGTGTGCCGCAGGGCGAACGCCCGGACACATACGGTCGAGGAGGCCGCCGAGATCGACCCGGCATGGTTCCCGGGGGCCGAGTCGGTCGGAATATGCGGCGCCACGTCGACCCCCAAATGGCTGATGCAGGAGGTTGCCGACCGCATCGGGCAAATTGGGAGAAGATGATAAACAGGAAAACGACCGCATGCAACAAGCCCCTCCCACGGAAGAGGTTTGGGATGGGGTCAAAATTGCAAACGGCGCCGGCGGCGGCTACGACCAACAAAGGCATTGTAACGATACAAATCCAACAAAAATCACTGTTATGAAATACTTCATCCGCTCGTTAAAATATTTCGTCGCCCTGTGCGTTATCTGTGTAGCCATCCTGGCCCTGATGCTCGCAACGGGGACTTCGGCACTGACCCTCGACCAGACAGTCTACGTAATGTTCCACACCAGCCGTTACGCGACGCTGTTCGCGGCAATCGTGGTGCTTGCGGCGCTATACCCGAAATTCGGGTTCGTGGTGCGCAAGGTCGAAGGCGACGTGGAGGAGAACCGCGAACAGATCATCAACGCCTTCAAGTCGGCAGGCTTTTCGCTGCGCGGAGAGGAAGACGGGGTGATGACATTCCGCGCCGACGGCCCGCTGCGCAAGCTGATGCTGCTGGGAGAGGACGAAATAAAGGTTTCACAATACGGACAGTGGATTCAGATCGACGGCATACGCCGCGGCGTCGCCCGGGTCGAATACCGGCTGGATTCGTACATACAAATGAGTAAACATGATTAGGAAAGGATACAGATACCTGCTCACGGCCGTCATTGCGGCCTCGGCGGCAGCCCTTTTGACCTTTGCGGCCCGCAACGACTTCGGGCTGGGGCGCAACATGGAGATCACGGTCAATATGATGCGCGAACTTTCGCTCGGCTATGTTGACCCGGTAGACCCGGACAAGTTGATGGAAGGTGCCGCAGAAGGCATGGTCAGCGACCTCGACCCCTACACGGAGTTCATCCCCGAAGACCAGATGTCCAACTTCGAGCTGCTCACCACCGGTAAATACGGCGGCGTGGGTTCGCTCATCCGCAAGAAAGGCGACTGGGTAACGATCGCCCAGCCCTACAAGGGATCGCCCGCCGACCGCGCCGGGCTGAAGATCGGCGACAAGATCCTCGCCATCGACGGCAAAGATGCCAAGGGCTTCACCACCGAGCAGGTCAGCTCACGCCTCAAGGGAGACCCGGGCAGCAAGGTCAGGGTGACCGTCGAACACCTGACGGGAGGCACCGAGACCGTCACCCTGCAACGCGAACGGATCGCCATTCCGGGCGTACCCTACGCGGGATGGGTGGACGAAGGCATCGGGTACATCCGCCACAGCGATTTCACCGAAGGTTGCTACGAGGATATGCGGGCAGCCATCGAACGGCTGCGTTCGGAGGGCGAACTGAAGGGGCTGATCCTCGATTACCGCAGCAACGGCGGCGGCATCATGCAGGAGGCCGTGAAGATACTGGGGATGTTCGTCCCGAAAGGCACCGAAGTGGTAAGCACCAAAGGCCGCACGGAAGATTCGCGCCGGGTATACCGCACCGAATCGGAACCGATACTCCCGGACTTGCCGCTGGCGGTGCTCGTCAACGGCAACTCGGCATCGGCATCGGAGATCGTGACGGGAGCGTTGCAGGATCTCGACCGCGCGGTCATCATCGGCCAGCGCAGCTACGGCAAAGGGCTCGTGCAGACCCCGCGCCCGCTGGGATACAACGCCATGCTGAAGCTCACCACCGCCAAATACTACATCCCTTCGGGACGCTGCATACAGGCCATCGACTATTCCCACTCGCAGGAAGGCACCGTCCGTTCGGTACCCGACTCGCTCATCTCGGAATACACGACCCGCGCCGGACGCAAGGTCTACGACGGGGGCGGCATCATGCCCGACATCCGCACCGAACCGGAGTACATCAGCCGCTTCGCCATGACGCTCTATGCGCTGGGGTTCATCGAGGATTTCGGGGACGAATACGTGCGCCGGCACCCGGGACAACAGATCGACATCCGCACGTTCTCGATCACGGACGGGGATTACGCCGAGTTCGCCGAGTTCATGAAGGACAAGGAGGTTCCCTATGAGTCGGATACGCGGCGGGCACTCAAGAAACTGCGCGAGGCTGCCAAAACGGATCGCTTCGAAGAGGTGGAACAGCAGATCGCAGCCATCGACTCGACGCTCCGGGACGACACGGCGACCAATCTTGAAACCTACCGCAAGGAGATCGTCGAGTCGATCAACAACGACATCGTACTGCGCCACGGCTATTCGGAAGGCGTCATCGAGCATTCGCTTCCCGACGACGGGGACGTGCTGAAAGCCATCGAAATACTCGGCAACAGGCAGGAGTACGCGCGGATCGTCACCGAGCAGGACACCCCGCGTAAATAAACACAGGCCATGAAAATCCGCCGCGACATATTCTCGTTCCGCAACCGCGTGGTGGTCATCATCGTGGGGGTATCCCTCGGCATGGTGTCGCTGCTCTACACCAACAACATGGCCAAGCGCCTGAAGGAAAAGGAGCAGCACGACGTGGCACTGTGGGCCCATGCGATGGAACGTGCGAACCGCAACGTGATGGGAGGCTCGATGGAAGACCCGCTCATCACCGACATCGTGTCGAACGGCAACAACATCCCGTTCATCATGACCAACGAGAACCTGGAGGTGCTCCAATTCCACCTGGTTCCCGAAAAAATCATCGACCACCCCGACCGGCTGCGCAGGCAGATCGACAAATTCACGGCCGAGAACACCCCGCGCACGGTGCGTTTCTGGTGGTCCAACGACCACTACCACATCATCTTCTACGGGCGATCGGCACTGCTCAAATCGCTCTACTACTTCCCCTATGTCCAGATATTGGTCATAACGGCCTTTATCCTGCTGGGGTTCATCGCATTCCGGTCTTCGAAACACGACGAGCAGAACCGGGTGTGGATCGGGCTGGCGAAGGAGACGGCACACCAACTGGGCACCCCCACCTCGTCGTTGCTCGGGTGGATCGAATACCTGCGCTCGCAGGACGTGGATCAGAGCGCCGTGGAGGAGATGAACAAAGACCTCACGCACCTGATGAAGATCGTCGACCGCTTCTCAAAGATCGGCTCTGAAACACCCCTTACCCCGGCCAACATCAACGAAGTTGTGGGCGAGTCGGTCATGTATTTCCGTAAGCGCATCCCGCGCAACGTGACGCTCGACTACAACGGGCTGGCCATCGCCCCCGTGCAGGCCAACATCAACGCCGCACTGTTCGAATGGGTGGTCGAGAACCTGATGAAAAACTCGCTCGACGCCCTACAGGGGCACGGGTCGATCGACGTGCGCATCTCGTCGGACGACAAGAACGTGATGATCGACGTCAAGGATACCGGCAAGGGCATCCCCAAGGGGAACTGGAAGCGTATCTTCGAACCGGGATTCACGACCAAGACCCGCGGCTGGGGGCTCGGACTCTCGCTTTCGCGCCGCATCGTGGAGGATTACCACCAGGGTAAGATCGGCGTGACGGAATCGGAGATCGGCAAAGGCACGACGATCCGCATCACGCTCAAACGCATATTCGAGGAATGACCGACACGCTGAGACATACCGTGCCGGTTCCGCTGCCCCGAACGCAGGAATCCGGCGTTGCGCCGGTACACGGCACCGGGGGTTCCGCCACGCCACAGACAGCGGCCCCGGCCGGGGATTCCGTACCGCACCGCCATGCAGGTATGCCCGCGACACCCCCGGGGGACTCGCCCGCAGCACGGACGCTCCAGGCACAGTCCCCGACGGACAGTACGGAAAATACGGCCGCAGGCGACACGCTCGCCGCAGACAGTGCTGCGGACGGCGAATTTCCGTTCCTCCCCTTCGGCGACCCGTTCCCGGAGCTGCCGGCAACGCCCTGGCACGACGTCCCGGCCGCGGAGGTCTTCGGCACGGCATCCGTGCTGGTTCCGCAGCAGCCGATCTATTCCACCCGGGCGGAGTCGCTCACCGAAAATCCCGTTTTCCAGGGTTTCGTGCTGTTGCTGGCCGCAACCTATGCCATGCTCCTCTACCGCAATCTGGAGGATGTGCGCCTGCTGCTGACACGTGTTTCACGCGACAGGGCCACGGGAGAACGCCTGACCGAAGACCCCGGCGGCAGCGGGTTCTCGCGCTTCCTGAATATCGCCACGACGATCGGCATGCTCTTCATGGGGGTCATGGTCGTCAAATACGGGGATTCCCTGATGCCGGGACGCCTGACCGAACTCCTGTCGCACGGAGCCGTACTGGCCCTGAGCCTGCTGGCGACGCTCGCCTGCATGGGGGTGGTACTCTTCCAGCTGGCAACCGTAAGGCTGGCCGGGGCGGTGACGCTTTCGCAGCCCTTCATCTCGCAGATCGTCCTGCTGAAACGCACCTACTTCGCCCTCGCCGTCATCGTCACGTCACCCGTACTCCTGCTCTTCGCCCTCTGTCCCCGGGGTACCGGAGGCGTCTGGTTCTGCATCATTGTCATCGAGTTGATCGTAACGGCTATCTTATACCTCAGGGAGGTGCTGAACCTGTTTATTTCCAAAAAAGTTTCGATTTTGCATTGGATTTTGTACCTTTGCACCGTGGAAGTCTTCCCGGTCAGCCTGTTATGGCTGCTCGTGGCAAGGTGATTCAGTGATTGAAGAACAACGTAAAACTTAGGTCAGCATTGAAAGTTAAAAAAGTATTGGTTTCGCAGCCGAGGCCCGCAGTTATAGAGAAGTCCCCGTTCTACGAATTGTCCGAGAAATACAACGTAGAGATCGCCTATAAACCTTTTATACGTGTCGTGGGCGTATCCCTGAAGGAGTTCCGTGCCCAGCGGGTCGAGATACTGACACATACGGCCGTTATTTTCACGTCGCGCACGACGGTAGACAGCTTTTTCCATATCTGCGAGGAAGCCCGCATCACCGTGCCGGAAACCATGAAATACATCTGCCAGACGGAAGCCGTGGCACTCTACCTGCAAAAATACATCGTTTACCGCAAACGCAAGATTTCGTTCGCCGACGGATCGTTCACGTCATTCATCGAACTGATAATCAAACATAAGGACGAGAAATTCCTGCTGGCGCTGAGCGAGCCCCACAAACCCGAACTGCCCGAGACGCTTGCCAAGCTCAAGCTGGCGGTAGACCCCGTCATCCTGGCGCGCACGGTGGCTTCGGAACTCGAAGACGTGCAGCTTGCGGATTACGGACTGCTGGCGCTCTATTCGCCTTCGGACGTCAAGACCCTTGTCGACAAGTTCGGCACCGAAAACCTGCCCGCCGTGGCGGTATTCGGTGAAGGCACGCTGCGCGCTGCCCTTGCGGCAGGCATCACGGTACAAGCCAACGCCCCGACCCCGGTGGCCCCGTCGATGGCCAAGGCCGTCGACATCTATTTGCAGAAGGTTCATAAAGGCGAGGAGATAGAACCTGTAGAGTTGGTTACCGATACGGAAAAAGAGGAGTTCATCCGCAGCCAGCAGCATAAACTGGCCAAAAAGAGCCGCACGCGCCGCACTGCCGAACCCCGCAAATAAAATAGCCATGCCCGACTGCTCGCTTCCCCGCACGGAACGGCTCCGTTCGCTCGGTGCCGTGCGCCGCATGTTCGAGAGCGGGGAGAGCGGGTTTATCTTCCCGTTCCGGTACGTCTGGTTCGCCGAGGCCGACGAGATACCTTCGGTCGAGGTATTGTTCTCCGTGCCCAAGAAATTCCACAAGCGGGCCAACAAACGCAACTTGCTGCGGCGCCGTACCAAGGAGGCATACCGGTTGCAGAAACAGACGTTGAAGAACGGCAGCCCGGCGAACCTCGACCTGGCGCTGATCTACTCCTCGAAAGAGATGCTACCCTATAAAACCATTCAGAATGCAGTCCGCCGGATTCTGGAAACAGTCGTGGAACACCTTTAAACACATCTGCGCCCTGCCGCTGATCGCGTTGGTGAAGTTCTACCAGCTCTGCATCTCCCCGTTCACGCCTCCGTCGTGCCGCTTCACGCCGACCTGCTCGCAATATGCCCTCGAAGCACTGCGTAAATACGGGCCGTTGAAGGGGCTGTGGCTGACGCTCCGGCGGCTCGCACGGTGCCATCCGTGGGGAGGCAGCGGTTACGACCCGGTACCCTGAACCCGCAGGTAGACAAAGCCCGAAAGGCACAAATGCTGCCCGAGACAATAAAAACAATCCGACCTTTCGGGGTCGGATTGTTTTTTCAGATAGCATACACGCAACCCGCAGGGCGGAAAAACCGGAGGAACCCGCAAAAGGCAGGCACACAGTCCCTCCCGGCCGGTAGCGCTATCAGTCGCACGTCCCGGGGCAATGTTCGGCCGAAGATTCGAATTCGAGTGTCACATGGTGGATCCCGGCCGTTTCCAGCTCCGCTTTGAGCTGTCTCTTGACCGTTTCCATACGGGGCAGCTCTGCCAACACGACATGCGCCGTAAGGGCATTTTCGGTAGTGCTGATCGCCCAGACATGGATGTGGTGCACGGCCTTGACACCCGGCACAGCCACCATCGTCTTTTCCACTTCGGCAATGCGGATACCCACGGGCACACCGTCGAGCGACAGGCGCAGGCTGTCGCGCGTCAGCGACCAGACCGATGCCACGATCACGGCGGCAACGACAAGCCCGACGACGGGGTCTACGATCGTCCATCCCGTCCACGAAATCACGACACCCGACACCAGCACCCCCACCGACACCAGCGCATCGGCGGCCATATGCAAATAAGCCCCTTTCACGTTCAGGTCTTTGTCCTTATCCTTCATGAAGAGCCAGGCCGTAAAGCCGTTGATCACAACCCCGACGCCGGCCGTCCAGGCGATGGCTCCGCCCTCGACGGGTGCCGGATGCAGCATCCGCCCCACGCTCTCGGCAACAATGACCCCCACGGCGACGAGCAGGATCACGGAGTTGAGCAGCGAAATGAGCACCGTGCTCTTCTTATAGCCGTAGGTATACCGGGGCGTAGCATGGGCCTGTGCAAGGCGGAAAGCCAGCATGGCCAGCAGCAGGCTCGCCACGTCGGAAAGGTTGTGCCCGGCATCGGACAGCAGCCCCATCGACCCGTAATAGAGCCCGACGGCGAATTCGACGACAACGAATGCCACGTTGAGCACAATGCCGAGGATAAAGGCTTTGTTGAGCGACGTGACCGTATGGTCGTGATGATGGTGTTCGTGTGCCATAACCGTTATATTTCAGCGATCGTATCCCGGATGTCCGAGAGATCGACCAGTTTGTTGACGATGGCGTAGATCGTAAGCCCTGCCGGAGAGTGTATCTGCAACTTGGCCACGATGTTGCGCCGATGTGTGATGACCGTATGGGTCGAGATGCAGAGTGCATCGGCGATCTGCTTGTTGGTCATGCCCTTAACGATGCAGACGACGATCTCGCGTTCGCGGGCGCTCAACGGCTCCTGGCGCTCTTCACGGGGTGCATCGCCGACCGGTTGCATGATCTTTTCGCGCAGCGTCTCGACCGGGTCGTAGACCGAAAGCACCTCATCATAGGCATTGAGCATAGCAGCGTCCGTCACGGCCATTTGCAACGCAATGCAGCGCAGGCTCTCGCAACCGGTTTGCATCCTCAGTTGCTGCGGCGTACAGAACCCCAGCGAAGCCGGGTTGACGACCAGCACGTCGGGACGATGGCGCGACAACTGCGCCGTGAGCTGCGAAATATCGGCGATTTCGAGGATATCGACGTCTGGGGCCGGCAGGCGGCGCAACACGGCGATAATGCCGCAGCGCAGGATGGCCGAAGGCTCGGCGACGGCGAGTTTCAACGCCTTCATCGACGGCCTCCTTTCTTGGGGGCGGGTTGCCTCGGAGGCATGTCCCCGGGCTGTGCGCCCGATGCCCGGCCTCGCGTTCCCGTCTGCTCTTCGAGCCGCTTGATTGCCGGAATGAACAGACGATCCTCGATATCGTTGTGCGACGCCAGGTCGCGCTCGCAGGTGAAGATGTCAAAAAGCACGCCGTTCAGTTCGTTGGTGCTGCCCGAGGGGTAATAACGGATGATGATCCGCTTCAGTTCGGCGAGTTTCGCCTCGACTTGGTCGTGGTGCCGGCGGAATATGTCGATCGAATAACCCTCGGGATGCTCCCCCCGGAGCAACCCTTCGACATAGGGGAAAACCTTTTGTTCCTCGTAGTCCATGTGCTTGTGCACTTCGGCGACGTACTCGTCGAAGAACCGCAGGATGGCGAAAGCCACGTCGTTATGACTGCAATCGATCGCCTCGATCAGCTTGCGGCGGATAGCCGGAAGCCGGAAATCGAGAAAATAGACATGCGAATTGCGCAGGTAGCCGACGAGCGCAGCCACCGAGATCGTCTCCGGGTCGGGAGCCTTATCGTCGGAGTGCATGTTGACGACAGCCAGGAAAGTAGCCGTATCGACCCCGCTGTCGAGGCAGACCTCGCCGATGGTCTTGTCACCGAAACCCAATGCGATACCGAAGCGGCTCATGATAAGCAGCACGGGATAGCGGTCGCAAACCAGGTCGCACATGCGGTCGTCGGAATTGTATCGCCCTATTCTATACATAATATGTTCTATATCTGCAAAAATAACGAATTACCGCACACCGCGCAATACCTAATTTCAGGTATTTGTCCCGGAATCAGCGGTTTCCGATGTCGACATAGGTTGTCTGAAGCATCGTGCGGCCGATATCCAGCAGGCCGGGCGCGGTCTCGCTGACGGCCTTGCCGCTCGTAGCGTCCCACACGGCCTCCCCCGAGGCATCGACCACGCCGAAACCGTCGTTGAACGTATAGTAAGCGAATTTGCGGGGGGGGGTCGGCGCGAAAATATCCTTGCTGTAATCGAAATCCGAATGGTCGATCCCCAGCTGCCCGAGGATCGTGGCGCAGATGTCGATCTGCGAGGCGTAGGTATCGACCACACGCGGTGCAGCGACGGCGCCGCCCAGCCAGATCATCGGGATGCGGTGGCGCAGCGGCTCGTTATAGGAGAGGCTCCGCGGCCACGGATAGCCGTGGTCGGCGACCAGCACCAGAAGCAGATTGTCCCATGCCGGCGAAGCCTTCAGTTTGTCGACCATACGGCCGACGCATTCATCGGAAAAGGCGAAGGCGTTGAGTTCCTTGTCGTCGAACTTCGAGAACGGCACGTCGAACGGGCGATGGCTGCTCAATGTCAGCATGCCGGCCAGGAACGGCTCGCCCTTCCCGCTCAGGGCGATCACGCGGTCGGCGAACCAGTCGCACATCACCGCGTCGTCATAGCCCCAGTCGGCCGGCGGGGTATCGAAGCGCAGGTCTTTCTGCCACGTGAGCTGCTGCCAGCCCGTAGCGTACATGTACGAAGCCTGGTTGGTGAAGTTCAGGTCGCCGCCATAGGAGAAGCAGGTGGCATACCCCACGCCGGAGAGCGAACGCGCCAGCGAGGGCAGGTTACGGCTCTTGGCCGGGAGCTTCATGATCGACATGCGGGTCTGGGCAGGAAATCCGCTCAGGATAGCCACCTCGCCCCGGTCGGTGCGGAACGAGTTGGCGAAGAAATTTTCGAACCAGATGCCTTCGCCCTTCAGGCGCTGCATGTTGGGCATGACGGGCAGGCCGCCGACATCGGCATCCATGACCGTACGGGCGAAACTTTCGAGAATAACCACCACGACATTGGGGCGAGGGGTCGTCAGCACCCGCTCGGGAGCGGCGGCGGAAGGGTTGTTCCCGCGCAAGGGGGCAAACCGTTCCTCGCGTCCGGCCTCGTCGAAGAAGGGGTATTCGGCGGCATAGTCGGTATGATCGCCGAGGCTCGTGAGGAACGAAAAGACCGGGTTGGTCGCCGCATGATTCAGAAACATGTTCGCACTGAAATAGGCCTTCGACACATTGGCGACCGAAGCCCCCAGCCCGCCGCGGATGGCGAGGAAATCGCACCCGGCGAGCAGCAGCAGGACAAGGCTCCACGGCAGCGCCGCACGTCGGCGCAGCGGCTCCCCGTCGAACAGGCGGCAGACAAGGCGGTAGACCCAAACCATAAGCGCCGCGTAGGCGACGGCCAGCAAGGTCTGGCGCACCCCGAGCCAGAAATCGACGCTCGCCATGGCCTCCCGGGGGTCGGTAAGGTAAATCAGGATCGTCGCATCGAGGCGGAAGCCCCAATGCTGGTATAACTCGACATCGACGGCGAAGATGACCGCCGTGACGGTTGCGACCAACACGAAATAGCCTGTCAGCACCCGCCGCCATATTCTCCCGGGCAGCCGCACCCACAGCGACACAAGGGTCAGCAGCAGCGGCAGTGCGGTGACATACCCGGCGACGGTGCTGTCGAGCGTCAGCCCGTGCCACACGACGCCCAGCCATTCGCCGACGGAAGCCTGCGCGGCATCGGCCGCATAGTAGGCCAGGAAAACGGGTTTCTGGACGGCCATCAGCAGAACGGTCGCACAGAACACCGCTAAAACAAAAGCTATCTTCTTCTTTACCATGCGCACATCTTAATTTGGCGGTTATACCTATCAAAGTGCCGGAACCCGCCGAAAGCCCGCCCCGGCAGGGCACATCCGTTCCGAACAGACAGCCACAGGAAGCAGCGGATCGGATTTTTCCACCGCAGGAAACCGACACCGGCTCCTCCGCCATACGGAGCAGAGGTTCGTTTGTCGGTCGACACCGGGTTCTCCGCCCCCTACCGCAGGGCTTGAGGTCGGCGGCACCCCCGACACCGGGATTTTCCGAGACAGATCGGTGCCGGATGAATCCGGCACAGGGATGCCGGGGTCAGACCTTCTCGCCGTAGGCCAGGTCACCGGCATCGCCGATACCCGGAACAATATAGCAGCGCGAGGTCAACTCTTCGTCGACGGCGGCCGCCCAGACCGTGGTGGTTTTGCGCGGCATATTCTTCTGCACGTAGTCGATCCCCTGTTCGCTGGCAATCACAGCCGCAACGTGCGTATATTTGGGTGTACCGCCCTTCTCGCACAAGGCCTTATAGGCCAACACGAGCGAAGAGCCCGTGGCGAGCATCGGATCGACCAGCAACAAGACCTTGCCTTCGAGGTCGCCGCACGAGATATACTCGACCTTGACCGTAAACTTGCCGTCTTTCGTACTTTTACGGTAGGCCGAAACAAAAGCGTTCTCGGCATCGTCGAAGTAGTTCAGGAATCCCTGATGGTAAGGCAGCCCGGCCCGCAGGATCGTCGCCACGACGACCTGGTCGTTGATCAGCCCGACCTCCGCTTCGCCCAGCGGCGTCTCGACGACACGGGGCGAATAGGCGAGCTCCTTCGAGATCTCGTAGGCCGTGATTTCCCCGATACGCTCCAGGTTACGGCGGAAGCGCATCGAGTCCTTCTGCACCAACTTATCGCGGATCTGTGCGATGAACTTGTTGAGGACAGTGTCCTGTTTACTCAAAATATGCAAGGTCATAGGTATGAAGTTTGGTTGTCAATAGAGGAAGTTGTTGAAGGGGTAACGCCCAGCATGTATCTCGCGTACCATCCCGTAGAGATCCGAACGGAATTTCTCGATGTTGGTCTTGGCAAGCGCCGAAAGGAAAATGCAGGGGGTATTGGCCCGGGCAATCCAGCTCTTTTTCAGGTCGTCGAGCGACAGGTTCTCGCGCGTGGCGGGCGTGAGGTCGTCCTCGTCCTTCCTGACATAGGTATAGGCATCGACCTTGTTGAAGACCAGGTAAACGGGTTTGTCGCCCGCGCCGATATCCTGCAGGGTCTGTTTCACCACGTCGATCTGCTCTTCGAACTGCGGATGCGAGATGTCGACCACATGCACCAGCAGGTCGGCTTCGCGCACCTCGTCGAGCGTCGATTTGAACGACTCGATCAGCTCGGTGGGCAGTTTGCGGATGAATCCCACGGTATCGGACAGCAGGAACGGGAGGTTGTCGAAAACCACCTTGCGCACCGTCGTGTCGAGTGTCGCAAAGAGTTTGTTCTCGGCAAACACCTCGCTTTTGGAGATCAGGTTCATCAACGTGGACTTGCCCACGTTGGTATAGCCTACCAGCGCCACACGCACCATCGAACCGCGGTTCGAGCGCTGCACGGCCATCTGACGGTCGATTTTTTGCAGATCCTCCTTGAGTTTGGAGATCCGGTTGCGGATGATACGGCGGTCGGTCTCGATCTCGCGCTCACCGGCACCGCCGCGGGTTCCGGTACCGCCGCGCTGCCGTTCGAGGTGAGTCCACATGCCCGAAAGGCGGGGCAGCATATATTCGTAGTTGGCCAGCTGCACCTGCGTCTTGGCATAGGCCGTCTGCGCCCGCGACATGAAGATGTCGAGGATCAGGCGCGTACGGTCGAGGATGCGGCAGGGCATGGCCTTTTCGATATTGCGCGTCTGCGACGGGGAGAGCTCGTCGTCGAAAATCACCACGTCGATCTGCTGCTCCCGGCAGTAACCGGCGATCTCTTCCAACTTGCCCGGGCCGACGTATATGCGGGCCGAAGGCTGCGGCAGCCGCTGCGTAAAGCGTTTCACACTCACGATATCGGCCGTTTCGGCCAGGAATTCGAGTTCGTCGAGGAACTCTTCGGCCTGCCGCGGATCCTGGTTGTCGCGGATAACGGCGACCATCACGGCGCGCTCCCTGCAATCGGGAACGGCCTCGGAGTTCGGGGTTATATTCTTATTCTCAGTCAAAGTCGTACACTTAATTTTAAACAGTCACATCGTGCCGCAACATGCGGCAGGGAAGGTGCTCCCTGCGGGGAGCAAACATTATGCTACAAAAAGGGTATCCTGCTTTCGGCGGATACCCTATTTATTAAATTATTAAATTGTCATGCAGAACATTCTCAACTCAAACCACATACGTCCGGTCAGTTCTGTACGCGAAAATCGACCGGGAGCGTGTATTTGACACGCACAGCCTGGTTACGCTGCTTGCCGGGGCTCCATTTCGGCGACTTGTTCAGCACGCGGATGGCTTCTTCGGAAAGCGACCGGTCGGGCGACTGCAACACCTCGATATTGGTCAGGCGACCGTCCTTGTCAATTACGAACGAAAGAACGACACGACCCTGAATCTGGTTTTCGAGGGCGAGCTGCGGGAACTTGACGTTCTGCATCACCCACGTCCGGAACGTATTGAGGTCTCCGTCCTGAAACGATGGCATCGTCTCGGCGGTAATGAAAATCGTGTCGTCCGCGAAATCCTCGTCCTTGGCCGGCGGCACAATTTCGACAATCGCATCCGGATCGAAATCCTCGAACGTGAGATCTGTCTGCACGAACCGGTGATTGGGAATGACCTCGATCAACTGGGAAAGAGCCTTTACCTCGACCTTCTGGGGTTTCTGTTTGGGCGCGTCGGTCGTGACCGGGACAATATCGACATCGACGGGCATAACATTCACTGCGACTTTCTGGATCCTGTACTCGTCCGGCGTATAGGTAAATGCGACAATGACCAGGGACAATGCCACGACCAAACCGATCTCCAATAAAAGGCCTCTCTTATTCCTAAGATCTGCCTTGAATGATTTTTTAATCTCCATATCAATCAGAATTAGGTGGTTAGTACGCGAATCCAGTGCAGCGTATGTATCGTCGGGATTCCGGGTCGCTGCCGCCGGAATCCCCTCACCGTCCCGGCTTAGTTCTGCACGCGGAAGTCAACGGGCAGGGTGTACTTTACACGTACAACCTGGTTACGCTGCTTGCCGGGGCTCCACTTCGGCGACTTGTTCAGCACGCGGATGGCCTCTTCGGAAAGCGACCGGTCGGGCGTCTGCAACACCTGGATATTGGTCAGGCGTCCGTCCTTCTCGATCACGAACGAAAGAACCACACGACCCTGGATGCCGTTTTCGAGGGCGATCTGCGGGAACTTGACGTTCTGCTGAACCCACGTACGGAAGGTATTGAGGTCACCTCCCTGGAACGAAGGCATCGTCTCGGCGATCAGGAACGGCTGGTCGTCCTCGATGGTCTCCTCGACCACGTCGACCTGCTGGATCACCTCGGTGTTCTCGTCGAATTCGGCAAAGTCCACCTCGGTCGTGATCTTCGTGTCGTTGGTCACCACCTGCAACAGGTCGGCGATCACCTTCACCTCGACCTTCTTGGGAGGTTCGGGCGGCTTCTGATCCTGACGGGTAATCTCGGTAATTTCTTCTTCGACCGGGCCGTAGTTCAAGTCCGGCTTTTCGATCCGGTACTCCTTCGGCGTGTAGGCAAAAGCCGCAATAACCAGGATAAGGGCTACGACAAGTCCGATTTCAAGCAAAAGACCCCGCTTGTTCTGAAGGTCTGCTTTGGGTGATTTCTTGATTTCCATTTATTTTAAATTTAATTGTTCGGCAATGATAAATCGCACATAGACATGCTATGCACCACAAATATATGGATAAAAATTCAAAAATGCGCCATTCGGCACGAAAATCTTTATTTTTTGCCTACTTTTGCGGGGTAAAAGATCACATCGGAGATTGATAAATGGCCGTTTCGGAACCACTATACGGGAAAAACCCTGCGGAGCTCGCCGCCCTCTGCGCCGAGACGGGCCTGCCGCGTTTCGCGGCACGACAGCTCGCCCGCTGGCTCTATGTGAAGCACATCGAAGACCCGATGCTGATGACCGATATCCCGGCTGCCCGGCGCGCCCTGCTGGCCGAACGGTTCCGGCAGGTGCTGACCCCGCCCGAACGGGTCACCGAATCGGCCGACGGCACGAAGAAATACCTCTTCCGCACACAGCAGGGAGCCTACATCGAATCGGCCTATATTCCCGACGGCGACAGGGCCACGCTCTGCGTCTCGTCGCAGGCCGGGTGCCGCATGGGGTGTAAATTCTGCGCCACGGGGCGGCAGGGGCTGCAACACTCGCTTACGGCGGCCGAAATCCTCAACCAGATCGTCTCCCTGCCCGAACGCGACACGCTGACGAACGTAGTTTTCATGGGCATGGGCGAACCGCTGGACAATATGGACAACGTGCTCAGAACGCTCGACATCCTCACGGCGGAATGGGGCTTCGGTTGGTCGCCCACGCGCATCACGCTCTCCACGGCGGGCGTCGTCCCCGAGTTGCGGCGGTTGCTCGACAGCACGAAGGTGCACCTGGCCGTGAGCCTGCACAACCCCTTCCACGAGGAGCGGGCAGCCATCATGCCCGTCGAACGGGCATGGCCGGTCGCCGAGGTCGCGGCAATCCTGCGCCGATACGACTTCACGCACCAGCGCCGCGTATCGTTCGAATACATCGTCATGAGCGGGCTGAACGACTCGCCGCGGCATATCCGCGAACTGTGCCGCCTGCTGGACGGCATCAAGTGCCGCATCAACCTGATCCGGTTCCATAAAATCCCCGGGTCACCCTATTTCTCGCCGGACGACGCAGCCATGGTGCGTTTGCGCGACACGCTGACGGCCAAGGGCATACAAACCACGATCCGGGCTTCGCGCGGGGAGGACATCCAGGCGGCCTGCGGGCTGCTAAGCACTTCGGCACTCGAAGGCGGGCAATAGAGCACGGTTCTTGCACGTTATACGGAAAACGAATCCGCATGAAAAAACTGACCTTCATACTGATGCTGGCACTCGGAGCGGGCGCCGCACAGGCACAGGTGAAATTCGAAACAAAATCGACCGACGCCGTCCGGGAGATGGCGGTCAAAACCGGGAAACTGGTCTTCATCGACCTCTACGCCACGTGGTGTCCGCCCTGCCGCACGATGGAACGGGAGGTTTTCTCACGCAAGGACGTGGGGGATTTCATGGAACGGCATTTCGTGGCCGCCAAATACGACGTGGACAAAACCACGGGCAAGGAACTGCTGAAACGCTACGGCAGCGGGGCGATCCCGCTCTACCTGGTCTTCGACACGCAGGGCGAACTGCTGGGGCGCATACAGGGGGCGGCCAAGCCCGACAAATTCATGGCCAACCTGCAAACGATCCTCGACAGACAGCAGCCCAAACAGGGAAAGTAATCACCTGTGCTCCCGGCCTGAAACGGCTGGTGTCGCCAGCCGATGCACGAGCCAGAGATTGACCGCGGCGACGAGACATCCCGCCATCCCGCATAACACGAACTCCCGGAGCGAAAAGAACCGGGAGTTTATCATGATGCACAGTCCCCAGCCACAGCACGCCAGGCACGACAGCGACGTCGCAACGACGGGGACATAGCGTCCCACGGCAACCCACTGCCCGAGATGGATCAGCAGGTGCATCCCGAACGCAAGGAACAGGGCCAGCCACGGATAATAACAGCCGGCAAGGGCCGCACAGGCCGTTACCGCCACCAGCAAAACCAGTTCTTCGACAGCCATGGCGGCAAACCGCAAGGGGGAGATCCCGTCGAAATGCAGGAGCATGCGGCGGGCGAGCTGCGGGAAACGCCGCGCCAGCCACTCCCGGTTGCGGCGAAGCCACGGCGGAAGCAAGAGCACCTCCTCGGCATCGTGGAGCAGGAACATCGCGGGCAGCGACCACAACAGCAACCCGGGAAGGAGCGCGCCGTCTGCCATACGGATTTATTTTTTAGGGGTATAGACCACTTTCTTGGTCTCGAAGAACTCCTCGCCGAAGAAGCGCGGAATATCGTAGATATACCAACGCATACCGGTCTGCGCCAGTTCTTCGGCCAGGTCGCCGCCCTTGAGGTAGAGAATGCCGTTCGGAAGCGAGCCTTTCTGTCCCTTCCCGATTTTCGCCCAGATCCATCCGACGAACTCCGGCATTGCCGTGACGGCGCGCGAAACGACATAATCGTAGCGTTCCTGCAGCGTCTCGACCCGCACGCAGCGGGGATCGAGGTTCCGCAGCCCGAGCCCGGCGGCGACGCCCTCGACGACCGTGATCTTCTTGCGGATGGAATCGGCGGCGGTGAAATGCGCCTCGGGAAAGAGAATCGCCAGCGGCACCGAAGGGAAGCCGCCGCCGCACCCCACGTCGAGGATACGGGCACCGGCATCGAACGTACAGACCTTGGCGATGGCGAGCGAATGCAGCACATGGCGCAGGTAGAGCTGGTCGAAATCCTTGCGCGAGACGACGTTGATCTTGGCGTTCCAGTCGGCGTAAAGGCCGTACAAGGCGGCGAACTGCTGCCGCTGCAACTCCGTCAGGGCGGGGAAATATTTGTCGATAAGTTCCATGCGGATCGGTTTTTCCGGGGGGGGGTTAGTTTTTCTCGCCTTCGGTTATCAGGCGGCACATCTGTTCGCGGGCACGGTGTATCTGCGTCTTGACGGTGCCGAGCGGCAATTTGAGGTTGGCGGCGATCTCTTCGTAAGAGTATTCGTCGAAGAACCGCATGACGATCAGCGTCCGGTAGCGCGGGGCGAGGCGTTCGAGGTAATGCTCGATCTGCGTCCGTTGCTGCATGCTGATGACGCTCTCTTCGGGCGTCGGAGTCGTCGACGGAGGCGAGGAGAAACGTTCGTCGATCGACAGGTCGTCCTGGCGGCGCCGCACGAAGTCGATGAACGTATTGCGGGCGATGGTGTAAACCCACTGCCCGAAGGTATAGGCGGTACTGTAACGGTGCAGGTTGATGTAGACCTTGATGAACGTCTCCTGCAACAGGTCGTCGGCATCGTTGACACCCCCCAGCCGCTGCACGAAAAGGCGGTGGATCGCATCGCGGTAACGGTTGAACAGGTATTCGAAGGCCCTGTCGTCGCCTTCGAGCACGAGTTCCACCAGGCGCCGGTCTTCGGCGACGATATAGTCGGCTATCTCCATACGCGGTCATCTCGTCGCAGCAGCAGCACCCCGAGCAGGAACGCCCACAGCGGACTGAGCAGGTCGTAAACAAAATAACGGCCGGCCATGCCCGCCTCTCCCAGGCGGCGTGCGATGCGTCGCACCTGAATCGCCACGAGCAGGTAGCGAACCAGCACCAGCACGAGGGCCGCGATCTTGTATTCGAACGGCATCACCGCCAGCGCACAGGCGGCCGTGATGAAAAAAAGCGCCCGCGACCCCAGTTCCCACTGGATGTAATTCTTCACCTGCTGCGGATAGAACGCGAATGCCGAACCGTAATAACGCAACTGCCCCATCCACCAGCGCATACCGCCCCACATTTTCTCGCGCAACGTCGCACGCGGCGAGAGGATCACGCTCACATTGTCGTGCGTCATGACCTTCTGCATGTAGAGGTCGTCCTCGCCGATATTCATGTTGAGATGGCTGAACCCCTTGGAGCCGAAATAGATGTTCTTCGTAAACCCGATGTTGTGGAGCGTTCCCCGGTAAGGGTTTCGGCGCACGGCACGGGCGATCCAGTCGGCGGAGTGCATCATGCGCCAGGCGCGCATCATGTAGTTCGCAAAGCCTTTCCTGCGCTCCACGCCGCAGTAACCCACAACGATCTCGCCCCGCGTAAAGCCCTTGGCCATCAATGCCAGCCAGCGGTCGGTCTGGGGGACGGCATCGGTCGAAGTGAAGACCATGCACTCGTAGTGCGCCGACTTGATGCCCACGTTGAGCGCCATCTTGCGCGAGATGGGAAAGCGGGGATCGAGGTGAATCTTGGTCGTCACGATTTGGGGGAACGACTGTTTCAGCCGCACGAGCTCCTCGTAGAAATCGGAATCGTGGCCGACGTAGACGATCACCACCTCGAAATCGGGGTAGTTCTGCGCCAGGATCAGCGGCAGCCGCTCCTCGACGAACGAATAGTCCTCCGAGAAGAGCGGGATAACGACCGACACCTGGGGATCGGCCTCCAGCACGGCCGGGCGGCGGTTGTTCTTGTAGCCGGGAATACGGCCGTAAACGAAAATATAGTAGTACAACTGCACGCCGAACATGGCGAGCACGGCCCCTGCGAGGGCAATGCCTTCCCAGCCGTAGCATGTCAGAAAAGTATCGAAAAATTGCATACAGGCGAAATATGTGCAAAGGTACAAAACAATTCAGAATTCAGAATTCCCAAATCAGATTATTTTATGTATTTTTGCCGAATATATGAGCATGAAGTTTACATTACAGCATAAGGATCCGGCATCCAAAGCCCGCGCGGGCGAACTGGCGACAGACCACGGCGTCATCCGCACCCCGATTTTCATGCCTGTGGGTACAGCCGCCACGGTCAAAGGCATTTTCCACCGCGACGTGCGCGACGAGGCCCGGGCGCAGATCATCCTGGCGAACACCTACCACCTCTACATGCGCCCCGGCATGGAGATCATCGAAAAGGCCGGGGGCGTACACCGTTTCTCGACCTGGGAAGGGCCGATGCTCACCGACAGCGGCGGCTTCCAGGTCTTCTCGCTCGCAGCTTGCCGCAAGCTCAAAGAGGAGGGATGCCATTTCCGGTCGCATATCGACGGTTCGAAACACCTCTTCACCCCCGAAAGCGTCGTGGACACCGAGCGCACGATCGGCGCCGACATCATGATGGCTTTCGACGAATGCCCCCCGGGCGACGCCCCGCGCGAATACGCGGCCAAATCGCTGGCGCTGACCGAGCGATGGCTGGATCGCTGCTTCGACCGTTACCATCAGACCGAGCCCAAATACGGCCACTACCAGGCGCTGTTCCCCATCGTACAGGGATGCACATACCCCGACCTCCGGGCGCATGCGGCCGAAAACGTGCAACAGTACGGCGCCGACGGGTATGCCATCGGCGGACTGGCGGTCGGCGAACCGACCGAGGTAATGTACGAGATGATCGAAGTGGTCAACGCCATACTGCCCGAAGACCGTCCCCGTTATTTAATGGGCGTGGGCACGCCGGTGAACATCCTCGAAGGGATCGAGCGCGGCGTGGACATGTTCGACTGCGTGATGCCGACGCGCAACGGCCGCAACGGGCAGCTGTTCACGGCCGAAGGCGTCATCAACATCCGCAACAAGAAATGGGAGGACGACTTCTCGCCGATCGACCCCGAGGGCACGGCGTTCGTCGACACGCTCTATACGAAAGCCTACCTACACCACCTGGTGACATGCGGCGAAATGCTGGCGGCGCAGATCGCCTCGCTGCACAACATCGCCTTCTACCTGCGGCTGGTGACGATGGCCCGCCAGCACATCGCGGCCGGGGATTTCAAGCCGTGGAAGGAGGCGATGGTCGGCAAACTGATGCGCAGACTGTAAAAGGCTTTTATCAAACAACCAAACGAAAAAAAGATTATGAAAAGATCAATTCAAGTCATCCTGTTCGGGTTGTGGGTCTTGCTGGCCAGCCCGTCCTGTTCGGAGAACAAACCGGCGGCGGCATCTCCTGCGGTTGGGGTTTGGGCTGATAAGGACTGCGAACTGTTCCGTTCAAAACGCTTCGCGCTGCTATTCGAGCGCAATGACAGCATAACAACCTCCCTCCTGCAACTCACGGACGCCACGGACACCGTGTTATTGGGTAAAACCGTATTCACGCCCGACACGGTGCTCATGCAGTATATCTGGACACCCGGAGAAGCACGACAATCCGCCGATTTGGGAACCGTGCAGCCCGACGGACGGCTGCGTATCGTGGTAGACGGTCGGGAACGAATGCTCGAAAAAGTGGAAAACTTTGAGGTCGTCGCACCCTACGAGATGCTGAAAGCCTCGCCGTTGGAGATCGGCTCCTGCATCCAGCAATGGTGCTTGGGCACGAGATGCCACTGCGAAAACGGAACCGTCAGCTTCCAAGCGGGAACCAACCGGCACAGTTATACGTTCAATATCGAGCCGGGATTCGTCTATTGCCGAGCCGCCCGCCTGCGGTTTAACGACCACGGCGGACTTTTCGCACAGAACGTCCGTATGATGGACAACTCGCGGGAGCACACCGCCTACATGGCCCCCGACAACCGCGCCGAGAGCGCCGAACCGCTGAAAATTGACAACACGAAATTCAGTCCCTACCAGTGTGTCTTCGACGAGGACGGCATCTACTGGTCGTTTATCCGGTTCGAAGGCAATACGGCCGTTATCCACGGCTGCGGAGAGTTGTACAGGTTCGCACGGCCTGCGATCGACGATCCGGATCAAACCGAATGGATCGCATTCGAAAAATATTGACAACCGAAAAGATGAAGCTGCGTTTTCCGGGGTTTAAGATCTTAGACCGCTACATACTGGGGAAATTCCTCGCGACCTACTTCTTCGCCATCGCGATGATTATCGTCGTGGTCGTACTGTTCGACTACGTGGAGAAGATCGACGACTTCACGGAACTGCACGCCCCGCTCAACGAGGTGATCTTCGACTACTACCTGAATTTCATCCCGTTCTTCATCAACCAGTTCAGCGGACTGTTCACCTTCATCGCCTGCATCTTCTTCACCTCGAAGATGGCCTACCAGACCGAGATCGTCGCCATGCTCTCGGGCGGCATGTCGTTCCGCCGCCTGATGTGGCCCTATTTCCTCGGGGCGCTGATCATCGGCAGCCTTTCGCTGACGCTGAACCTCTGGCTGATACCCATTTCGCAGCGGCACATCGTCAATTTCGAGTCGCAGTACATAAAACGCAAGCAGAACGCCAAGTTCAACCGCCACATCTACCGGCAGATCGAGCCGGGGACGTTCGCCTACATCCGCGGTTACAACGACGGTTCGCAGCAGGCGTCGTTCCTCGCGCTGGAGGAGTATTACAGCGGCACGATGACCCGCTCGCTCGAAGCGGCCGACGTGAAATTCAACCCCGAGACCAAACGCTGGACGGCACCGCGCTACACCAAGCGCGAATTCGACTCGCTGGGCATCGAGAAATTCGAGCAGTTCCGCAACCTCGACACGCTCATCAACCTCGAAGTGGCCGAGCTGGGCGAGATCAACGACCTGATACAGACCATGAACATTACGGAACTGAACGAGTTCCTCGACCAGCAGCGCGCCAAGGGTTCAGATTCGATCAACATCATCGAGGTAGAGAAGCACGCCCGCTTCGCCTATCCGCTCTCGACCTTCATCCTGACGCTGATCGGCGTCTCGCTCTCCTCGCGCAAGGTGCGGGGCGGAACGGGACTCCATATCGGCATCGGCACGGGGCTCTGTTTCTCGTACATTCTCTTCAACCGCTTCTTCGAGGAGTTCGCCAAGAGCGGCACCCTGCCGCCCGGGCTGGCCGTATGGCTACCCAATATCATCTACCTGTTCATCGCCATCTACCTCTACCGGAAAGCCCCGAAATAACATGCGACACATCGACGACATAGCCGCCAAAGTGCGCCGCGCAGAGCGCATCGACGACGCCGAAGCCGCACGGCTCTGGCGCGAGGCCCCGCTGTGGCTGCTGGGCGAACTGGCAACCGCAGCCAAACAGCGCGTAAGCGGCGACAAGGTTTATTACAACCGCAATTTCCACATCGAGCCGACGAACCGCTGCGTCTTCAACTGCCGGTTCTGCTCCTACCGGCGTCCGGCGGGCGACCCCGAAGCGTGGGACTATACGATGGACGAAATCGAACAAATCGCCCGCGAACGGCAGGGGAAAGGCATCACCGAAGTGCATATCGTAGGCGGGGTACACCCCGACCACGGGCTGGATTACTACACCGACATGATCCGCCGCGTGAAAGCCATATTGCCCGGGGCGGCCGTCAAGGCATTTACGGCGATCGAACTGTCATACATGATCCGCAAGGCGGGACTGACGACGGAGGAAGGGTTGCGGCAGCTCAAGCAGGCCGGGATGGACGCCATACCGGGCGGAGGGGCGGAGATATTCGACGAGCGGATCCGGCAGCGGATATGCCCCGAGAAGGGCTCGACGGCCGAATGGCTCGGAGTACACGAGGCGGCACACCGGCTCGGCATCCCGACCAACGCCACGATCCTCTACGGGCATGTCGAGGAACTCCGCCACCGCATCAACCACCTGCGGCGCCTCAGGGAACTGCAAGACCTCACAGGCGGGTTCAACGCCTTCATCCCGCTCAAATACCGCAATTTCGGCAACCCGATGTCCGAAATCGGCGAAGTGTCGGTGATCGAAGACCTGCGGATGCTGGCCATGAGCCGGATCTACCTGGACAACATACCCCACATCAAGGCTTACTGGGTGATGTACGGCAAGGCAACGACCGAACTGGCATTGGCGTTCGGCGCCGACGACATCGACGGCACGATCGACGACACGACGAGGATCTACTCGATGGCCGGGGCCGAAGACCGGAAGCCTTCGATGAGCATCGGCGACATGCACCGCATCGTCCGGGCGGCCGGCTACCGCGCCGTGGAACGCGACACCTTCTATAACGAAATATAACCCTACCCCGCAATGGAGAAACTGGCATATTACTGGAAACGGCTCCGGCAAAACCGACTGGCATACAACCTCGTACTGATCGGGGCGATCATCCTGGCGATGGCCGTCGCGGCCCATATCGTCATGCAGGTCGGCACGCGCCACGGCGCCCGCCGCACGGTGCCCGACTTTTCGGGCGTGAAGCTCGACCAGGCACAGCGCATGGCCCGCAAGTACGACCTCAAGCTGCACATCAACGACTCGCTGTTCGTGCCGGCTTACGAAGGGGGCATCGTCCTCGACCAGCTGCCCGAAGGGGGCGTGGAGGTCAAGCCCGGCCGTACGGTCTACATCACGATCAACTCCTTCCGCCAGAAGATGGTGCCCGTGCCCTATGTGGCGGGGCGTTCGCTGCGGCAGGCCAAGAACATGCTGGAGATCGCGGGGCTGGAGATCGACGAGCTGGTCTACCGCGCCGACATGGCGACCAACTACGTACTGGACGAATACTGCGACGGCCGCCCCGTAGCGGCGACGAGCAAGATCGAGGCCGAGCTGGGCTCGGGCGTGACGCTCTATGTGGGCGTCGAAGGCGGCTACGGCACGACGGTCGTACCGCGCCTGGTCGGGTTCCCGCTCAAGGAGGCCAAGGGCCGCCTGTGGGAACTGGGGCTCAACGTCGGCAAGGTGGATTTCGACGAAGGGATCAACCTCCTGAACCAGAAGGATGCCCGTGTCTATATCCAGCATCCCACGGCCGAGCGGAGCGCCGGTCTGGGCTCGCGCGTCGACCTCAGGCTGACGCTCGACGAGAAGAAACTCGCCCAACATCGCGCCATAGCCGAAAAACAGGCGAAGGAGGCGGCCGAGGAGCGTCTGCAATCCGAACGCGAACATGCGGATTCGCTGGCTCAGGCGGAGTTCGAACGGGCGGCGGCAGGCACCGCAGAGGAACAGCCGGCAGACGAGCCTGCGGCAGCCGGAAACGACGAAGGATTTTTCGACTGATGGCCGACGAACGCTACATAGAGGAGGATCCCGAACTCGACCAGGGATCGGAAGCCACGGAAGAGGACGGCGAGGGAGCCGGGCTGTATGAGCACTTTGCGGTCGTAGCCGACAAGGGGCAAACCCCGCTGCGGCTGGACAAGTTCCTGACCGTACGCATGGAGAAATGCTCGCGCAACCGTATCCAGGCGGCTGCCGACTGCGGCAACATCCTCGTGAACGGCAAGCCCGCGAAATCGAGCTACAAGGTCAAGCCGCTCGACCGTATCCAGATCGTGATGCCCTACCCGCGGCGCGAAGTGGAGATCATCCCCGAAGATATCCCGCTCGAAATTCCCTACGAGGACGACGACCTGCTGATCGTCAACAAGCCCGCCGGGCTGGTGGTGCATCCCGGGCACGGAAATTACAGCGGTACACTCGTAAACGCGCTCACGTACCACCTGCGCAACCTGCCCCTGTTCCAGGAGGGCGACATGCGCGCCGGGCTGGTGCACCGCATCGACAAGAACACGTCGGGGCTGCTCGTGGTGGCCAAGAACGAACAGGCGCACGCACGGCTGGCCAAGCAGTTCTTCGACCATACGATCCAGCGCCGTTATGTGGCACTCGTGTGGGGCAATTTCGACCAGGACGAGGGGACGATCACGGGCAACATCGGCCGCAGCCCCCGCGACCGGCAGAAGATGTTCGTATTCGAAGACGGGTCGGACGGCAAGCACGCCGTGACCCACTGGCGGGTGCTGAAACGTTACGGCTATGTGACGCTGGTCGAATGCCGGCTCGAAACGGGCCGCACGCACCAGATACGCGTCCACATGTCGTGGCAGGGACATCCGCTCTTCAACGACGAACGCTATGGCGGCGACCGCATCCTGAAGGGCACGACCTTCTCGAAATACAGGCAATTCGTCGAAAACTGCTTCGCCGTGCTGCCCCGCCACGCGCTGCACGCGCGGTCACTCGGGTTCGTACACCCGACGACCCGCGAAACGGTATATTTCGAGAGCAAACTGCCCTCCGATTTCCGTGCGCTGCTCGAAAAATGGGAAACCTACGCAGCGGCATCGAAAGAGACGGATAACGGATAAACGGCACGGCAGCGGACTGACTTACGGCAATACGGAGGGCCGCACCTGCAGCTTCCCAAAACGGCAAACGCCCCGAAAAGCAGGCATAAAACGCCAGTCCGCACCTGCAAACACATGGATACAGACCGGAATTACTCCGGAACGAAATAAAAAAAACTCACTGCACCTTGTTTTTACCGACCACGATAAAGGAAGTCCGCGCACGCGGGTGGGAGCAGTTGGACGTCATCCTCTTTTCGGGCGACGCCTACATCGACCATCCGGCATTCGGCGCGGCAGTGATCGGTCGCCTGCTCGAAGCCGAAGGCTACCGCGTGGCCATCGTGCCGCAGCCCAACTGGCGGGACGACCTGCGCGACTTCACCAAGTTGGGCACGCCGAGGCTCTTCTTCGGCATCACGGCCGGGTCGATGGATTCGATGGTCAACCACTATACGGCCAACATCCGCCTCAGGAGCAACGACGCCTATACGCCCGGCGGCAAAGCGGGGTTTCGGCCCGACTATGCCGTGACGACCTATACGCAGATACTCAAGCGGCTGTTCCCGCACGTCCCAGTAGTAGTCGGGGGAATCGAAGCCTCGCTGCGGCGGCTGACGCACTATGACTACTGGAACGACTCGCTCAAGCCTTCGGTGCTGGCCGAAAGCGGCGCCGACCTGCTGATCTATGGCATGGGCGAACGGGTCGTACAGCAGGTCGCCCGGGCACTGCGCAACGGATACAATGCCAAGTTGTTGCGCAAACTGCGGCAAGTGGCGTTCATGGCCGGCAAAGATTACGTGGAGCGGCTCGACCCGGCGGAGACGATCCGGCTGCACTCCTACGAGGAGTGTGCGCGCGACAAACGGGCTTTCGGGGAGAATTTCACGGTCATCGAGACCCAGAGCAACCTGATGGAACCGACAGCGACGCTGGTCGAGGCCGTGGGCGACCGCTACGTGGTCGTCACGCCGCCCAACACGACGCTCACGACCGAAGAACTCGACCACTCGTTCGACCTGCCTTACGAACGGGCACCGCACCCGCGTTATAACGGCAAAGGGGATATCCCGGCGTGGGAGATGATCAAACACTCGGTCAACATCCACCGGGGATGCTTCGGCGGCTGTTCGTTCTGCACCATATCGGCTCACCAGGGCAAATTCATCAACTCGCGCAGCGAGCGCTCGATCCTCGACGAGGTGCGGCGGATCGCCTCGATGCCCGGCTTCAGGGGTTACCTCTCGGACGTCGGTGCGCCGTCGGCCAACATGTACCGCATGGGCGGCCGCGACAAGGAATTGTGCCGCAGGTGCCGCCGTCCGTCGTGCCTGCACCCGAAGATGTGCCCAAATCTGGACAACGCCCACCGGCCGCTGTTGGCTTTGTACGAAAAGATCCGAGCCGTGAAGGGCATCAAGAGGGCCTTTGTCGGCAGCGGCATCCGTTACGACCTGTTCGACGACAGCCCTTACCTCGCCACGGTCGTGAAACACCACACCTCGGGACGCCTGAAGGTCGCCCCCGAACACACCGAAGACGCCGTGCTGAAACTGATGCGCAAGCCTCCGTTCGCACTTTTCGAGCAATTGAACGCTGATTTCCAGCATATCTGCCGCCGCGAGGGACTGCCCTACCAGCTGATCCCTTACTTTATCTCGTCACACCCGGGCTGCACCGAACGCGACATGCGCTCGCTGTCGGCAAAAGTGCTCGGCAAGCTCCATTTCAATCTCGAACAGGTACAGGATCTCACCCCGACGCCGATGACCCTTTCGTCGGTGATGTTCTACACCGGGGAGAACCCCTATACACATGAAAAAGTCTACGTCGCCCGTTCGCAGGAGGAGAAACGGCGGCAGAAAGCCTATTTCTTCGGCGAACGACCGACCGAGAAAGCAGGAGAGCCGGAAAGAAAGGGATCGAAGGGCGTGCCAGCGAAAGCATCCCGCCCCCAAGGCGCATGCCCGGGAGACAAAGCAGGAGCCGGCAAAAAAGCCACGCAGGAGCTTAGCGCCAAAACGACGTCCTCCAAGGGAGAACAGCCGGGAGACAGCCGGACAACGCGCCCGATACCGGGAATGCGTCGCAAAAGATAAAACCCCGGCACCGCATTGCCGCAAGAGAGTTTGCTCGCACGACCGTCATGGCCGAGGCGTAACAAGGTTTGCCGCAAACATGGCCGCCGTCAAACACGAACGCAGGTGCCGAGCCGTACAATCGAAAGGGGCTGTCTAACAAGTTTTAGACAGCCCCTTTATTATTTTCTATTTAGGTTCCACTTTTCATTAAGGCGTTCCAGAAGGCGGGAAATACGCCGCACTTTCAGGTCATCGTCCTCCGTGACCGGCGTCTGGCGGATAACCCACCGCAGGAAAATATAGAACAGGACGAGGAATACCGCCCAGATGAGCAAATACTTCATATTCCGATTATCCGATGAATATGGGTCAACGGCAACTTACTCCGATTCAGGGGAACGATCGAATAAAACACCAAATACCGATCGTGCCATCTCCCCGAAAAAACTGCGTCCGTATAGTTGCTTGTATTTCCACCGCGACGACAACATATTACAGATCAATAACGGCCGCCTTTTATAGAGGGGCAATCCGCTGACGTGCCTCCTTTGGGCCAACACATCGTCCAACACCCTGTCCAATAAACAGCGGTCAAACGACATACCCGGATTTGCCAAAAAAATTCCCCAGACATCGGCGGCAATGGCATTCAACGTATTCGCAAACCGCGAGAAACCCAGATCGTCGCAAATACTATAAAAACGGATCCAGTCTATCGTGTCCTGTTCAGCCTTGACAAACAAAGCCCAATCGAGCAAATGGCGCAGAGTTATCCCCTCGATCAAGAAATGAAAGAAGCTATGGTAGGTAATATACAGAGCGTTGGCCGTAGGAGACAACGCATAAAACCCGGCATCGCCGAACGGTGCAAAATTCCCCTCTTTTATAGCATTCTGCAGTATTTTCTCCAAGCGTCTGATATCGTTCTTTCCCTTGAACGAGGTCAGATAACGATGATTTTCGAACATGATACCATTCGAATAGATATGGTTATGTTTGTAATCCAGGCCGGAAATCGTCATCCCATGCGACTTCGCGATCTCGTTCCCGATCTCGAATCCTTCCGGCAAAAGAATATCTATATCACCGCATTCGCGCTGTAACGGGACGGGGTAATAGCGGGACAATCCGATTCCTTTAAGCAGGATCAACCGGCATCCGGCATCGGCGCAGAGAGTCGCGAAACGGGCTGCTTCCTGCATCTGCCTCTTTGACCTAGAAACAATCTGCTCCGCCCCATACGCCCATTGCAGTTTCAAACTCCGCGACGGCTGCAAATCCTGCGGCAACCGCCGGACACTTTCCCACATCACAGCCAGAACGCCCTGCTTTGCCGCCTGTCCATATACCAGGTTCCACTCCGAATCGGACAATGCCCTATCGAGGGTCGGATTCTGTGCATTTATCGCGGCAGAAAGCAGTTGCAGCAATATCCGGTCGGAAGATTTCATCGTCATAACATATCATGGATTCCTCCCGGCAACGGGATTTCAGTAAAGCGCCTCATATTGGCCGACAACTCTTTGCCATGTATAATATTTATTAGCCAACCATTTTAGGTTGTCGGAAGCACAATCGTGCGAACACCCGGCGGCAAAAGCCACTAATTCTTCCGGAGTGCTCCAGTAACGAGCTTTGTGACCAGTCGTCTCCCGGTTATATCCCACATCGAACGCCAGAATCGGAGCATCGCAAAACATAGCCTCCACAAGCGACGGATTAGTTCCGCCGGCACTATGTCCGTGAATATAAAACAAGCATTGTTTCCGCAGCACAAAGAGTTGTTCCTTGTCATAGACCGGATCGACAATATGAATATTACTGAATTTTCCGTATTCGGTTTTCAGCTCCCGGCCATACACACCTACGTTCCAATTGCCGATAAACACAAGCGGGATATCGGTTTTTGAAAATGCCTCCAGAATCAGATGACAATTATTTTCCGGTTCGATACGGCAAATCGTGCAGGCATATGCTTTCGCCTCAACCCCGAAGCGTTCGAGGATTTCGTGTTGTCGGAGAGGGTTGACTGGAACCACGGCATGATCCCCGCCATAGGCGATCAGAATCGACGGTTTATGGTAAGTTTCTGTGACATAATCCTGGATTACTTTGTTGTCCGCAACTACGTCATCGGCATACTTGACCGCGATCCGTTCGGACAAGAGGAGAAACCTGCGCGCCCACTTACCCCATTTGTCCCGCTTATGTTCCAGGCCATCAATATTGACGACAATCTTTTTACGGAAAAACAACCGGTACAATGGCAAGAACATACACCCGGAAACGCCTAAGATAAGCACAACGTCATACCCCCAGCCAATGGTGCGAATCAACGACCAAATATCATACAGAATGCTTTGTATACCATTTGCATACAACGGCACGTATTTGAGCCGGGCATTTTTATACGTTTTCAATCTGGTCGGATAAACTTTGCCACTGCAAAAAACAGTATAATCCACATCTTCAGAACAACACTCCCCAATCAGGTTTTCCACAAGGGTTTCAAAACCTCCGTATTTCGCCGGTACACCGACGGTTCCGATAATCGCGACCTTTTTCATATTACCGTTTTATCCACGCATCGAATTGCTGCTTAAACACCTTTATTTCAATCCGGTTAGTATACCGAAAATAATCTTCGTCCAGAAAATAAGCCGCAGAGGAATGCTGCCCTATAACCGAAGCAAGTGTCGCGGCATATGCCGGGACATCCTTGTCAGACAGGATGCCGAAACTCGGGAATTCAGTCAGCATTTTATTGAAATAAGGGACGTCGCTCGCAAGGATCGGTTTACGGAAATAAAATGCCATTTCAAGGATTCCGCTCTGCGATGTTTTACGATACGGCAACGCCACATAATCGGTATGTTTGTAAAGATATACCAGTTCGTCGTCCCCGATATGCCTGAGTATAATCTTAAATGCAGCTTTGTCCAAAGGGTGCACCCGGTATACAGTCCCGTCGAAATCCTTTCCAGCAATAATGATGTTCGCCTTGCTGCGAAGCTTCGGCTCCAGCATATTGACCGCTGATATTAGAATGTCAACACCTTTGTCATAGGTGATATTCCCGAAAAACAGGATATTTACCTTATCTTCTGCAACTGAGGAAACGATATCTGCTCCGACACGGCGAATATCGTATTTTTTCGAGAAACAATATTTGAAATGCGGTACAAACAGCCGGACTCCTCCGTACCCGTACTCATCCAGCAAATCGTTCGTCCGCTGGGAATGTACGATGACACTCTTGATCCGCTCGGAGTATATTTTTTTGAAACGTCGCTTCAAATCGGCATTGTCATCTACGTTTTGCGCAATCGCTTCATGAATGTCGATTATGCTTTTCCCGGCAAGGGAGACGATATACATAAAAGGCAGATCAATGGAGTTCCCATAAGTCAGATAAATGAAACAGGACTTTCTGTTACGCAAGACAAAACCCAACAACATCAAATAGTTCCACAGCAGACAACATATTTTACGGAGTTTACACCCCTTGTATTGGTGCAAGAAAAAAGGCTTATTAGTGTTTTTATCTGCATAATTCGACAGAACGGAAATATCCAGTCCCGGAATTGCACTCAGAACCCGGCAAAATGCATCGTTGTAATAATGCATCCCGCAATGCATCCCGATATAATCGACAAGGTATATTTTCATAAATATGGAAAAGATACATTGATGGAAAATGGAGAAAAAGATACAAGTTATCGCTCAGATTACCTCGGTTTGAAATCATCCGTATCGACAGGAATTTCTGATTCGTCACGATACCTATTGCAGATAAACCGGACGGGAACCCCAGCCCAAACCTGATAGGGCGGAATATCCTTATTTACAACGGATCCGGCCCCAATGACAGCTCCGTCACCGACCGTAACAGGTTTGGTAAACACGGCATTACTCCCGATATATACATTTCTTCCGATATGGATTTCGCCCCGGTAATAGGCATGCTCCTTCAAATTATGAACATCGTAATAATGAGATAGTAAAATACATCCGGCCGTAATAGTCGTACCCTTACCAATAAAAATATCTTCCGGATGGATCGTATCAATAGACACTCTGCCAATCCAAACCACACCTTTCTCTATTGAAACGCCTAATCGCCTATATATCCTAGCACGAAAAAAACCGGAAACTGGGAAAATCCCACAAATTCTGAAAAAAAATATTTTTATATATCGACTTAGTTTGGTATTATAATCAGCCCTTTTATAGTTTTCCATACTGATACTATCTAATATTAAAAAATAAAACTCTCAATAATTTCTTTTGGTGATCAAGGGTATCTTTTCGCAATAATAAGATCGGAAGCCATAATACGGCATTGCATAATTTATAAGACCAGTAAACGAAATAATTATAGTGTTTCCTGATGTATAATAACTTACTGCGGAAAATATTTTCAATGCGATTGAAAGACCATGACCTCGTATTCGAAGGATCGCTTCCTCCTTCGAGATGTATTATCTCGGGCCCCTCTATAATAAGCCTCTCATAACCGGCTTTCGACATCCGGAATTGCCAGTCAACCTCCTCGCAATACATGAAAAATGCAGGATCAAACGCCCCCAATTCGTCATAAACCGTCCGGGGAACAAACAGATCGGCACCGGTAATATAATCAACTGGTTTAGGCTGTTGAACCGATGCCGGACAGAGATGGTTGCGTTTTTTCAGAAACCGGAAATACTTACCCAGCACTTCTACGATCTCGCCCAGCGGCGTTATAAACCGCCCATACGAATGTATATTCCGTAGGTTCCTGTCTTTGAGGATAGCTCCTAACGCGCCGATTTTATGCTCCGGATTCTTTTCACAGAAATCGAAAAAATATTTCACAGCATTATTGAGCAGGATCGTATCCGAATTCAGGAAAAAAAGATAACGCCCCGTTGCTTCCCGAACCCCGAGATTATTCGCCCGACCGAATCCCAGATTCCGGTCGCTATAAATATATCTTACGCGCGGATCTTGTGAAAAAACGGCTTTACTGCTATCCGTCGATGCATTATCCACCAATATGATCTCGTATTCGAGACCCGAGGTTTTATCGGCAATGCTATCGATACAATCCGATGTCAGTCCCAGTGTATTATAATTAACTACGATAATGGATACGTCCATGTCATTCAAGAATTCACTATCCTCCTTATTCAAACAGGACAGGGCTATTAGTTATAATTATAATATATCCATTTGTTGTTTTCGCTGTATATAATAGCCTCCCGCTCAGGCGACAACTGAGGGTTCAATACGGAATAGTACGGATAATACCTGTTATAAAAATGGTATCCCATATATTCAGCCGATTGGTAAAACCCGATCTGATACAGTACCATGAGAGTCATCCACACGGGGATATATACCCTCTTGAGAGCCCGGAGCCTCGAAAATATTTCCGAACAGACGGTAATGGCAAATATAACGACGAAATCGTAAAATCTGAAATACTGCGGCAAACATGCGGAGACCGCCATCACCAACAGGATAAAGAGGAAAAAGCCGGATAACGGACTCTCCCTGAACAACCATCGACGCCCCGACATATAAATAGCTATCGGGACTAATAATTGTACGGTAAGGATCCTTATACGAGCCAATATCGAAAAATCGTCCCAGTTCTCGTTATATTTCACACCTTGCTGCAAAAGGTTGTCAATAAAAAGTATTCCGGTTTTCGGTGCCCAATAATTAAACAATCCCATAACTATTACAAAGACACAAATCCATGTAATATTTTTAGCATCGATTCTCCGACCGAATAGAAACGGGACTATTGCTAATAATATCGCTCCGGAATGAAATAAGAATGCGATAAGTACGTATAAATAATACAGCCCCCATTTTCTCTTAATACATGCCTGTACAGACAATAGAAATATAGCGATGGCAAGCGATTGCCGGATAGTTTCGGTATTCAAATACAGATAAGGCTTTATGAAATAAAGGAATATGCAGACGAATACCCACGGAGAATATTTCCTAAAAAAAGAAAAAATGACAGTATTTAAAAAAATAGCATGGACAAATTGAAACAATGTAAAATCCGGAGATATCGAATACAATGCATTGGTCAACAATCGCCACAATGGCTGAAACCGGCCGCCCAGCTCTGCTTCGTAACCCAAATCAGTCCCATATAAATCCATGTACCGACACGTATCACCTCCGATCCTATAGCGGAGTCCCGCCAAAAGGATAAGTATGATAAGGGCAAAGTAATAATGAAATTTTTTTGCCGATTCGTTTTTGCTTCCGTATACGTCGTACTTAAAAGCCAAAAATAGCAGATAAAAACCAATAACGAAGTAGATCATGAATACATCCGCTTATTTTTTACCAATAACATCCGCCTTCGACCTTTTCGGCTCCTTTGGGCCTCTCCGATTCCAGCGGCCTGATCCAATAGTCGTTTATAAATTTTCTACAGGCCGGTTGATCCTGTATCCAACGGTTACCGTATACCCCGAACAGCATTTGGGTCCACCCGGCCAAATGAACGGCCTGTTTGCCCATCCGCTTCACGTGGGCGGCAAGCGGCATCCCGTAAGCTCCGCAACCGATCAGTGCGACATCGAAGTCGAGCCGCGAAATTTCATCTTCCATATGTTTCAGGGCTTCAAACCAATCCTTATAAATCGTCTTTGTACCTACAATGGACTGCACGGCTTTTACAAGAATCAACTCCTTGAATTCCGGAAGTACGTCCGGATCATCGAACAAGCGCTGGCGGTTATTCTCATACTGGGATTTAATCGAATCTACAAAAGGATGGACAACCAAAACTTTTTTCCCTTCTAAGTATTTCGTCCAGGGATTTTTACAGAGAAAAGGCGCATAATATCCATTCAGATTTACACGCTTGCAATGCAGATATTGGGATACATATTTTTCATTTTCAATATAAGACCCAAGAATATCAATCTCTGGAATATCATCCACGACCCGTTCACAGAACTTCCGGCCGTAATCCGACAAAACAGGGAAAAAACCCGATAATTTCTGCAATTGAAGGATGGATTGCATCCGGGACAATGACAATTCCCCTTGGAAAAACTTTTTTAACACAGCCCATGAAAGCGGCCGGGATGTAACAAGGTCGGTTACCACCGCATTAAGTTCGGTTGTCCCGAACTTCGAGATCATACAGGGCTTCCCTTCCATTAATGTTTTATATATAAAATCATTTGCCTGCTGGTCGAACAGTTCGACATATCCATAAAATTGAGAATTGTCCGCAACTTTCACGATTCCCAACTTACGGCAAATACTCCTCAATCCGTATAGTGAATAAATAAAAAGGTTGTTCTGGGTCATAAATCCGGTAATTGTAGCATGAATGGAAAAGCATTATAAGTCGAAAGAACCTAAAAAGGCATCCGTATTCAAACGTAGATCTGCGATTTTTCGTTTTACCTCAGCCCAATCTATCGATGTATGCATCTTTGCAGCAATACTGTCGGACGGATCGAGGATTCTGTCCTGAAGACCTAATGAAGAGAGCAAGGATAAAATACGGCAATTTTGCCTCGACGAATCGCCATTCTGCAATATGCACAGGAACGGACGTTCGAAGATTATCGAAAACAAAGTGCCGTGGAATGTGTTTGTCACAATCGCCCCGGCATGTTTATAATACCCCAACCACTCCTCAGGCGAGGGATATACCAAATAATCCGATGGAATATGCTTTTCACTACCTGTGGCTGCCGAGATGAAAAATTCTTTATTTACAGACTGCGCATAGCTGATAAGGTCATCCAGCCGGACTGAATTTCCGATATTCAGATTTATGAAATAACAGAAAATATAATCTGCCAGCCCGAAATCTGCGGCAGGATACTTTTCCTTGTCGATAAGCAGGGTCGGATCAGGAACATGTACAGCGCTTTTCCGGCACAGGTTATAACAAATGTCGATACCCGATTTTTCACGAACCGATATTTTGTCGAATTTACCGATCCACGGCCTTATGGTATTGGCATGCTCCACCTGAAGTTCATCCCTCCCGAAACTTACAGCGTAAGCAATTTTCCTCGTATCGTCTCCGACAAATGTCAGAAAATTGGCGGGAAGCGTACCGGCCCAAACCTGATCGCTGCCCGTGATGTAGTAATCCGCGGCAGGGGGATCGCTATTTATCGCGGCTTCCCCAACATATATTTTGTCGCTTAATGCCAAATAACGGTCGGCGAAATCCAGAAAAGACCGCAACTGTATTTTTTTCTTGTATTCCGCTCGGCAGAAAACGACAGACTTGACTATTTTCTTCAGTCTCTGTTTTAAAGACAAACGGATAACATAGCGGATCCAATAAGGATGGTGCCCCCGCTCCTTCAAATATTCCTGAAGCGCATAGTATTGCAATAATGCCCCGTAATTGACATTGGAAACGATATATGCATAGGACGAAATAACAGCAATCTTCATATCAGATTATCGGGCTTCAGTGAATGGTGTAGATATCTTTGGCTGTTATCCGTGGGGATGACACGATTTTAAACCTTTCTGGCAGGTCGCCGCAAGCAATAAAGCAGACCACGGATTCCTCATCAGGAATTTGTAGAAGTTTCCTCAGTTTTTTATCTTCTTTGGGCAATACATACCAATTTAAAATACAATGAGCAACCTTATTATAATGTAACGCATAGCTCAAGTTCATAATAAATATCCCGACATTGGTATTGAGATCGAAAAACTCCTGAGCACCCAAAACAGAAGAGAGATCCCCCGTTACAACCAGCAGCTTGTTTACCAAATTTCCGAAGCCCCGATTTCCGTTTTGCAACGACAGACACTGAGCGATAAGATTTTTATCAACAACCACATGAACACGCGAAGGTTGTCGATTACATGCGGAAGGGGCATTTTTGGCGATATCAATAGCATCTACGATTCGGGCGACTGGGATTTCTCCGGCAAAATCCCTTATGGAATGCCTTGACGCGGAAAAATCTTTGAAATTTGAATTTATGCAGGCATAATATCCGGCTGGAGTTGAAAAATCCTGTTCCAAAACTGGAATAGACGGATATTTTCCCTTTTTATCGTCGATAATTTTTTGAATATGCGCAGGCAATTGGAAACCCGCTTTTTTATGCACATCGTCATACAAAAACAATACTGCAATCGCATCCAATAATTGCGTGTCTTTATCACCATACTTACAGATATACGAATCGATCGTTTCATTCAACGATACGATCTTTTCCTGTCCGAATCCTAACCGCATATCGTGCATAGCCAATCCTTTGTCGATCTGATGATAAAACCAGGTAAGATAAGCCAAATCCTTGCCTTTAGAATCCCTAAACGCCCCTGAATATTTATAGAATCTGGATTTATTATAATTGAAAACTTCCTTTATCACCAGATTCTGATTATACCTTATGGCTTTATAGTAATTATACAACTTAACAACAAGAGGTATTTTCTTTAGTTCCATATTGCTGATATTTTAATTTTTTCCGTTATTATCTTTGTCAGCATGCGGCGTTCTTCGCGTTTCAATCCGATAAAGTATATGGTTGAAACTGTTGAAATCAAAGAAATGACCGAGACAAGAATTAAATTGGCAAATGTCTGTGGGCCAAAATAACACAGCACCAAAGGAAGTATACATGAAACACCTGAAATCGCTATATTATAAAAAATTACTCCTTTCGTATATTCGGCTATTTTGATATCGAATAAATTTCTTATGATAATCAACCTTATAAACAGGCATATTCCACTTAAAAATATTGCAATGATCATCGTTATCTCCGGCGGAAACCCAAGTTTAAGGAATAAATAGGACAAGGGAACCGCCAACAATAATGTCGTCCCGACAGCAATCTGGTATACCTTGATTTTACCCGTAGCCTGAACTGCGGGAATGATCGTCCCGGACATACAGTCGACAAGGATATTGATGACGATTAGCCTCGCAAACAAAACCGTGTATTCCGGCACCTCGGTCAACCACAATGCAAGTAGATACTTCATCTCCAAAAGTATCGGCAAAGCGACCAAAAACAACAAATAATACGATATGCGGGAACTCTTGAACAGCAGGATTTTCATTTTCTCAAGGTCGCCGGCAGCATAATATTTGATTATCTGTGGTGTCGCGGCTATCTGCACGTTACCGGCAAACGAAGTTACCAAGGATTTCACCTGAAAAGCTATACCGCGGGCGGCATTCACGACCGGCCCGAAAAATATATTCAATAAAATATTAAGCCCCTGATCCAAACCCACATTGGCCAAACTTCCGAACAGGTTCCAGCCGGCAAATTGAAAAAGCGAAATGTATAAGCATTTATCCTTGGCTGCAATCATGCGGCATTCATAGAATTTAATCCTGCAATAGACTACATAAATCAAGGTTATTAGGAATACTACGAAAAACATTAAAAACGCATATAATTTCAATTTGTCGAAACTGAACCAGACCAACAGGTAAACGATCAATAACTTCAAAGCTGCCTCCGCGATGCTGATCCAAGCGTAAAAACCCATCCTTTCCCGGGCAATTATCAACGCATTGTAAGGTACACGGATGATCGAGGCAAGGAAAGACAATACTGAGAAATGATATACAAAACGTGCCGCAGTCTCCCTGGCCGGCGGAATATTTAATTTATTTTCAACAAACCACAATCCGACTGTTTCCGCTAAAACCAGGATCACCAACACAAAGGCGACATATATGAATAGGGTCGTTGAAAATACTTTTCTTAATTGCACGTTATCGTTCCGCCCTATTTCAAATGCGAAAAAACGCTGTGAAGCCGATGACAATGTGTTGCTGATAAAAACACACATGGTCACAATCCCTCCGACAACATTGTAAATTCCGAAATCCTCTACACCTAATGTCTGCAATACGACCCTCGACGTATACAACCCGACGAGCATCGTAATAAGCATACGAATATACAAGGAAACAGTATTCTTGGCTATTCGTTTGTTGTTAGAGCTTATTTCCTGCATTTCGGGCCGAACGCTACATCCGTTATATGACACTTTTACCTGTCCTTATACATGCTCTGGTAGTACTCTTGGTATTCGCCAGAAGTTATGTCGTCCATCCATTTTTGGTTTTG
>NZ_QTUQ01000005.1:0-72300 GCF_003435745.1 Alistipes sp. AM16-43
GAGAGTAGGTAGCCGCCTCTTCAAGGTCAGATCATTAGGTCTGACCTTTTTTTGCCCCTTTCCGAACTCTCACGTTACATTAGATTTTTACGGCCGGAGTCGCATGTCGAAAACGGACGGCCTTTAGGGTGCTCTGTTTTTTATTTCTTCCATTTTTTATGAAATCCGCAGTGGCTGCATGTCAACTCGTAAGTGTTGTTTTGGACGGAGAGGAGATGCAATGAAATATTATGGCACTTGGAGCAGCGCAGTGTCGATAATAACAGTTCATATTGCCTGAACAGGAGGATATTAATGCTGCTCACGGCGATGCATGACAATCCGAACCAAGGATTCTGGCAGGCAAATGCAAAAAATAATCCGCCTGCCATTATCAAAGAAAGTACAGTCAGTCCGGATAGGCGGATGATCCTGTTCTGCATGTGTTTCGAGAACCAGAGCGGCAGTGTGGCGCAAATACTGACTGTTGCAGGGACGAAACTGATGCAGATTAGCAGTAGATAGCTATTCATAATATCAGTCAGCCGGTCCCTCGGCGTATGTAAGTGGGGATAGTGGGATTGTATCATAAAAAAACGTGGGACAAAACTCATATATTTGCTTTTCGAGGTCTTAGGAAACCATGTAGTACAAATATAGAATGAAGCCCACGTTGGAAACGTGAGCGTCAAACTTCATTCCTCGTACTACTTCAGAAAGTTCCTAAGTTTCGAAAAGCAAGGTATAAAGCTAACGCTTTTTATATGTATGCCCTGCTTTTTTTGAATGCAAGGGCGTAATAATCTGAATTAGAGATCTTCTGTTGTTAATTCATAGGCGGTGCGATTTAAAATTCGTCACTACAAATATATATAAAAAATCGGAATAGCCGAAATCGAAGCCGATCTCCGGCATCGCATGGAAATTTGATTATCTTTGCTGCAACACCTGAAACTAAAAAAATGATCGAAATTCCCGAATCTAACGCGTATGCACGGCAAGCCGGCGATATGCTGTCCGGACGGACGGTTACCGATGTTTTCAACGCAACGTATCCTCATAAATTTACCTGGTATACCGGGGATCCGGCCGCATACAGGAATTTGCTCGCCGGAAAGAAATTCCTGTCTGCCGCAGGTTATGGGGCATTTGTCGACCTGCTGTTGGAGGATAAGGTGCATGTCGCGCTTTCGGACGGGGTACACATGCGTTACTGTTCGGCCGGAGCGGACATCCCGTCCAAATACCAGTTGCTGATAACATTCGACGATGACAGTTTTCTGGTCTTCACGGTGGCCATGTATGGCGGGATCAATGCTTTCCGGGATAAGCTGGATAATCCGTACTACCTGGGTGCCTTGTCGAAACCTTCCCCGCACGACAACCGGTTCGATGCCGCTTATTTCGACCGCCTGGTGGCCGGTGCTAAACCTAATCTTTCCGCCAAAGCATTCCTTGCTACGCAACAGCGGATTCCCGGCTTGGGAAACGGCGTCCTGCAGGATATTCTTTTCAATGCACGGATCCACCCTAAACGGAAGATGGCGACGTTGGGCGAGCGAGAACTGGACGCGCTGTTCGGCGCTGTGAAATCCACGCTGGCCGAAATGACAGCGGTCGGTGGCCGGGATACGGAGAAGGATCTTTTCGGCAATTCCGGCGGGTACAAGGTCATCCTCTCGAAAAATACATATACGGATCCGTGCCCTGTATGCGGAGGTGCACTTGTCAAGGAGGCCTATCTGGGCGGGGCGGTTTACTATTGCCCGCATTGCCAGCCCTTGAAATAGCTCCGGCTTTACCGGGGACGAAGGTGTTTTTCAAAGAAGTCCGGCCTGTGTCCCCGCTGAAAGCATGAACGGCAAAAGCCGGGGATTTCCCCGGCTTTTGCGTAATTGTGCGGCAGATAGATTATTGGGCGCATTGGCTGCCGAATAGCTGTGCGGACTCTCCCTGCACGACCCTGTCCCGGGCGAGCCGGTATTATTCGGTGTAACTTCTACTGTTGTTGCGCAGCCGCGTGTGCGTCGGCCTTCTCTTTCATCCTGGCGGCGCGTTTCTCGCTGTCGGGGTGCGATGAAAACATCTTTTGTACGGTCGATGCCTTGGCTCCCTTCGAAAGTTCTACCAGTTTGTTCAGCGAGTTACCCATCGCATAGGGGCTGAAACCGTGTTTTACGGAGAATTCAAATCCGTATTCGTCAGCTTCGTACTCCTGTTTCTGCGAGAATTGCGCATCGGTGAAGGCCGTCACCAATTCGCCCAGCTGCGAGCCGCTCAGCTTGGCCAGCCTGCTCCCTTCCGCAGCCCCGGCGGCATTGCGGGCCGCGGATGCCAGGTAGGCGTTTTTCATCGCATGTTTTGTGTCGGCATGGACTACGTGGCCGATTTCGTGCCCGATGATCGCCATCAGTTCGTCGTCGTCCATCAGATCCATCAAGGCGCTGAAAACGCGGATCGAACCGTCGCCGCAGGCGAAGGCATTGACGTCGGCCACATCGTAAACCTTGAAATTGAGCGGCAACCCGTCGACCTCGGTGATACCCTCGGTCAGACGTTTGAGGCGGGCCCCGTATTGGGTTGTCTCATCGGCGACGGGGTTGTTGGCGTCCATCCATGCTACGGCTTCGCGGCTCAACTGTGCGATGTCGCTGTCGCTCAGGGTCACCGCTTTGGCGACATCCTTCCCGGCGTCGAGCAGTTTTGCCGTGTTGAGTTTCTTGCCGCCGATTTTCAGCTGGGCAATCGCATCCCCGGGCAACAGGACGCTTAGGGACAGGACGGAACATAAAAGCAGGAGTTTCTTCATTTTCGTTTACGGAGTTTTAAGTTTCCAGGCAAAGATAGCAAATTATCCGGGAACCGCTATGGACGTAAAGCCCATTCGGTTTTCCCGGTTCCGAATGTTATTGCCGTGCTGCGAAGCTCAGTCTTTTTTCCAGCGCTTGAGTGTGGGAAAGTATTCGCGCATCAGCGTGACGGACTCCTCGAAAGTATAGCTTTTGCCATTTTCGTCGCGGAACTGTTCGTGGATCTGTGCACAGTGGCGGATCATCTCCTCCATCGTACATGCCGCGGTGAAGGTGCCGCCCTTGTAACAATAGACGCAGTATTCCCCGCTCGGGCTTCCGTCGGTTTCAGTGCCGAAATCGCCCGCCGCCTGCATCGGCATGCCGCAGCTCTGGCAGAATTTCATCTCTTCGTTCATCGTTCTAAAGTTTTATATCTTGCCGGAACCGATGAGGCGCGGTTCGTCGAGGATCGGTTTAGTCTGTGCCGGAAATATCCATTTTATAAATTTAGGCAATTCCCGTTTCCGGCAAATTTATTTGCCGGATATATTCGCGGGCATGGTTAAAAGCAAAAGCAGTCGATCATCCATTGGTCGTCTATACCTTTGACCGTGGCATTCAGATTCCCGTCCGATGAGGTAAGTTGCATCTCCTGCCGTCTGGTATCCCAGATAAAGTCCACTTCCCAGGTTATCGGGTTCATCTCTTCTGCGATGGCGGAGTAGTTGTCGATCAGCGGATCCTTGCGGAGCCACTCGCCCTGTCCGCTGCCTATTTTGCCTGTTTTAACACTATCGGCCATCTGGTCGAAAGTCGTTTCCAGACTCTTGAGCAGGTCGGGCGTAAGGTAATTGCTTTGCTTCAGTGCGTGGACGTATTTGCCGAGTTCATCCCGGTCGAGTTTTACAAGTTTGCCTTCGTCATCGTATTTTGCAGCTTTCAGCTCCTTGAACGACCAGTAATTGGCTTTGTACCAGTCGATAAACTCGGTAGCCCTCTCTTTGGCCCGGGCTATATTGCGGGTCTGGCTGCGAACCGTTTCCGCAGGATAAAGTTCGTTCGGATACACGTCGAGTATTTGATCGAGGAGTATGCGCCACATGGCGCTGGTTCCGTCGTTGGAACGCCGCCCCCAGAACGTATAAGCCCAAAGCAACAGATATTGATCGTCGGAATTTCTGTTGACCGTGTAGCGTACATAGGGATTGGTGATGTAGTCGCCGTATTCTCGCCAAAGCAGATACGTGTCTTCCTCGTTTGCATAGTTGTAAATGTCAGTGAAAGCGTCCCTGCCGTTCTTTTCACCCAGTGCGTTCAACTCCCGCCAGGCCAGATCGAGCATGTCGACCCTTTTGGCAAAGAAATTATAATCGATAGCGTCCTTTCTTTTCAGCAGCGCTTTTTTCAGCCACCAGAGCATGGTGTCGAAATCCTCCGAATCGAAATCCTCATAGTCCGAGTGGAATACCTGATGGTAAAAGCGGCTTAACCGCTGTTTGACGACGAAGCGCATGCTGTCCCTTGCCGCGAATTCCCTGTATTTTTCTTCGCCTATCTCCTCGGGACTCGTTAGGATACAAGGCGTATAAATCGCATTCGGATTATATTCCAATATTTCGCTGCACTCCATTACAAAAGAATAAACGTAGTCTTCACCCAGTGCTGCCCAATCGTATTGGTTGTAGATATACATAGCGTCGTCGGCAAGACGTTCTGCGGTTTCTTCACTCACGACTACCTCTTCGTCGGGGCAGTCCGGGGTTTCTCGCTGCGCGTCCGATTCCGTATATTCCCGGTTGTCCGATGTCGAGCGGCGATGCGATTCCGACCAATAGAATGCGTCGGTCGAGGCGAGGTCGCATGCGATGGTCGAGACCAGAATGTATGCGATGGTCGACAGCATGAAAAGCAGGATCAGCACTATTTTCCAGCCGGTTTTTCGGATACGGGTGGTTCTGCGCAGGAGAAGTACCAGCAGCCAGGTAATAAAAAGATGTACCGCAATGAAAATGGAGAATACCCGGAAGAATCCCCGAATCCAGATGTCGGGTATTGTGGAAGCTAAGAAGGCGGACGGTACGGCCAGCAACAGCGACAGTGGTATGAAGAGCTGGGTTTTCGACAATCGCTCCACGAAACTCTGCTGTCGCTCCTCTTCCGAAAGAGGTTCTATTTTATTGGTCAGTCGCACCAGCCCCACGATTATGCAGGTCACCAGTGCGGGAAGCAGGAGAGTCCAGAATTCGAAGACGGCGAGCCATGTCAGAGGAGTCGAGTAGTCGCTGCCCAACTTGGAGTATAGGGCTATGAGGGAGATTGAAATGCCTATCCCCGTTGAAATCAGATAAATGCCGCTGATAAGCCGGCGAAAGTGTTTTCTTGTCATTATTGTTTGGGATTGTGTGTTGGGGTGGGGGTGTTATTTTGGCACGAAATCCAGGATCGCCCGGGCCGTCGCCTCGGGTTCTTCGAGGAATCCCATGTGTCCCGAGTTTTCCAGCCATACGACCTTCGCCTGCGGATGCTCCGCGACCATTTTCTCGGCCGCTTCGGGCGGGATGTAACCGTCTTTCCTGCCGAGGATAAAGAGCTGCGGCACCTTCGACGAGCGCAACATCGCGTTCTGGTCTTTGCGGGCGATCATGCCGCCCAGCAGGGCGACAATCCCTTCGTCCTCGGTAAGGAAAACCTGTTCGGTCAGGTCTTCGATATGATCCTGCATCCGCGCGCGGTTCTCTTCGGCAAAGCCTGCTGCCGGAGCTACCCGGGCGAGCATCTCCTTCTTGCCTGCCTTTACGAGGGCGATCTCCCTGCGGCGGTTTTCAGCTTTTTCGGGAGTGTCGCGATTGGGCGTGGAACTGAGCAGGACGAGCCCGTCGAGCATCTCCGGATGGCGCTCGCAGAATGCCTGTGCCACGTAGCCGCCCATGGAGTGTCCAACGAGCGTACAGCGCCCGATACCAAGGACCGTGAGGGCGTCGGCTACCGTGTCGGCCAGGAAATCCATCGTATGCACTTCGCCTGTGACGACCGAAATGCCGTGCCCCGGCAGGTCCAGCGTCACTACGCGTACCTCTTTATAGAGGTAGGGGACGAAATCCTCCCATACCAGTGACGATTCGAGATAGCCGTGCAGCAGCACGACGCACTTTTCACCGGCCTGTGAATCGCAGATATGCAGGGCCGTAGTCCCCGCCATTATGAATTTTTCGGTCATGTCCCGGGAATTATTCCTCCTCGTCATCCCCTTCGTCGAGGTAGTCGAGTACGGATTCGCGCCGCGTCGTGCCGAGGAGGTTCTCGTCGTCCTCTTCGTCGATCGAACGGTAGAGCGAGTGCCGCTCTTTGCCGCTCTTGCGTATCGGATCGAGGCGTTTTGCCTTTCGAAGTTCGTCTGCGTCGTGTTCGCGGATTCCCTTGGGTGTTTTCATGGGTGGGAGAGGATTGGTTTTAGAAATTGTCGGTTTCGAATACCCCGCTGAAAACCCTGCGGGCAGGGCCCGTGAGCCTGATATTCGTATAATTCTGTGTCCCGGCCTCGTGCGTGAAGCCCACGATCAGCTCTCCGCCGGGAACCTGTATCCGGTATTTTGTCGTTCCGTGCTGCAAAGCATAGTTGGTTATGATCGCCGCAGCCGTGGCACCCGTGCCGCAGGCCAGCGTCTCGTGCTCGACGCCCCGTTCATAGGTGCGCATACGGATCGCCCCGTTGCCCGTGACCTCGACGAAATTGACGTTCGTACCCTGTGGGAACCGCCCCGTATCGTAACGGATACCCCTGCCGCGCCCGTTTACGTCGATGCCGTCGACATCATGCACCATTTCCACGTAGTGGGGAACCCCCGTATTGAGGAACCACCAGCCGTCGCCGCTGCGGATTTCCGATACATTTATCATGCCCAGCTCGATTTCGCCCGCGGGGCCCTGCGCACGCCGGATGTGTGCCGTATGCACGCCGTCCGTCGCGTCGAAATATTTGGTTTCCCCGCCGATGCCCAGATGTTCGGCGAAGAGCGCGAAGCAGCGGGCGCCGTTGCCGCACATCTCCCCTGCCGACCCGTCGGCGTTGTAGTAACGCATCGAGCAGTCCAGCCCGGCGCTGCGGCGCAGGGTCATCAGCCCGTCGGCGCCGATGCCGAAATGACGGTCGCACAGGGCGGCGATATGTCCGGCATCCGGCCGGAATGCTCCCTCGCGGTCGTCGATCAGGATGAAATCGTTGCCCGCCCCCTCGTATTTGACGAATTTTACCAGCACTTCCGATAGTGGTTATATCATCGCAAAAATAATAAAACTTCTAAAAGTTTTACTACTTTTGTGGAAAATATGCGTATTCGCCGGTACCGGCAGGCGCCCGTATTGTTTTTTCAGAAAACCTATAAATACAATTCCCATGAAAAGTGTGCTTTTCAAGCATCGTTCGATACGTAAGTTCCGTTCCACCCCAATTCCCGAGGACGTGCTGCACGAGATTCTCGAAGCGGCATCGCGTGCTTCGACATGCGGCAACATGCAGCTCTACTCGCTGGTTGTGACCCGCGATGCCGCTTTACGCGGGAGGCTCGCCCCGTGCCACTTCAACCAGCCGATGGTGACGCAGGCTCCGTGCGTGGTGACGGTCTGCGCCGATGTGCACCGCTTCTCGATGTGGTGCCGGCAGCGCGATGCCGACCCGGCCTATGACAATTTCGCGTGGTTTCTCAATGCCGCGACCGATGCCCTGCTCGCCGCCCAGAACCTGTGCGTCGAGGCCGAACTGAAGGGGCTGGGCATTTGCTATCTCGGAACGACGATCTATACTGCCGGCGAGATCGCCGACATTCTGGAACTGCCCAAGGGCGTCATTCCGCTGACGACCGTCGTCGTGGGGTATCCCGACGAGTCGCCCGGGCTGACCGACCGCCTGCCGCTCGAAGGCGTGGTGCACTATGAGAAATATACCGACTATACGGCCGCCGAAATCGACGAGTTGTGGGCCGAGCGTGAAGAGTCGGAGCTCACCAAACGCCTCCTCGAGGAGAACGACCTGCCCAACCTGGCGCAGGTCTTCACGCAGCGCCGCTACGTCCGCAAGGACAACCTCGCGATTTCGAACTCCTATTTCGCGCTCCTGAAGGAAAAAGGGTTCTTTAACAACTGACGCTGGGGTGCGGGGGGCCTGTCGTATATTCGTTGCCGCCATGCTGGGCCTGATCTGCTCCGCATGCAGCGTCACGCGCAAGATCCCCGAAGGTCAGTACCTGTTGCAGAAGGTGAAGATCGACGCCGACAAGTCGACGCCCCGCAAGGAGCGCATCACTGCGGCCGATTTCGAGAAATACGTGCGCCAGACCCCTAACAAACGTTTTCTGGGTACCAATTTCTATGTCTGGCTCTACGAGCAGGCCAATCCCGGCAAGCAGAACTGGTGGAACAACTGGAAGCGCCGGATCGGGCAGGAGCCCGTATTGCTGGACATGGGCCTGACGGAGCGGAGTGCCCAGAACCTGAAGATCTTTATGGATTCGAAGGGATTTCGTGCGTCGCAGGTGACCTTCGAGGTGGATACCACTTCGCGGCGCAAACGCGCCAGGGTCACCTACCGAACCCGGCAGGGCGAGCCTTACCGGATCGACTCCGTTTCCTATGAGTTCCGGGACAAGTTCCTCGAACAGATCATCCTTCCCGATACCGCCAATACGCTGCTCCGCAAGGGCCGCATCTTCGACATCACGGTACTCGACCGCGAGCGCGAGCGTATTGCGGCCTACCTCAAGGAGCGGGGGTATTACAACTTTACGGTCAACAACATCGAGTATGTGGCCGATACGCTGGGCGGCGGCCATAAGGTCGGGCTCGAACTGGTTGTCAAGCAGAACCTTACGGGATATGACGAGCGCGGCCTTCCGGTCATGGACAACAACATGGTCTACCGTATCGACCAGATCAACGTCTTCCCCAATTACGACCCTACGGTAGCCCGAGCCGATTCGACCTTCCTGCAGCGGCTCGACACGCTCTATTACCGCGGCCTGAATATCGTCTACGAGAAACGCCCCAACCTGCGACCCGCGATCCTGCGGCAGGCGGTGCCGCTCTACCCGAACTATGTCTACAATTCGGCACAGGTGAACCGCGCGTATACCGACCTGATGTCGCTCGGGTATTTCAAGAGCGCCAAAATCGAATTCGAGGAGCAGCCCCAGAGTGCCGATGTCACCAACTATGTCTCCTTTATCGGAGCATCGGCCGATTCCACGCAGACCCGCTATACGCGGGAAGGGTACCTGAAATGCAATATCCTCTGTACCCCGACCCTGAAACAGAGTTTCAAGGTCGATCTGGAAGGAAGCACCACGTCGAGCTTCTACGGACTGAAAGCCACCGTCGGCTACCAGAACCGCAATATTTTCCGGGGTGCCGAGGCATTCGACGTTTCGTTCACGGCCGGTTATGAGTTTATGAAGGCTCCCGATGCCAGGAAGAAGCGGGCTACGGAGTTCGGCATAACGACCGGGCTGACTTTCCCGCGTTTCCTGATGCCCTGGCGCACGCGGCGGTTCCGTTCGGTCAACCAGCCCAAGACCAAGGTCGAGTTGTCGGTCAATTTCCAGGATCGCCCCTATTACCGGCGCACGCTTTCCAGTGCGGGCATCACCTACCAGTGGACGAACGACCGTTACTCGTCGTTCTCGCTGCGGCCCATCGACATCAACGTGGTCGATGTCAACAACCTCGACGAATCGTTCCTGATGATAAACAAGACCGACTCTGCGGGGCACCAGGAACTCACTCCGAACAAGTACCTGCTCGAGAGTTTCCGGACGCAGTTCATCGGCGGGCTGACGTTCGGCTATTCGTACAACAACCAGCGCAAGAACCTTGGGGGCAATGCGACCAATATTCGGTTCAATTTCGAGACGGCGGGCAACCTGATCGACGCCGTAGACCGCCTGTTCTACGCACGTCCTAAAGACGGAAGCCCGGCCAAGATCTTCGGGATCGAATATTCACAGTATTTCCGTACCGACCTGAGCATCAGCCGCAAGATCATGCTGGGCGGTGCCACGGCACTCGTCGGCCGCATCTATGGCGGCGTGGCGATGGCTTACGGCAATTCGGCCTCCGTTCCGTTCGACCGCCAGTTCTATTGCGGCGGCAGCAACGGCATGCGCGGCTGGGCGCCCCGTACGCTGGGGCAGGGTTCGGTGCCCGACCCTCACAGCTCCTTCCCGATACAGACGGGCGATGTGAAGCTGGAGGCCAACCTCGAACTGCGTTTCCCGGTATGGGGCATGGTGCATGGCGCGACCTTCTTCGACCTGGGAAACATTTGGTATATCCGCCAGAGCTCCGACTACTCCGACGATGCGGTCTTTCATTTCGACAAGTTTTACAAGCAGTTGGGTTTCAATACGGGGATCGGCCTGCGGCTGGACATCAAGTTTGCGGTACTCCGCCTCGACTGGGGCGTGCAGCTCCATAATCCGAACAATCCCTCCGGCGAAAAGTGGATACACAACCTGCGCTGGAAAAATACGGCGCTCAATTTCGGCGTGGGGTATCCCTTCTGATCCCCGCCCTTTCCTTTTTTGCCGGCGGAGGATTACCCTCGGAGCCCGACGCATAAAGCCTCCCCGGCCGTATGGCCGGGGAGGCTTCGTTGTCTGCGGCAATGCCGTGCCGTCAGTTCTGTGCCTTGTACTGCGAAGGCGACATGCCCGTATTGCGTTTGAAGTAGCTGCCGAAGAACGATTGGTTCGGGAAATTGAGGTAGTAGGCGATCTCCTGAATGCTCATGGTGGAATATTTGAGCAGTGTCTTGGCCTCGATGATCACGTAGTTGTCGATCCACTCCGAAACCGACAGCCCGCTGATCCGTTTTATGAGCGTCGTGAGGTATTTGGGCGTGATGCAGAGTTGTCGGGCATAGAACCCCACGCTGCGTTCGGTGCGGTAGTGTTCGCCCAGCAAGTGCGTGAATTGCTTGAAATATTCTTCGGCCCGGTTGTGTATGGGATTCTGTACTTCGGGATGCTCCGAGAGGTAGTTGTAGAGGACGTCCCCGACCTTGTAGATCGTCGCGGCAATCAGCCCGTTGATGATATCGTACGTGAAATGGGTTTCTTTGCCCCGGGTTTCACGCTCGATCTGCGCGATGAAACTGCGTATCGAGTGGCTTTCCTCGTGCGTGAGCGTCAGGCAGGGGTTGGCTGCGAATTGCAGGAAAAGCTGGAGCAGGTTTTTTGTGTCGATGTTGATGCGTCGCAGGAAATCGGGTGATACGACGATTACGTCGGCCTTGAAATACTCCTCCGACTTGACCTGGAGGATATTCTTCGGGCTGAAGATGAAGATCGAATTTTTCTTCAGCCGATATTCGTGCAGGTTGAGCGATACGCTGGTTTCGCCTTCCGTGCCGACGCCGATGACGAAGGCGTCGATGCGGCACGGGAACCGGAAAATTTCCATACGGTTGTCGCTGCTGGCCGTGAAGCACTCCCTCATCAGGCCCTGGCGGTTGTCCCCGGACATTTCGATGAGCTGCGACAGCGTGAATGAGTTGATCATAGTTTCTGTGTGTTTTCTGTTCATTTATCCCTTACAGTCGGGCTGAATATAGCAAAAAAACAGTAATTTAAGTTCATTATGTTCGATAATCGAACGAAATGAACAATATAGACTCCTTTCCGTATTTTTCCGGTCGTTTTGCCGGATATGGGCATGAAAAAAGTGCCGGGGAGCCGGCACTTTTTAAGTTTTTATTTTGAGTTTATTCGTCTTACCTTATTTTGCCGCAGGTGCTGCGGGAGCGGCGGGCGTAGCTGCCGGGGCGTCCGTGATTCCCAGTTCCTTCTTCACGGCCGGGGCGAGGTCGGTCAGCATGGCCTCGTCGAAATAGGCCAGCGACCCTGTCGAAGTGTCGAAGACTGCCAGGTAGCTGCCTGCGGTCGCAACCTTGTCGATAGCGGCCTTGGCCTTGTCGATGATCGGGGCCAGCAACTCGTTGTAACGCTTCTGGAGATCCTGCTGTGCGACCTGTTCGAAATCGTTGCGGCGCTGGATGAGATCATTCAGTTCCTTCTCTTTGAGCTGACGCACGGCGTCCGACATGGTCGAGAAATTCTTGTTGAACTCCTGATACTTGTTGTTATATTCGACGACGATGTTCTCCATGCTCTCCTGAAGATCCTTACTGTAAGCTTCGATGTTGGTCTGCATCTCCTTCATTTCCGGCATCACCGAGATAACTTCCTGGGTGTTGATGCGCCCGAATTTCTGTGCGAAGAGCGATGTGGCGCCCATCACGAATACAACCGCAAGGGTTAGTTTGATTGTTTTTTTCATAAATTATCAGTTAATGTTTTGATGATTCTATTTTTTGAGGACGTCGATAACCTGCTGCGTACGATCCACACTGGGGTTCGAGTAGAGCAGCGTCGGGTTGTTGGCCGAATCGAGCACCACGTCGGCACCCACCTGTTTGGCATAGGCTTCGATCGCGGAAAAGACCTGTTTCTGGATCGGCTCGATCATTTCGATTCGCTTTTTCATCAGTGTGCCGTCGTTGCCGAAGAGGGTTTCCTGATACTCCTGTGCCGCTTTTTCTTTGGCCAGGATGTCGTTTTCCCGGGCCTGGCGCGTCGCGGCCGTGAGCGAGGCTTTCTGGTTCATGTAATTGTTGTAGAGCGTCTCCACCTCTGCGAACTTCGCGTCAACCATATCCTGATATTGTTCGGCCAGTTTGTCCAGCGTGGAGAGCGCCGTATTGTAAGCGTCGATGGACTTGAAGACCTTTTCACTGTTGACGATTATGTAGTTCTGTGCCGCCAATGTGCCGGCCGTGAGAACGAATACCGCTATTAAAATCAGACGTTTCATAATCCTTTGTGCTTTAAGTTAATATTCGGCCGGTTTCCCGGAACGGTGCTATAAATATAACTATTTTCTTTCAAATTTATTGCCACACTGCGCTTTATTTGCGCTTCCCGTATATTGGCACGGATTATCGTGAGGGATTGCCCCTCTTCTGGCCGTCGTGCCGTGCCGCGGGTTAGAACTGCTGCCCCAGTACGAAGTGGAACTGGCTGCCGCTCTTCTTGGTCGAACCTGCCGGGGCGTCGAAACCGTAACCCCAGTCGATGCCCAGCATACCTACCACCGGCAGGTAGAGGCGGACGCCGAAACCGGCCGAACGCTTGATCTTGAAGGGCGAGAACTTCTTCCACGATTCGAACGCATTACCGCCTTCGAGGAAGCCCAGTACATAGATCTGCGACGAGGGTTTCAGGATGACCGGGTAGCGCAACTCGGCCGTGTATTTGTTGTAGCCGACCGAATAGTCGCTCGTGGGGTCGAGTGCGCCGTCTTCGTAACCGCGCATCGAGATGATGTCGATACCGTATATGTTATACCCCGACATACCGTCGCCGCCGACCTCGAAACGCTCGAATGGCGAAACCTTGTGTTTATTGTAGTTGCCCAGGTAACCCATCTCGGCCTTGAGCATCAGCACCAGGTTCGAGTTTTTCGTCAGCGCCTGGAACCACTGTGCCTTGAATTGCCATTTGTGGAATTCTACCCAGCGGTAACGCTCCTGGTTGGCCTTGTCGGCGGTCGTGCTGTTCGTACTGTTGGCCAGTTGCTCGAGTTTCTTATAATCCTTGCCGTCCCAGAGCGAATAGGGAGGCGTGAACTGCACCGAAGCACTGAATTCCGAACCGCGGCGCGGATAGATCGGCTGGTCGACCGAGTTGCGGGCGAATACGAGTTTGAGCGAAAGCAGGTTGGCTGCACCGTTGGTCATGCCGAACGTGTTCCAGTTCTTGAGCGAGAAACGTTCGTAGCTGGCCTCTCCGTAGAGCGTGAAGTAGGGATCGGGCCAGTTCAGACGCTTACCCAGTCCGGCTGCCACGCCGTACGTACGGAAATACTGCGTACTCTTTTGCCATACGTAGTAGGCGTTGTTCTGTTCGGAGAAATGCGCCGAGATCGTGAACGAGTTGGGTTTCTTGCCGCCGAGCCACGGGTCGGTGAAACTCAGGGCGAAAGCTTTGTAATAGGTGCCGTTGGTCTGGGCCGATATCGACAGGCGCTGGTTCTGCCCCATCGGATAGGGGCGCCATGCACCCTTTTTGAAGAAGTTTTTGACCGAAAGGTTGTTGAGCGTGATGCCGACCGAACCTACGAACGTGCCGGAGCCCCAGCCGCCCGCGATGTTGAACTGGTCGGAAGCCTGCTCCTCGAGCGGCCAGTTGACGTTGACAAGCCGGTCGGATACCGGTTTGATGTCGGGCATGATCGTCTCGGGGTTGAAATGCCCCATCGAACCGAGCGTGCGGATGGTCTGCATCAGCAGCGAGCGGTCGTAGAGTTCGCCCGGGAAGGTGCGCAGCTCGCGGCGGATGACTTCGTCGTCGACGCGCTGGTTGCCCGTGATGCCCACCTCGTTGATCTGGAACTGCTTGCCCTCGAATACCTTGACCTCGATGTCGATCGAGTCCGGGCCGATGATCGTCTCGGCGGGTTCGATCTGCGACATCAGGTAACCGTTGTTCTGGTAGAGCGACGAGACGGACATCGCCTCGGGGTCGGTTTCCTTGCCGATGCCCAGTCGTTTGTGCATCGACTTTTTGTCGTAGGTGTCGCCCTTGCTCACGCCGAACATCTGCTGCAGGTCGTTGGTTTCGTAGACCGAGTTGCCCACCCACGATACGTTGCGGATGTAATATTTGTTGCCTTCCGAGACTTCGAGGTCGATGCCCAGCCGCTTGTCGTTGATCGGGTAGATCGAATCGCGCACGATCGTAGCGTTACGGTAACCGCGCGAGTTGTAGAAGTCGATCAGGAGGTCTTTGTCCTCTTCGTAATCATTTTCGTTGAGCTTCGCCCCGCGGAAAATGTTGATGCTCTTCTGGTGGGTCTTCTTGAAGGTACGGCGCAGGCGCTTGTCCTTGAACTGTTCGTTGCCCGTGAAATTGATCTTGCCGATCTTGACCTTGTTCTTGCGGTCGATGAGGAACGTGACGTTCACCATCTGCGGGCGCAGCGTGTCGTTGGTGATGCGCACGTCCACCTCCGTATTGCGGAAGGCTTTTTCCGACCAGTAGGCCTTGATGAGCTTTTTGTTCTTGTCGATGATATAATCCGATAATTCGCTGCCCCGCTTGAGTTTGAGCTTCTCCAGCAGGTCTTTCTTCTTGCCCTTCGAGATGCCTTCGAAATCCCAGTTGTTGACACGGGGACGCTCCTTAAGAAAGACCTCAAGGTCGAGGCTGTCGCCCTCGATCTCGGCTCCGATCTTCACGTCGGAGAAAAACCGCTGGCTCCACAGGCGCGAAATGGCATTGGCGATGAAGTTGCTGGGCAGGTAGATCGAGTCGCCCGCGATCAGTCCCGCCGAGGATTTGAGGATGTCGGAATTGAGGTACTGCACACCGTGGATATTGATGTCGCGGATGTAGTAGAGCTTCTGGGCGCCATCCTGCCGCATCATGGGGGCGTTTTCCGGGAATGCGGGCTTCGACGAGGCCGCGGTGTCTGCAGGATTCTGTTCCTGGGCGAATATATTCGTGCAGCATAACACGAAGGTCACGGCTGCCGTGAATATCTTACCGAAATAATTCATCTATTTTAATCTAATCTTTACTTCATCTATTTAACCAGCCCGAAACGTCGGTCGCGGCGGGCGTATTCCTCGATTGCCCGGTCGAACTCCTCTTCGGTGAAATCGGGCCACAGCACCTCCGGAAAATAAAGTTCGGCATAGGATGCCTGCCAGAGCAGGAAATTGCTCAACCTGCATTCGCCGCTCGTGCGGACGACCAGGTCGGGGTTCGGGTAGGGCGCCGTGTCGAGCGAAGCGCTGACCGTTCCCTCGGAGATCTCCCCCGGGGCGAGCTCTCCGGCTGCGACCCTTGCGGCGATGCGCTGCACGGCGCGCGTGATCTCGCTGCGCGACGAATAGTTGAGCGCAAGGATCAGCGTCAGCGTCTTGCCCCCGGCCGTCCGTTGCTCGGCCTCGCAGAGGTAGCGCTGTACCTTCTCCGAAAATCGTGTGCGGTCACCGATCATCCGGATCTCCACCCCCTGGCGGATCAGTTCCGGGGTCTCGTTGACCACGCTCTTGCAGAAAAGCTCCATCAGCGCGTCGACTTCCTGTGCGGGACGCCCCCAGTTTTCGGTCGAGAACGCATAGAGCGTCAGGTACCTGACGCCCCAGCGTGCCGCTGCGCGCAACGATGCCCGGACAGGCTCCACACCTGCAACATGGCCTTCGTAACGCTCCTTGCCGCGCAGCTCGGCCCAGCGGCCGTTGCCGTCCATGATGATGGCGACGTGTTGGGGTATGCGATTCTGCTCGCTCATATTAGGGCACAAATATAGGGAATTAAAATGAAAATCTACCTACTTTACTGAACAACTTTACACCGATTTAAGACAAGGGCTTCAACTGCGGATGTCGATGCCCCACATCATTTTATTCCGTAACGTGTCATAAAATGATATATTGTGCGGTACGGCCAGAAAAATCTTCTGATCGGCGCGTTTTATCGTGAAGGCCGCTTCCTGCCCGATGGCGTACACACGGCTGTCGAGGGTGACGAATGCGTCGGAGCGCCGCGCGTCGACACGGAGCGTGATCGTGGCCGAGTCGGGGATGACCACAGGGCGCATCGTGAGGTTGTGCGGAGCCAGGGGGGAAATCACCAGGCAGGCGCATGTCGGGGCTACGACGGGGCCTCCGGCGCTGAGCGAGTAGGCCGTCGACCCCGTGGGGGTCGAGACGATCACGCCGTCGCCGTGGTAGGTGGCCACCATCTGCTCGTCGACGTAGGTTTCGACCGAGATCATGCCGGCACCGTGACGCTGTACGGTGAATTCGTTGAGCCCCAGCTCCGTGTCGGGCTGCTCGGCATAGTCGCCCGTGGCTTCGATCATCGAGCGGGGCTCGGTGGTGAGGCGTCCTGCCGCGACCTCTTCGAAGATCAGGTTCAGCCCGGCGCTCGGGGCGCTGGTCAGGAACCCGAGGTGCCCGGCATTGATGCCCATGACGGGGATCGGGGCGCCGCAGAGGCGGTGTACGCCTTCAAGCAGCGTGCCGTCGCCGCCGTAACAGACCATCAGGCTGTCGGCGGGCTGCTGCCCGATGCATTGCCCGTAGACTTTTTCGGGCGGGATCTGCATGCCCGTGAGTTCGGTGACGAGGGGGGCGAACTCCTCGTTGACGGCGTAGTCGAACCCGAAAAGACGGAGTGCATTGAACAATTGGCATATCTCGGCTGCGGTGTGGGAGAGCTGCCTGCGGGAAAAAAGTATGATTTTCATCGGCGGAGTTTCGAAAAAATAAGTAACTTTACCACGTCAAGACGACATCCGGGAGCCGTTCGTGCCCCCGTGCGGATCGGCCGGCGCGGTCGGGTTCAACATCGGGACGGCATGGTTCGTGCTCCGCCTGGGGCTTTATACAAGCGGCTTGTGCCGTCATTACGTGCAAATATAGCGAATTTTATGACAAAGTTAAGTGTAAACATCAATAAGATTGCCGTGGTGCGCAATTCGCGGGGCGGCAACATGCCCGATGTGGTTCGCGCAGCCCTTGATATCGAGCGTTTCGGCGCCGACGGCATCACGGTGCATCCGCGCCCCGACGCCCGGCATATCCGTTACGACGACGTGCGCGACCTGAAGCGTGTGCTAACCACCGAACTCAACGTCGAGGGCAACCCCATCCCGAGTTTCGTCGACCTCGTGCTGGAGGCCGTCCCGGCCCAGGTGACCCTGGTGCCCGACGCGCATGACGCCATTACGTCGAATGCCGGGTGGGATACGCTCGCCAACCGGGATTTCCTGACCGGGGTCGCGGCGCGGTTCCACGAAAAGGGTATCCGGGTTTCGGTCTTCGTCGATCCCGACCCTGCGATGGTCGCCGGTGCGAAGGCTTGCGGCGCCGACCGCGTGGAGCTCTATACCGAAGCCTATGCCCGCGAGTACCCTGCGGGTGCCGATGCTGCGCTGGCACCCTACCTGGCTGCTGCCGAAGAGGCGCGTCGCCAGGGGCTGGGGCTGAACGCCGGGCATGACCTCAGCCTGGAAAACCTGCGCTTCTTCGTCGGGCGCATCCCGTGGACGGACGAGGTGTCGATCGGCCATGCGCTGATCTGCGATGCGCTCTACTACGGGCTGGAAAACACCGTGCAGCTTTATAAACGTGAACTTAAATATTAAAAAAAATAGAAGCCGGATATGAAAAAAGCCATTCTCTTTGCCGCGGCTCTGTTCGTCGCGGTCGCATCGTTCGCCCAAAACGAATACAACTATCAAAAACGCAGCCTTTTCGAACAGTTGCCGATCCGGGGTAACGACATCGTTTTTCTCGGGAACAGCATCACCGACGGCTGCGAGTGGGCCGAGTTGTTCAACAACCGCCATATCAAGAACCGCGGCATCAGCGCCGACCGTTCGGGATGGCTGCTCGACCGTCTCGATCCGATCGTCAACGGCCATCCCAAGAAACTGTTCCTGATGATCGGCACCAACGACCTGGCGGCCGGCGTGTCGCCCGAGGAGGTGGCCGCCAACATCGGGAAACTGCTCGACCGCTTCGCCGAGGAGTCGCCCTGGACGAAGATCTACGTACAGAGCATCCTCCCTGTGAACGGCGTGGATACCAAGGCTAAGGTCAAGAACCACTGGAAAAAGGGCGCCGAGATCATCGAGGCCAACAAACTGATCGAAGCGCTCTGCGAAGGCCGCAAGAATGTGCTCTACATCGACGTCTATTCGGCACTGGTCGATCAGAAAGGAATGCTCGACCAGCGCTATACGAACGACGGGCTGCACCTGATGGGCGAGGGGTATCTCGCCTGGAAAGAGGTCATCGAGAAATACGTGAAATAGCCGCGTGCCGCTGTCGAACCCCATATTCCGGAAAATTTCGCGTATCGCCGGCGAGCAGGGTGTGCGGGCCTTTGTCGTCGGCGGTTACGTGCGCGACCACTACCTTCGCCGCCCTTCGACCGACATCGACGTGGTCGTCGTGGGGAGCGGGATTGCCCTGGCCGAAGCTCTGGGGCGCGAATTGCACGCCAAAGTGTCCGTTTTCAAGACTTTCGGCACGGCGATGCTCCGTGCCGGGGGAATCGAGGTCGAATTCGTGGGCGCCCGCAAGGAGTCTTACACGCACGATTCGCGCAAGCCGCAGGTCGAGGCCGGGACGCTGGAAGACGACCAGCGCCGCCGTGACTTTACGATCAATGCGATGGCGTGGTCGCTCGATGCCGATTCGTTCGGCGAGTTGGTAGACCCGTTCGACGGGATGTACGACCTGGAGGAGTGCATCATCCGTACGCCGTGCGACCCCGACATCACCTTCTCGGACGACCCCCTGCGCATGATGCGTGCCGTGCGTTTCGCCTCGCAGCTGGGCTTCACGATCGAGGAGGAGACCTTCGATGCCATCCGCCGCAATGCGCCGCGGATCGGGATCGTATCCCGGGAGCGCATTGCCGCCGAACTCAACAAGATCGTCCTGTCGCCCGTCCCGTCGATCGGCTTCGAACTGCTGGAGGCGACCGGGTTGCTGGAGCGGATATTCCCCGAGCTGCATAACCTCAAAGGGGTCGAGAAACGCGGCGCCCATGCGCATAAGGACAACTTCGTCCATACGCTCAAGGTGCTGGACAACGTCGCCCGGCACAGCGACGACCTGTGGCTGCGCTGGGCCGCCGTGCTGCACGACATCGCCAAGCCGCTGACCAAGGCCTACGACCCGAAGGCCGGCTGGACGTTCCACGGGCACGAGGTCGTGGGATCGAAGATGGTGCCCGGGATTTTTCGGCAGTTGAAACTGCCCCTGAACGAGCATATGAAATTCGTGCAGAAGATGGTTTTCCTGCACTTGCGGCCGATCATCCTTTCGGAGGATATGGTCACCGACTCGGCCGTGCGCAGACTGCTGTTCGAAGCCGGGGACGATGTGGAAAAGCTGATGACCCTGTGCGAGGCCGACATCACGTCGGGCATCGACGCCAAGGTGAAGCGCTACCTGGCCAATTTCGGCCTGGTACGCCGCAAGATGAAAGACCTCGAGGAGCGTGACCGTATCCGCAACTTCCAGCCTCCGATCACGGGCGAGGTCATCATGCAGACCTACGGCATCGGGCCGTGCCGTGCGATCGGCGACATCAAGGAGGTCATCAAGAACGCGATCCTCGACGGGGAGATTCCCAACGACTACGACGCGGCCTATGCTCTGATGGAGCGGCTGGCCGCGGAAAAGGGATTGACCAAAGCCGCGGCCCGAAACCCGTAGGAACGCCTGCCGCCCCGTCGTTGTATTAAATAAAAAAGGTCGAGTTTTCCGCTCGGCCTTTTTTATTCGCCGGATTATATTTTGGCTGCCGGGTCGTAAGCCCCGGTGGCGATTATTTCGAGGGCTTTTTCCAGGATTTCGTCGCGTCCGGCCTGTAAGCCCGGAACCGTGGCATGAACCGGGACGTCGATCCGAATGCCTGCGCGCTGGGTGTTCGTGCCGTCGGGATAGAGGACGCCCAGCCCGGAGAAATATCCGAAATCGCCCCCGGGCATTACGAGTGCCGAAATGTTGCCGTCGGCGCCTGCCGTTTGCGTGCCGACGACCGTGCAGCGCGGTGTGGCCTGGAATGCCATGGCAGTATATTCCGCCTGGCTTTGGGTCGATGAGTCTACCAGCACAATGACGCGCCCCTTGTAGTAAGCGGGATTCTCCGCGACGGCGGGATTGTCCGGGTTTACGAAGAGGGAGTCCTGCAACTCATGGAATACTCCGGGCAGTGCGCCGGTCGGCGCAAGCCAGATGACGTGCGGCGACGTACGGGGCATGAAGTAGCGGCCGATGAAGTCGAAGATCATGAACTCGCGGGGATAGCAGCGCAGATCGACGATCAGGGCCTTCGTATCCCGGAATTTTTCCATAATCCGGGCGCCGTCCGCTTTGGTGTAGTTAACCCCCGTCATGTAACCTATGCCGTCGGCGAGCAGGCGTATGTTGGCGGTGTCGAGCATGCGCTCCGTGATGTAGGGGCTCCAATTCATGACACTGCGCGTCGCAATCCGTTCCGTCATACGCCGGCCGTCGCGCACCAGCTCCACGGCGGCCGTATCCCGGTGGGAACAGACCATACACATGGCCGCCATGTAGTTGCGGTTCTCGGCGTTGGATGCGGCTTCGAAACGGGCAAGCCCGTCGTGCGTGCTTTTCCATCCGCGGCCGTCGATCGAGAGGATTTCGTCGCCTTTGCGCAGCGGGCCGTCGGCGATTACGAAGACCCGGTCATCGGCGTTGCGCACCTCCGCCGGAACGGTGTTGTAACCGAACATATTGTATCTGACCGAGGCTGAATGCGAATCGCACAGCTCCCGCAGGAGCATGGCCTGGTTGGGGTTGCCGGGTGTTTGCCCGGGTATGAAAAGCGGAATGTATTTTTCCGGGATTTCGCCCCACGGGGTATCGGTAAGGTTACGGTTGGGGGAGAAATATTCGATGACGTTCCAGAAGCGGAACAGGAACAGCATCCGGTAACCGCAGTCGTCGGACGAACCGGCAGTGCTTTCGTTTCGCATCACGAAATTTCCTGCGTTTGCTGTAAAATCCGTGTAGCGGTTTGCTTCGCGTTTGGCGTAGCGCAATTCCCGCAGGAGGCGCGGGAGGGCGTTGCCTAACCGTGCCGTGTCGTCCATCCAGAGCAGGTCGGCTGTCCGGGTGCATTTCACCGTTTTCAGGGCTTCGTCGTATTCCGCCTTGTCGGTATTGAACCGTCCGAGCCCCTTTACCCATTCGTAAAGTACCCTGTTTCGTTCCTCCGGTGTGGCTTTGGCGACTTGCGGCAAGAGTCCGAAAAGCTCGTAATCGACATTGAGGGTCGAATCGGCGAAAACAGGATGGTGGTACTTGACGTAACCCCATACACGGCAGGTGACACCGAGGTTTTCGATGACCTGCGGATCCCGGGCGTCGAGGGAGTCCAGTGCGAAGCCCGAAGAGACGGAATAGTCGGGGTAGTGTTTGGGCTGCACGCAAGAGCAGCATGCACAACAGATCGTTGCGGCGAGGAGCAGGAGGGATTTCATGTCAGTAAGAGGTCGGTTTCCTGCAAAACGGGAACAATCAGTAATTTAGTATTTCCGGCAGCCGGTTTTTTATGCCCGGGGCCGATTCTCCGGTGCCTGTCCCGCCGCGGCCTTCTCCGCATCCAGTTGTGCCCGCGATTTCGACTTGGTGACCAGCCATACCCCGGCGAAAACGCACAGGGCTGCGACGCCTTTCGTAAAGCCGAAGGTGTCGAGCCCGACGGCGACGGTGAACAGCACCGCCACCAGGGGCTGCACGTAGTTGTACATCGACACGACGGTCGGGCGCAGGTAACGCTGTCCGACCGGCACCATGAAATAGGAGAGAAAGGTCGAGCAGACCACCACATAGCCGATGCCGGCCCAGGTGCGGGGTGCGAGTGCGGCGTAGTCCACCTCTGCGAGCGGCCGGTAGTAGATCGCCACGGCGGCGACGGCGGCGAAGAGGAACATCCATTTCATCGTCGTCACGGGGGAATACTTGACGATCACGTTGCGGAATGCCGTGAGGTAGGTGGCGTAGCTGACAGCGCTGACGACGCACAGTACGTCGCCCGCCACACTCGACGTGCCGCCCGTGCCGTGCCGGCTGACGAGGATCAGCAGCAGCGCCCCGCCGCAGCCGAGCAGTACGCCGCCCGCCTTGAGCCAGGTGATCGGCTCGCGCAGGAACAGCGTCGCCAGCACCATGGTGAGTACGGGGACGATGGTGGCGATGATCGAGGTGTCGATGGGCGAGGTGAGCGAAAGGCCCCAGAGGAAAAGCATCTGGTTGAGCTGGATGCCGAACACCGAGGCGAACAGCAGCAGCACGATGTCGCGCGGGGCAACTTTCTCCCTGGGCAGGAAGAGCGATACCGTCCAGAACAACAGGCAGGCGCCCAGCATACGGTATACGCTCAGTGCGAACGGATTGACTCCCTGCGGGTGCGTTTCCGACCAGAGTACGCTTTTGCCGATCGGTGCGTTGAGGCCCCAGATGATATTCGCGACCCAAAGGGCCGCATGCCCTTTCAGTTTTCCGTCCATACGCTTGCGGGATTGACGCGGCAAATATAGGTAAAATTTGGTGTAATAATTGCCCGGATGGATCTTTGTGAGTAAAACGCGCTATAATCTCGACCTGGTATTTGCCAACATCTTTTTCGGGGCGAACTTTTCATTCTATGTCTCGCTCACGCGCAATTACCTCGATTTCCAGCAGATATTCATGTTGCAGGTGCTTTCGGGCGCGATTTTCTTCATCCCGTTCGCCCTTTTTTCGAAGCAGTCTTTCCGCATCCGGTGGCGCGACGCGGGCAACATACTGGTCGTCACCATGCTGATTGTCTACGGTTGGATGTACATGCTGCTCTGGGGATCCTCCTACACCTCGCCCATCGACGCCTCGATCATTTCGACGCTTGGCCCGGCCGTGACGCTGATCATGGATCACATCATGCACCCGCACAAATATATCAAGGCGCGGGTCGTGGGTGTCGTCTGTGCGTTGGCGGGGGCTGCGGTGCTGCTCTTCGACCACGGCTTCGTGCTCACGCACGGCAGCCGCGCCTACGGCAATGCGCTGGTGCTCGTCGCGGTGGTGGCGATCGCCATCAATACGGTCATTATCAAGCCCCAGCTCGAACGGCTGGGAACGCTGGTCGTGATGGGGTGGTATTACATCGTCGGACTGGCCGTGACAGCGCCGTTCTTCTGGAAATACGTCGACCATACGCAATTCCTGCGCCTGCCGTTGCAGGCACAGGCCGAACTGGCCTACATCCTGATCCTGGGGACGGTGTTGCCGATGTACCTGCTCTACCGGGGCACCGAGAAACTGACTTCGGTGCATACGGCCCTGTACCGCTATATCCAGCCCGTCATCGCCGGCATCCTGGCCATCGTTCGCGGGCAGGCGGTGTTCGATGCCGCCAATATCGTGGCGCTGGCCTTCATCTTCGCGGGGGTCGTCCTGGTGGTGATCGGGTATAAATACTATGTCCGCCACGGGCTCCCGCCCGTGGGGCACGACGGGCGGCTGCGCGCTTAGTCCGCGAGCAGCCTCGTGCGCCACGCCTCGGGCACGGGCATGCTCAGCTGCCTGGCGAAGTCGAAGGCGACCATCACCGAGCGGCTCTCGCTGCGCACCCGGCCGTCGACGACGAGCTGCTGGAACAGCGTGAGGCTTTTGTTGCCGATCTTCTCGCAGGTCGTGGTGACGCGCACCCGGTCGTGGAGGCGGATCTGCCCCATGTAGGAGGTCGAAGTCGAAACGGTGATGATGCGCAGGTCGCCCAGCAACACTTCGTCGCCGAGCACCCGCTCGTAGTATTCCATCTTCCCCACGTCGAAATACATCTGCTGCGAGACGTTGTTGACGTGCTGGAACGGGTCTACGTCCGAAAACCGTTTCTGAATATCTGTTTCGAGTACCTTTGCCATTTGTCGTTATTCGCGGATGATTTTCACTTCGCCGCCCTCGCCGAAGGCGATGATCGCCGAAGCCTTTTTCGTGGGCTTGCCTTCGAAACGGGGGTTAACGACGAAATCGACACCGTCGACCACCTCGCGCGACACCTCGGCGAGCCCCGCGGGCGTCGCTTCGCCCGAAATGTTGGCCGAGGTCGAAACGATCGGCCTGCCCAGCCCGCGGAGCATCCGCTGGCAGAAGGCGTGGTCGGGGATGCGCACGCCCAGCGTCCCTTCCTCGGGGATCAGGTTCCCGGCAACGCCCACGGCACCCGGGAGGATCGCCGTCAGGGGGCTGGTCGCCAGTTCCATTACCTCGAAGGCGATGCCCGGTGCCCGGTTGACGTAGCGCACGACCATGTCGGCCGAGGCGCACAGCACGAGCATCGACTTCTTGTTTTCGCTCCGCTTGAGTTTGTAGATGCGTTCCACGGCCTCGGCGTTGGTCGCGTCGCAGCCCAGTCCCCAGACCGTATCGGTCGGGTAGAGGATGATGCCGCCCTCTTTCAGCACGCGGACAGCCTCGTCGGCCTCGCGCTGCAATTCGTTGTTGTTCTGCATGTCGGTTATTTTGCGGGCAGTATTTCGATCCAGTAGTCGTCGGGGTCGTTGATGAAGTAGAGCCCCATCTCGTGGTTTTCGTAGCAGATGCAGCCCAGCGCACGGTGGTATTCGCGCACGGCGTCGTAGTCGCCCGCCACGCGCATGCACAGGTGGCTCTCGTTCTCACCCAGTTCGTAGGCCCCGGTGTGGTCGCGCAGCCAGGTCAGTTCGAGTCGGAATCCCGTCTGCCCGTCGCCCAGATAGGCCAGTACGAAACTCCCGTCGGCAGCCTCCTTGCGGCCGGTCTCTTTCAGCCCCAGTGCCTTGCCGTAAAACTCCAGGCTCTTCGCGAGGTCGGTGACGTTGATGTTGAAATGGTCGAATCGGCTCTTGATTTCCATGGTTCCCAAATTTTGTACGCTGCAAAATTACACAATTATCGTGAAATCCGCATACGCCCCGCGTATATATAAATTTTATCTATAATTCTTATTTTTTAATGCTTAATTTTATACCTTTGCACCACGAATAAAATAATAACGAAAAATTCATATGGGAAGAGCATTTGAGTATCGCAAGGCGCGTAAACTGAAGCGCTGGGGACACATGGCCCGCGTGTTTACCAAGATCGGTAAGGAAATCGAGATCGCCGTCAAGGCCGGGGGCCCCGATCCTTCGGGCAATACCCGCCTGCGTATCCTGATGCAGAACGCCAAGGCCGAGAACATGCCCAAGGAGAACGTCGAGCGTGCCATCAAGCGTGCCACCGAGAAGGACGCCGCCGATTACAAGGAGGTGATCTACGAAGGCTACGGCTCGCACGGCATCGCCTTCCTCGTGGAGACTGCGACCGACAATACCAACCGCACGGTGGCCAACGTCCGCATGTATTTCAACAAGTGCGGCGGTACGCTGGGCAACAGCGGCAGCGTGGCTTTCATGTTCGACCATAAATGCGTCTTCAAGTTCCATGCGGCCGAAGGTGCCGACATGGAGGAGCTGGAGCTCGAAATGATCGACCTGGGTGTCGACGAGTTCTATCCCGAGGAGGACGGTGTGACGGTATACGCTCCCTACGAATCCTTCGGGGCGATCCAGAAATGGCTCGACGACAAGTGCTACGAAATCGTGTCGGGCGAGTCGGTCTACCTGCCGACCGACACCAAGGAGCTCGATGCCGAAGGGCGCGAGTCGATCGAGAAACTCGTCGAGAAGCTCGAAGAGGACGACGACGTGACCAACGTATACCATAATATGAAAGAGGTGGACGAGGAGTAGCCGCCGTTTCATGCCCGATATCTTTTCGCCCCGGAAGCCTGTTTTTCCGGGGCGGATTTTTTTTCGCCGCCGCTTTATTTCCTACCTTTACGCACGGGGAGGCCATAAACGGGCTCCCGGAATGAGATGGAACACAGGATCGGTATGGATTTGCACATCCACTCCGCTTACAGCAGCGACGGCGAAATCCCTGTCGCGGGTATTGCGGAGCGGTGTGCGGCTTCGGGGACGGCGATATTCTCGCTGACGGATCACAATTGCGTGCGGGGGCTGGACGAAGCCGCCGGGTGCGCGTCGAAGGCTGGGCTGGGATTTGTGCCCGGCATCGAGGTCGATTGCAATTTCGAAGGCACCGATCTGCACCTGCTGGGATACGGCATCGACTGGCGTTCCCGGGATTTCGCGTCGTTGGAGGAGGACGTTGCGGCGAAGGTCACGGAGGCATTCGGGGAGACGATCCGCCGGCTCCGCAAGCTGGGGTTTGCGGTCGACGGGGCGGCGGTGCTTGCGGCTGCGGGCGGGAAGCTGCCCACTCTGGAACTGGTCGCCGAAGTGATGCTGTCGGATGCGGCGTACGACACGCCGTTGCTGGCTCCCTACCGCGAGGGCGGAGCGCGGGGCGATATGCCCTACATCAACTTTTACCTGGATTACGGGGCGCAGGGGCGGCCTGCGTTCGTGCCCGTCGATTTCATGGATTACCGGAATGCCGTCGCCCTGATCCGGGACAACGGCGGCGTGCCTGTGGTGGCACATCCCGGGCTCAATTTCCGGGGCAGGGAACGTGTGGCCGAGAGATTGCTCGACTTCGGGGCCGAGGGGCTGGAGGTCTTCAACAACTACCACGATACAACGCAGATCGGCTATTTCGCCCCGCTGGTTCAGCGGCGCGGTGCGCTTATGACGTGCGGAAGCGATTTCCACGGCAAGACCAAGCCGTTGATTGGCATCGGGCAGTTCAGGTTCGACGACCGGTTCGAATCTTACCTCCGGGCATCCGCCGCCCGGCTTCCGGTGCTTCCGTAAAGTGGCGGCAGCCCCTCCTTTCGTGGCTGTGCTGCGGTTCCGCCACGCCCCGGTGTCATTTGCGGTTCCGGCCTCCGGTGCCATTCCCCCGGCTCCACTCCCCGATTCATCCCCCGATTCCATCCCCGGTTCCGTCGGCTGCGGTCGGTCGGCGCGGCATGTCTGCCCCCCCCCATATGCAACTTGCTACCGGCCGTATTAGTGCCTGTATCACTCCCCGATGCGGACGAATTCCCGGCCGTCGGTCAGGCATTGCGGACAGAACGGGTCGCAATATTCCGCTGCATAGATATTGCCGCAGACGGGGCATATCCGGTAGCCGGCTTCATGCCCGGTATCGCCTGTGGCAATATACCTCGCCATCAATGCCCTATGGCGGACATCCCCCGCCTTTGACCAGATCAGCACCCGGGCCGCATAGCGGTTGCCTGCGGCGAGTGCCCGGTCGATCTCCCCGGCGTGCAGTGCGTCGGGCGTGCGGCGTTCGTAGTCGATGCTCCGTTGCAGGTTCTGGTCGGTCGTGCCGCGGAAAACCGTGACCTTCTCCGGCGGGGTGTAGCGGCCGCCGAGCCGCACGATCGCGTTGGCGCAGTTGTATTCATGGAGGCGAGCCGAGAAGGCCATCGCCCGGAACAGGTGTTCCGCGCCGGGCCGCTGTTCCGCCCGGGCGGTCTCTGCGAAATGGTCGTACTGCTTCGATTTGATGTGTTTTTGGCGACAGCAGGCGTCCAGGTCGGCCAGCGTCTCCGTCCATTGCCGGCGATGCGGTGCCCGCTGCCCGCGCAGTGCCGCGAAGTATATCCAGACGAGGATGCCTGTCGATACCACGAACAGCAGCAGAATCAATAACGGACGTACTTTCATAATTTTACGGTGGGGGTGATACCCGTACCGGGCTGATTGCCCGGGTGCATTTTTTATGCCATACCGTTCCTGCGTGCCCTCCCGTCCGGTTTCCGGAGGGCAAAATAAAATGCGGAACCCCGTGCGAGGTTCCGCATTTCCATAATCCGGGGCTGTTTACAGCCGTGCTTTGATGGCTTTCGATGCCTCCTCGTAGCCCGGCTTGTCCAGCAGGGCGAACATATTTTTCTTGTACGCCTCCACGCCGGGCTGGTCGAACGGGTTTACGCCGAGGATGTAACCGCTGATGCCGCAGGCCTTCTCGAAGAAGTAGAGCAGCGAACCGATGGCGTGTGCGTCGATTGCGGGGATTTCGACGCGGATGTTGGGCACCCCGCCGTCGACGTGTGCCAGCTGCACGCCCAGCTCGGCCATGCGGTTGACCTCCGAAATGCGTTTCCCTGCGAGGAAGTTGAGGCCGTCGAGGTTTTCGGCCTCGGCCTCGATAACCACCTCGTGGGCGGGTTTGGCAACAGAAATGATCGTTTCGAACAGCGTGCGTTCGCCGTCCTGAATGTACTGTCCCATCGAGTGCAGGTCGGCCGTCAGCGTGACGCTGGCCGGGAAGATACCCTTGCCCTGCTTGCCTTCGCTCTCGCCGTAGAGCTGTTTCCACCACTCATTGATGTATTGCAGCTTGGGCTCATAGGAGCCGAGGATTTCGACCTTCTTGCCGCCGTTGTAAAGTTCGTTGCGCACGGCTGCATAGACCGCCGCCGGGTTCTGTTCGAAAGGCGTGCCGTCGGCCGTCGCACGCTCCATCTCCTGCGCACCGCGCACCAGTGCCGCGATGTCGACGCCGGCGGCGGCCAGGGGCAGCAGGCCTACGGGCGTGAGCACCGAGAAGCGGCCGCCCACGTCGTCCGGGATGACGAACGTCGGATACCCCTCGTTGGTGGCGAGCGTTTTCAGAGCGCCGCGCGCCTTGTCGGTGATCGCCACGATCCGTTCCGCAGCCTCCTTTTTGCCGTAGCGCTTTTCGATCTCGGCCTTTATCAGGCGGAAGGCGATGGCCGGTTCGGTCGTCGTGCCCGATTTCGAAATCACGATGGTGGCGATCGAGTGCTCCTTTACGGCTTCGAGCAGTTCGTAGGTGTAGTCTTCCGAAATATTCTGGCCAGCGAATAGCACCACGGGAGCCGTCTGCTCCTTGTGCAGGAATCTGAACGGGTCGCTCATGGCTTCGAGCACGGCCTTGGCGCCCAGGTACGAACCCCCGATGCCGATGCAGATGATAACCTCGGCCTTTTCGCGGAGTTTCGCGGCTTGTTTTTCGATGGCTTCGATTTCTGCCGCCGAGATCGACGACGGGAGGTGTACCCAGCCCAGGAAGTCTTTGCCCGCGCCTTTGCCCGATTCGAGCAGGGCGTTGGCGGCCTGTGCTTTGGCCTGCATTTCGGCCGAGACCGCAATGCCGGTTTTGGAGATGTCTAATTTAATCGTTTCCATGTTATCGTCAGATTAATTTGGTTGTCAGTTCTTTCATGCACTTGCGGGCCGATGCGCCTTCGTAAAGGACTTTGTAGACCATGTCGGCGATCGGCATGTCGACCTTGTGGCGGGCGTTGATGTAGCGGATGCAGTCGGCCGCGAAGTAGCCTTCCGCCACCATCGTCATTTCGTTGAGGGCGCTTTTGACCGTGCATCCGTGGCCGATCAGAAGTCCCAGCCGCCGGTTGCGGCTGTATACCGAGTAGCAGGTCACCAGCAGGTCGCCCAGGTAGCCCGATACGAGCGTGTCGCGTTCCGCGGGGTAACTCTCCTCCAGGAAACGGCGCATCTCGCCCGCGCTGTTGGCGATCAGCACCGCCAGGAAGTTGTCTCCGTAGCCCAGTCCCACGGCGATGCCGACCGACAGGGCGTAGATGTTCTTCAGGATGGCGGCATATTCGATGCCGTAAAGGTCGGTGGAGTAGCTCAGGTGTATGTAGTCCGTGGCGAATTTTGCGCCTAACGACCGTGCGTTTCCGGGATCGGTGCAGACGACCGTCAGGTAGGAGAGCTTTCCGCGCGAAACCTCCTCGGCGTGCGACGGGCCCGTGAATATGCCTATCTGTTTGTAGGACAGCCGGTAATGGTCGTGGATATACTCGACGATGGTCTTGTAGTCGCCCGGGACGATGCCCTTGATGGCCGAAACGACAAACTTGTCCTTGAGCGAAACGGTCAGCGGTTCGAGGAAGGTCTTGAGGTAGGCCGAGGGGGTGGCCAGGATGAGGATGTCGGCTTCGCGGACGATCCCGTCCAGGTCGTCGGAGGGGGCGATGCGGTCGCGGTCGAACTCCATGTCGCTCAGGTACCGGGGGTTGCGGCCTTCGGTGAGCAGCCCTTCGAGCACTTCGGGATTGCGGACATACCAGCCTACGCGGGTTTCGTTGGCCGTGAGCAGTCCCACGATGGCCGTTGCCCAGCTGCCGTAGCCTATTACGGCGCAGCGGGCCTCTTTTCCGATTTTATATTCCATGTGCGGATCGATTGTTTCGCAGGACAAATGTAATCAAAAAAAATAATAAAAAAATGTAAAAATATCCCTCGCTTTTTGCTACCTTTGTCCGGATATGTAACCTTTTCGCGCCGGTTCGGGCGGGGAGGGGTTTATGGAGTTGATTATAAAATGATTAGGAAAAATAATAGTTGGGTGTGACATTATGGGACTTTTTTCACTGACACAGGAGCTGGCCATCGACCTCGGAACGGCCAACACGCTGATAATCTATAACGGCAAGGTCGTTGTCGACGAACCGTCGATCGTGGCCCTCGACGTGCATACGGGCAAGGTGGTCGCCATCGGCCACCAGGCGCGCCAGATGCACGAAAAGACCAACCCGAACATCAAGACGATCCGGCCGCTGAAGGACGGCGTGATCGCCGATTTCAATGCCACGGAGCTGATGCTGCGCGGCATGATCAAGAAAGTCAAGACCTCGGGCAGCCTTTTCGCCCCCTCGCTGCGGATGGTGATCTGCATCCCGTCGGGATCGACCAACGTCGAGATACGTGCCGTGCGCGATTCGGCCGAGCACGCCGGAGGCCGCGAAGTCTACATGATCTACGAACCGATGGCCGCGGCGCTGGGTGCGGGCCTCGACGTCGAGGCCCCCGAAGGCAACATGGTCATCGACATCGGCGGCGGTACGTCGGAGATCGCCTGCATCTCGCTGGGCGGCATCGTCTGCTCCGAGTCGATCAATACGGCCGGCGACGTCTTTACCAACGACATCCAGAGCTATGTCCGCCAGCAGCATAATATCCGTATCGGCGAACGCACGGCCGAAGCCATCAAGTGTTCGATCGGTGCCGCTGTCTCCGACCTGGAGGAGGAACCCGAGGATTTCGTGGTTACGGGGCCCAACATGCTGACGGCCTTGCCGCAGACTGTTTCGCTCAGTTACAGCGAGATCGCCTATGCGCTCGAGAAGTCGCTCACCAAGATCGACGCGGCGCTGATGAAGGTGCTCGAATCGATGCCCCCCGAGCTGTATGCCGACATTGTGAAGAACGGTATCTACCTGGCCGGCGGCGGCGCCCTGATCAAGGGGCTCGACCGGCGCCTGGGCGAAAAGACGGGCATTCCGTTCCACGTCGCGGAAGACCCGCTGCGCGCCATTGCGCGCGGTACGGGCATCGCACTGAAGAATATCAACCGCTTCTCATTCTTGATGAAATAGTTGCGGCCTGTCCCCGCTTTGCCGGGACGGGAGTGTGTAGTCACATAAACGGATTGCGGGCCCAGTGTCCGCAATCTCAAATTAACGAGAAACCTTGCGCAAGCTCTTAGAGTTTATCCGAAGCGTCTATGTCGTGGTGCTGTTCGTGGTGCTCGAGGCAATAGCCATCAGCTATTACGCCCACTCGACCTACTACACCCAGGCACGGTTGCTGGCACGTTCCAACCAACTGGTCGGGGGCGTCCACGGGCTGTTCGCGGGTGTCCGGCACTATTTTTCGCTCGGGCGCGAGAACCGTGAGCTGTTGGCGCATGTCGCCCGGATGAAGGAACAACTGGCAATGTACGAAGAGGCCGAGACCGCAGCCCGGCTCGACGGTTACATGCAGGATATCGGGGTTTCGAAATACCGCATCATGACCGCTTCGGTAACGTCCAATACGGTCAACCGGGCACAGAACCTGATCGTGCTCAACCGCGGCCGCCGCGACGGGGTCGCCGAAGAGATGGCCGTGCTGTCGTCCGACGGGGCCATGGCGGGGTATGTCGTCGACTGCACGGAGCGCTATGCCGTGGCGATGTCGGTGCTCAACACCTCGTTCCGGGCCAGCGGCAAGCTCGCCGGCTCCGATTATTTCGGCTCGATCTACTGGGACGGGGGCGACCAGCATACGGTGGTGCTGGACGAGTTGTCCAAGTATGCCGACCCGCAACCCGGGCAGGAGGTCGTGACGACCGGGTTTTCGCAGTATTTCCCGGCCGACGTGCTGATCGGCTGGGTCGAGAGCGCCCATCTGAACGAGACCCGTACGGCATACCGGGTGCACGTGCGGCTGGCGGCCGAGATGACGCGCCTGACGGACGTGATCCTCGTCGAGAACCGCGACCTCACGGAGGTGCGCGAATTGCAAAACAGTGAGAAAGTAGAACAACATACCCGACAGAACAGATAGATGCACAAGACGCTCCCATATCTCGCACTCTTTGCCGTTGTGGTGCTCTTGCAGGTTTTCCTTTTCGACAACCTGTCCATCAGCATTTACCTCAATCCGCTTGTCTACGTGGCTTTCATCGCCCTGCTGCCGCTCGACACGCCGCCTGTCGTGCTGCTGTTGTCGGGGCTGGCCACGGGTGTTACGATGGACTTGGCCATGGGGGCTGCCGGTGTGAACACCATCGCCACGCTGCTCATCGCCTTTGCCCGCCCGACGCTGCTCGGGCTGCTGTACTCCCGTGACGATATTCGGGAGGGAGGCATCCCCAGTACCGGACGGCTCGGGAACCGGGTCTTCCTGAATTACCTGATCGTGCTGGTGCTGGTGCACCATGCCGTATTTTTCTCGCTGGAAGCACTTTCGTGGGCGCATATCGTGCGCACGATCGTGCGTACCGTGGCGAGCGGTGCCGTGTCGGTGGCCTTCATCTGGGTCATCGCCCGCATCTTCACCGCCAAACTCCCCGTCCGCATATGAAAAGTTCCGAGGGTTTCGTGCGGATGCGTACCTTGCAGGGTGTGGTGCTTTTCATCTTCCTGCTGATCGCCGGCCGCCTGGCCTATATCCAGCTTGTCGATTCGAAATACAACGAACTGGCCAAGGCCAATGTGCTGCGCCATGTGGTGCAGTACCCGCCGCGCGGCGAGGTGTTCGACCGCAACGGCGAATACCTGGTTCAGAGCCGCGAGTGCTACGACCTGATGGTGATTTACAGCGAGATCGACAAGCATGGGTTCGATACCGTGCGCATGTGCGACGTGCTGGGACTTTCGCGCGGGAAACTCGAAAAAGAGCTGGCCAATGCCCGGATGCGCCCCCGTGCGCCCCGCGTCGTGACCAACTATATTTCGAAAGAGGACAAACTCCGTTTCGATGAGTGCAATTTCCGCGGTTTCTATACGGTTTACCGCACCGTCCGCCGTTATCCGCGTAAAATCGGCGGTAACCTGCTGGGGTATGTGAGCGAGGTGAATGCCGATTACCTCAAGCGGAATCCCGAATATAAGATCGGAGATTACGTGGGCATGGGCGGCGTGGAGTCGGCCTACGAACCGTTGCTGAGGGGAACGAAGGGGGTGAAGATCCAGGAGATCGACACCCACGGGGCCATCAAGGGCTCCTACATGAACGGCGTTTACGATTCGCTGCCCGAGCCCGGCAAATATATCGTCAGCACCATCGACGCCCGCCTGCAACTGCTGGGCGAAGAACTCATGCGCGGCAAGGTCGGGGCGGCCGTGGCGATCGAACCTTCGACGGGGGAGATCCTGATGATGGTTTCCTCGCCGACGTACGATCCCGACGAACTGGTGGGGCGCGAGCGCGGCAACAACTACATGAAGATGCTGGGCAACAAACGCCAGCCCTTGTATAACCGTGCCGTGAGGGCCAAATACCCGCCGGGTTCGACCTTCAAGCTGGTGCAGGGCCTGATCGGTTTGCAGGAAGGGGTGCTCCGGCCTACGGATCTGCATGTCTGCCACGAGGGCTACCAGGCGGGGCGACGGCGTATGAAGTGCCATTCGCACGCTTCGCCGCTCGACCTGCGTTTTGCCGTGGCGACTTCTTGCAATGCCTATTTTTGCTATGTATTCCGCGATATCCTGGACAATCCCAAATACGGGAACGTCAAGGAGGGGTACGATGCCTGGAAAGAGTATGTCGAGAGCTTCGGTTTCGGCCGCAAGCTGGGTTCCGACTTCCTCGACGAGCGCGACGGGTATGTCCCCGACCGGGGCTGGTACGACCGCCAGTACCGCGGGTCGTGGAATTCGCTGACGGTCATTTCGCTCGCCATCGGGCAGGATGCGCTGGGCTGCACGCCGTTGCAGCTGGCCAACCTCGCGGCCATCGTCGCCAACCGCGGTTATTACTACATCCCGCATATCGTCAAGAAGGTCGAGGGGCGGGATTCGCTCGACCGCCGTTTCTACGAGCGCCATTATACGAAAGTCGACCCCAGGCATTTCGAGCCGATCGTCGAGGGCATGTGGCGGGGCGTCAACGTCGGCGGCACGTCGATGCTGGCCCGGCTCGAAGGGCTCGATGTCTGCGGTAAGACCGGTACGGCCGAGAACCCCCGCGGGCGCGACCACTCGACCTTCCTGTCGTTCGCACCGAAGGACAACCCGAAGATCGCCATTTCGGTCTATGTCGAGAACGGCGGGTTCGGCGCCTCGGCGGCGCTGCCCATCGCCAGCCTGCTGGAAGAGTATTACCTGACGGATACGATCCGCCGCCCGGCATTGCTGGATTATGTCAGGAACATGACCATAAATTACCCCGCGTATGACCGCTAACTGCCATAACAGTATCTTCTACGGTGTCGACCTCTGGACAGTCCTGCTCTATGTCCTGATCGTGATGGCGGGGTGGGTGTCGATCACTTCGGCCTCGTACGACGAGGGTACGGCCGATGTCTTCTCCTTTTCGCACTTCTACATGAAACAGCTGATGTGGATCGGCGTGGCATGGACTACGGCGGTCGTCGTGCTGTTGCTCGACGACCGGTTTTACCATATGTTCGCTTACCCGGCCTATTTCGCGGGCCTTGCGCTGTTGGTCGGTGCGTTGCTGTTCGGCCGGGAGGTCAACGGAGCCAAGGCGTGGTTCGAGTTCGGGTCGTTCCGCATGCAGCCGGTCGAGTTCGTGAAGATCGCTACGGCATTGGCGCTCGCCCGCGTGATGAGCGCCTATTCGTTCTCGATCAACCGGCCGGGCGACCTGTTCAAGGTCGGGATGGTGATCTGCGTCCCGCTGTTTATCATCATCCTGCAGAACGATACCGGTTCGGGCATCGTGCTCGGGTCGTTCCTCTTCGTGCTCTACCGCGAAGGGCTCAACAAGTGGCTCTGCATCCCGGCGCTGCTGATCGCCGCGCTGTTCATCTTCTCGTTCCTGCTTTCGCCCATGACGATGCTCGTGTCGATCATTCTGGTCTGCACCCTTTCGCAGGCGATGATGAACGGCCACTGGCGCCAATGCCTCGTTTACCTTGCCGCACTGGCCCTGGGGAGCATCCTGCTCTGCATGGCGATGGGGCTTGTCGCGCCGGGCTTCATGGATCTGCATGCCTGCCTCTTGACCGTGACGCTGCTGTCGCTGGTCTGGGTGGTGGTTTATGCCTACCGCACCAACCTGAACAATATCTTCATTACGGTCGGGCTGTTCCTTTGCACGGTGGTTTTCCTGCCTACGACCAACTATATTTTCAATTCGATCCTCAAACCCCACCAGCAAGACCGTATCCTGAGCTTCCTGGGCATCATCAGCGACCCGCTGGGGACGGACTACAACGTCAACCAGTCGAAGATCGCCATCGGCTCCGGCGGCTTTCTGGGAAAGGGCTTTCTGCAGGGTACGCAGATCAAGTACGGGTTCGTGCCCGAGCGGCATACCGACTTCATCTTCTGTACCGTGGGCGAAGAGTGGGGCTTTGTGGGGACGATGGTCGTGCTGGCGCTGCTGTGCCTGCTGATCCTGCGCCTGATGCGCATGGGCGAGCGGCAGCAGGAACCTTTCGGCCGCATTTACTGCTATTGCGTGGCGGCCATCCTGCTGTTCCATGTGCTGGTGAACGTGGGGATGACCATCGGGCTGATGCCCGTCATGGGGATCCCGCTGCCGTTCATGAGCTATGGCGGCTCGTCGCTCATTGCCTTTACAATACTGTTGTTCATTGCCGTACGGCTCGATGCGTCGACGCGGCAATTCTCCCTGAATAATAAATTCTGACACACATGATCCGTTACAATCCCCGGGGTTTGTCTCCGAACGAGGTCGCCGAGAGCAGACGGCAGCACGGCGACAATGTCATTACGCCGCCGAAGGACGATTCGGTATGGAAACTGTTGGCCGATAAGTTCCGCGACCCGATCATCCGCATCCTTCTGCTGGCTGCGGTGCTCTCGCTCGCCATCGGTTTCGTGCATAAGGATTTCACCGAGTCCATCGGTATTATCTGTGCGATTATTTTAGCCACTTGCGTCGGTTTCTGGTTCGAGTGGGATGCCATGCGGCGTTTCCGGCGGCTGAACCAGGTCAACGACGATATTCCGGTCAAGGTGATGCGCGACGGTGCGATGCACGAAGTCCCGCGCCGCGACGTCGTGGTCGGGGACGTGGTCTACATCGAGAGCGGCGAGACGGTGCCTGTCGACGGCGAGTTGGTCGAGGCCGTGTCGCTGAGGATCAACGAATCCACGCTCACGGGCGAACTGGAAGTTGACAAAACGGTGGACGAGGCGCATTTCGACCCCGATGCCACCTATCCGTCGAACGTCGTGCTGCGCGGCACTACGGTCGCCGACGGTTACGGCGTGATGGTTTCGACGGCCGTGGGCGATGCGACCGAAGCCGGGCGCGTTACCGAACAGGCGACCGTCCAGAGCGAAGAGCAGACGCCGCTCAACCGCCAGCTGACACGCCTTTCGAAACTGATCGGCCGTGCAGGCATCGTGCTTTCCATCGCTATTTTCTGCGTCATGCTCGGCAAGGCGATCTTCATCAACGGGTTGCTCGAAGGCGACTGGCTCGCCATCTCGCAGCACGTGCTGCACATCTTCATGGTTTCGGTGGCGATCATCGTGATGGCCGTTCCCGAAGGGTTGCCCATGAGCATTACGCTGTCGCTGGCCATGTCCATGCGGCGGATGCTCAAGACCAATAACCTCGTGCGGCGCATGCATGCCTGCGAAACGATGGGGGCGGTGACGGTGATTTGTACCGACAAGACCGGAACGCTGACCCAGAACCGGATGCACGTGCAGGAGTTGGTGCGCTACGATGCGCTGCCGATGCACGATTTCGCCGAGATCGTAGCCGCCAATTCGACGGCCTTCCTCGATGTTTCGGGTGCCGTGATCGGCAATCCGACCGAAGGGGCGCTGCTCGAATGGCTGCACGCGCAGGGCGAGGACTACGAACCCCTGCGTGCCGGCGCGAAGATCGTCGACCGGCTGACCTTCTCCACCGAGCGCAAGTATATGGCGACGATTATCCAGAGCGGTATTTCGGGCCGCCGGATCGTTTGCGTGAAGGGTGCGCCCGAAATCGTGCGTGCGATGTGTGCGCCGGACGGGAAAGACGAGCAGGTGGCGGAACAGCTGCTCGGGTTCCAGGGGCGGGCGATGCGTACGCTGGCCGTGGCATGGGCCGAGACGGCCGAGGACGATTGTCAGCGGGCTGTCGCCGCGGCGCAGCTTCATTTTGCGGGCGTCGCAGCGATTTCCGACCCCGTGCGCGAGGATGTCCCCGAAGCCGTCGGGCGTTGCCTGAAGGCGGGGATCGACGTCAAGATCGTCACGGGCGACACCCCGGCTACGGCGCGTGAGATCGCCCGCCAGATCGGCCTGTGGAACGACGCCCGGAATACCGACCGCAACCACATGACCGGTACGGAATTCGCCGCGATGAGCGACGAGGAGCTGCTCGGCCGCGTACAGGAACTGAAGATCATGTCGCGTGCCCGGCCGCTCGACAAACAGCGGCTCGTGCGCCTGTTGCAACAGTGCGGCGAGGTGGTGGCCGTCACGGGCGACGGTACGAACGACGCTCCGGCGCTGAATTTCGCCAACGTCGGGCTTTCGATGGGTTCCGGGACGTCGGTGGCCAAGGATGCCAGCGACATCACGCTGCTCGACGACTCGTTCGCTTCGATCGCCACGGCCGTGATGTGGGGACGCTCGCTATACCGCAATATCCAGCGTTTCGTACTGTTTCAGCTCACGATCAACTTCGCGGCGATCCTGATCTGCTTCGTCGGCGCCGTGTTCGGTACGGACATGCCGCTAACAGTGGTGCAGATCCTGTGGGTGAACATCATCATGGATACTTTCGCCGCGATGGCCATGGCCTCGCTGCCGCCGAACCCCGAGGTGATGCTCGAAAAACCCCGTCCGCGCAATGAATTCATCATTACGCGGGCCATGGCACGCACGCTTTTCACGTGCGGCATTGTCATGGTCGCGATATTGCTGGGCATGCTGTTCTGGTGGACGATCACGACCGGCGGGCTGACCGTGCGCCAGCTGACGGTCTTCTTCTCGACGTTCGTATTCCTGCAATTCTGGAATATGTTCAACGCCAAGGGTTTCGAAACACGCCATTCGGTCTTTTTCTGCCTGCGCGGGTGCCGTGAATTCTTCCTGATCCTGTTGGCCATCGCCGTGGGGCAGGTGCTCATCGTCGAATTCGGCGGCGAGGTTTTCCGAACCGAACCGCTGGCATGGCGGGAGTGGGCTGTTATCATCGGCAGTACGTCGCTGATCGCTGTCGGCGGCGAGATCGTCCGGGCCATAGGCCGCAAGCGTTGACCCACCCCGATCCCACATATGAAGAAATTCTTTTGTTGCTGCTTGCTGGCGGTGGTTGCGTCTGTCACCGTATCGGCACAAATCACAGACAGCCTCGGGAAGGTTTGTCTTGTCCCGGCTGCCGATGAGGGCGGTTTCGCCCGTTATATCGACCGGCGCACCTCCACGAAGGGCTACCGCATGACCTTCATTGCGGCTCCGCTGATCGTGGGCGGTGCCGTGATGTCGGTTTACGACACCGATTTCCGGCGACTGCGCAACGGCTACGTAAAGTCGTTCCACCACGATTACGACGACTACCTGCAATATGCACCCGCTGCCGTGATGCTCGGCTTGAAGGCTTTCGGCGTCAAGGGGCGCAGCTCCTGGGGCCGCATGCTCGTCTCGGATGCGTTCTCGGTGGGGCTGATGGCCGCAGCGGTCAATTCGCTGAAATATTCGTTCCGTGTGATGCGTCCCGACGGCTCTACCCGCAATTCGTTTCCCTCGGGGCATACGGCCACGGTTTTCATGACGGCGACGATGCTCCACAAGGAGTACGGGCACCGCAGCCCGTGGTACAGCATCGGGGCCTATACCGTGGCGACGGTCACCGGCGTTACGCGCCAGCTCAATAACCGCCACTGGATGAGCGACGTGATGGTCGGCGCCGGTATCGGTATCCTCGCCACGGAGTTTGGCTATTTCCTCGCAGACCTGATATTCAAGGACAAAGGGCTGCATGTCGGCGAGACCCAACTCGTGTACGACCGCTTCCGCCGGCCTTCGTTCCTCAGTTTTACGGTCGGTGTGACCACTTCGCCCGGCTCCTATTTGCCGTACCCGGGGATGAGGACTTCGTTCAAGGCCGGGCCTACGGTCGGGGCGCAGGGGGCATGGTTCGCCTCGCCCTATGTCGGCGTGGGCGGGCGTTTTGCCGTGACGAACCTCGAGATGACCGTCAATGGCGTGCCGCAGGACGATAATCTGGAGAGCGGCTCGGCGGCTGCCGGCCTTTACCTGTCCTATCCGCTTTCCGTCCGGTGGCTGGTCGGGTCGAAACTGCTCGGCGGGTACGGATACTATAAATCGTGTAACACGGATTTGCAGAAATTGGGTGACCGTGGCGGCTTTGTGCTCGCGACTGGCATCTCTTCCACCTACCTTGCCTCCCGGAATTTCGGGATCCGCTTCTCGACCGACTACGACATGGCGCCGCCTTTTGCGAAGGATTCCCGCCAGCGGTTGCATATGCTGACGTTTTCACTGGCTGCATGTGCCGTATTTTAGGAGGGAGTCCCCGGTTTCAGGATCCCGTCCCCGAATAAAAAGCGGGCCCCTCTTTCCGGGAGCCCGCTTCTCTGTGTATTACGGTCGGTTTTTACAGGACACCCTGTTCGACCATCGACTTGGCAACCTTCATGAAGCCGGCGATATTGGCGCCCTTCATATAGTTGATGTAACCGTCCTTCTCGGTGCCGTATTCGAGGCATGCGTGATGGATGGACGACATGATCTGGTGCAACTTGGCATCGACCTCCTCGGCCGTCCAGTTGAGTTTCTGTGCGTTCTGCGTCATTTCCAGACCCGACGTGGCGACGCCGCCGGCATTCACGGCCTTGCCCGGGCCATAGGGAATCCTGGCTTCGATGAAAGCGTCGATCGCCTCGGGGCGGCAGCCCATGTTCGAAACTTCTGCCACGACCTTCACGCCATTGGCCAGCAGTTTGCGGGCATCCTCGCCGTCGAGCTCGTTCTGCGTGGCGCACGGCATGGCGATGTCGACCTTGACCTCCCACGGTTTCTTGCCCGCGAAGAACTGCGAACCGGGGAATTTCTTGGCATAGGGTTCCACCACGTCGTTGTTCGATGCGCGGAGGTGGAGCATATAGGCGATCTTTTCGGCGTCGAGGCCTGCGGGGTCGTAGATGTAGCCGTCGGGGCCCGAAATCGTCACCACCTTGGCGCCCAGCTCCGTAGCCTTCGTCGCAGCGCCCCATGCCACGTTGCCGAAGCCCGAGATGGCGATGGTCTGGCCCTTGATGTCCATGCCGGCTTTTTCGAGCATCTGGCGCAGGAAATAAACGGCACCGAACCCCGTGGCCTCGGGACGGATCAGCGAACCGCCGTAGGTCATGCCCTTGCCGGTCAGTACGCCCGTGTTCTCGCGTGCCAGTTTACGGTACATGCCGTAGAGGTATCCGATTTCGCGGCCGCCCACGCCGATGTCGCCCGCCGGGACGTCGGTCTCGGGGCCGATATGGCGCCACAGCTCGACCATGAAGGCCTGGCAGAAACGCATTACCTCACGGTCGGATTTGCCCTTGGGGTTGAAATCCGAGCCGCCTTTGGCACCGCCCATGGGCAGCGTCGTCAGCGCATTCTTGAAAATCTGCTCGAAACCGAGGAATTTCAGGATCGAGGGATTCACCGAGGGATGGAAACGCAGGCCGCCCTTGTAGGGGCCGATTGCGTTGTTGAACTGGATGCGGTACCCGAGGTTGACCTGGACATCGCCCTTGTCATCGACCCAGACCACCTTGAAGGTGAAGATACGGTCAGGCTCCACGATGCGTTCTGCAATGCGGTTGGCCTCGAATTCCGGATGCTGGTTGTAAGCCTCCTCTACCGTCATGAGAACTTCGCGCACGGCTTGCAGGTATTCGCTTTCGCCGGGGTGCTTGCGCTCAAGTTCCGCCATCAATTTGTTTACGTCCATATTGCCTGAAGTTTTAAAAGGTTGTTTCTTTATTACAAATATAATATTATTTCTTATAAATTGTAACTTCGGGACGAATTTTTCCGCGGAATTATTATTTATCGCCCTCTTCCTTGACGATACCCTTGTTCGAGCGCCCGTCGATGCAGACCCACAGGGGTTTTTCGAAGCGCACCTGCCGCAGGAACGTCCCTTCGTAGACCGCGCGGCGGCCGTCGAGTTCCCCTTCGCGGAAAATACCGTCGCCGCGGAAGGGGTTGATCGTCAGGTAACCCACGCCCAGCGAGGTGACGTTCTGGAAAAAATGCGTGCCCTGCGACGGTTCGACCTCGAACTTCTCGATGCCGCATTCGACGATCACCTTCGCTTCCGAGATGTGGTTCCATTTCACGGGGACGCCCAGAAACGGGTCGGAAGAGCCCCAGCGGCCGGGGCCGACGAGGATGTAGGAGCGTTTTTCATCCTGCATCCGGTTGTTGAATTCGAGCAGTTCTTCGGCGATCTTTTCGGTCGAGAGCGAGTCGAACGTGTTGCTTTTGATGTAGATGATGTCCGCGATGTCGCCCATCATGCCGATCCCGAGCGCGTTCTGGCCGTATACCAGCGCGTCGGAAACGTCCACCTTGCTCCAGTCGATCGGGCGGTTGTCCTGGTTGTCGATGATCGGGCGGATCTGGAGCAGGTTGAATATCTGTTGTTCTCCGGCCTGTACGTCCATATTGACGGCGAATTCGACCTCTACGGGGCAGCGCATCTCCTCGGCCCCCAGCCTCAGGATATCGCCGATGATGTCCGCGAGCGGGAAGGTGTTGTATTTTAGTATGTTGTTGAATGTGATTACTTTGCGTCCCCGGTCGAACGGGCTGTCCGAGATGCGTTCGTTCTCGCGGTCCCATACCGAGCAGACGAACCGTGCGTTGCGCAGGCCGGCGATCTGTGCGATGTCCAGCCTGTGCAGGTTCACCGCGTCGTCGATCGACGTGCGGAACTCTTCGGGCTTGAGGCTCAGCGCCAGCACTTCGTTCTGCGTGTCGCGCAGCGCCAGTTCGGGGGTCGAGGTCTGGAGTACCTTCTGCGGGTAGCGGGGCGAGAAACGCAGTGTGCGGCCGCCGTCGACGACCAGTTTGCCCAGCCCCATGGCGATGTTGCAGACGCCGTCGGCAGGGGTCTCGTCGCCGATGGGGTAGTAGTTGATCGACCGTGCCACGCCCGAGAAGGTCGGGAAGAAGAGGCCGTCCTGCTCGGTGCCGCATACCTCCTGGATGATGACGGCCATTTTTTCCTCCGAGATCAGGTTCTGCGACGAGGAGAGGTAAGCCCTCGACGTGGCGAAATAGACCGAGGCGTAGACGCTCTTGACAGCCTTGAGCAGCAGTCGGAGCATCTGATCCCCGTTGTCCACGTAGGGGATCATGTAGGTGGAATAGATGCCTGCGAAGGGCTGGTAGTGCGAATCTTCCAACTTCGACGACGAACGTACAGCCAGCGGCGTGCGGACGGTCTGGATGTAGGCCTTCAGCTCCTGCTGCAACCTGGCGGGCACCGTCGAACTGACGAATTCCGAGAGGATCTCCTCGTCCGAGAACTCCTGCGAAATGATGTATTTGAGGCCGTTGAGGCGGATGAAGTCGTCGAAATAATCCGTGGCGATGACCACCGAGCGGGGGATCATGATGCGCACGTTGGCGTGCTTGTCGTAGAGCCGGTGCTTAAGGATCATCGAATTCATGAAGGCCAGCCCGCGGGCCTTGCCGCCGAGCGAACCCTCGCCGATGCGTGCGAAGGCCACCGCGTCGCTGTAAGTTTCCGGGTCGAAACGCGCCACTACGCCCTGCCCGAGCAGCGTGCGGTAATCCTTGATGAGGTTGACGATGCGCTGGCGATGTTCCTGGGTTGACGCGAATTGGCTCTTGTTGCCCCGGCGGATCGCCGCCGCCAGCGGGAACAGCCCCCGGGAATAGAGCCATTTCGAAAGGTGGTTTTGCGACGTGTGATATTCGAATGCCTTGTCGGGGATCGTGGCGATCATCTCCTGCATCTGCACCAGGTCTTTGGCCTTGCCGATGACGGCGCCCGTGTCGGGGTCTTTGAAGAGGAATTCGCCGAAGGCGAACTCCTTGTCGATATATTCGTGCAGCTGCGTGAGCAGCGTTTTGGAATTCTTGGCGATGAACCCCGCCCCGAGCTGGCGGGCCTGTACCTCGAACTCGGTCTGCGACGATTGCAGCAGGACGGGCATCAGCGGGTTGTCGGCCTTGATGCGGCGGCAGAGGTCGATGCCCGCGTCGCGTTTCTCGCTCTCGGGCGGGTCGTTGCGGTGCAACACGAACCCTACGTCGGAGATCACGCCCAGGATGTTCTTCTTGTAACGGTCGTAGAGTTCCACGGCCTCCTCGTAATTGGTGGCCAGCAGGATTTTCGGCCGGGCACGTTTGCGCAGAATCTGCTGTTGCTCGTTGAAGGCGTCCTTGAGGAATTCGGTGTTCTGCAGCAGGATCAGCTTGTAGAGCTCGGGCAGGTAGGTCGAGTAGAAACGTATCGAGTCCTCGACGAGCAGGATGGCCTGCACGCCGCCGTCGGTGATGTCCTCCTCGGCGTTCATTTTATCCTCGACCAGCTTGATGATGGCCATGATCAGGTCGGTATTGCCGTGCCAGCCGAAGATGTAGTCGAGCCCCGAGCGATCCTGCTCCTCCAAACGGCGGTAGATGTCTTTCGAGAAGGAGGTGAGCAGCGCGACCGGGATCTGGGCGTGGCGTTCCTTGACGATCTTGGCAAACGAGAATACGTCCAGCTCCCCGACGTTGTACATCGTCAGGATGAAGTCGAACGAGTCGTCGCGGCCGAGCAGCTCCAACGCTTCGCGTGTGGAGCTCACGCGCGTGAACGACGGCGGGTTCGACATGTTCAGGTCGAGGTATTCCTGGTTGATCTGCGATTCGATGTGTCCGTCCTCCTCGAGGATATACCCGTCGTAGCTGCAGCAGACCAGCAGGATCTTATGGATTCGGTATTTCATGAACCGGTACTGGGCCTTGTTCCCGTCCGGCAGGTATTCTTCGAGATTCTTGTTCATCGCGACTTCGTTTATTTCAACAAAAATAGGAAAAAATCGCCAACCGGTAAAAAGAAATTTCCCGACGGCAGGTGATACCGGCGGACGAGGGGAGTTGCCGGGGTGCCGGGCGCGGCGTCCGGGTTCAGACCCTGGCGCTGAAAACCATGTGGCGCCAGAGGTAGGGTATGCGTCCGGCGCCCGTAAAGACCAGATGATGGTATCCCGCGTCCCTGAGCAGGATGGCGAGTGTCCGGCGCGACCAGAACTTGATGTGGCCGCCTTCCCACAGGGCGCTCAGGTGATAATCCATTTTGTTGGCCAAGGCGATGGTGAGGTTCTTCAGGTAGCCGTGGTAGGGCGTGGTGACGATGAACTGACCTCCGCCGCTGGCTTCGAGGATGCTGCGGATGAACAATACGAATGCCCGCGGTTGGTAGAGGTGTTCGATGACTTCCATCGAAATCACTGTTTTGAAGGGAATGCCGCGCAGTTCGGGCGGGAGTTTGCCCGAGGTTACATCACAGACGAAAAACCGGTTCGAATTTCCCCCTCCCTTCATCCTGTTGGCGATCGCTATGCCTTGTTCGGATGCGTCGATGCCGTAGACGCAATAGCCTTTTTCAGCCAGGTAATTGGCGAAGTAACCGTTTCCGCAGCCTACATCCAGAATCGGCGAACCGTCCGTGGGCAGTAACCGCTCGATGTATTTGCCGAGCAGTTTGTGGTAGAACATCGGCTGGGCGTCGCGCCATCCGAATTCATTGTAGCTGGATGTCGTCATGGTGTAGTGGGATTTGAAGACGCAATAACAAACAAATGTAGGCATATTTTTCATCGCGCGCAAGCGGAACGGGGTTTATTTACAGGGGCTTTCTTTTGCCTGTCAGCGACTTTCCGGCAGGGCCTGCGCGATTTTCGTTTTTTATTTCTATCTTTGTTCTGATAAAAAAACGATTCGCAATGAATACGGACAAATATATCCTTCAGGAAGTCACAACCTCCGCACAGGAGCGCGAATGGCTCGATTTACCCAAGAAGATTTACAAGGGCAACCGCAACTGGGTCTGCCCGCTGGATCAGGACATAACCGAGGTCTTCGATCCGGCACGAAACGAACTTTTCGCCGACGGTGAAGCCGTCCGCTGGGTGGTGCGCAACAAGGCCGGCGAGGTCGTGGGGCGTATTGCGGCGTTTTACAACCGCGAAAAGGCGGCCATCGAGGAGCAGCCCACGGGCGGCTGCGGCTTCTTCGAGGCGATCGACGACCAGCAGGTCGCCGACATGATGTTCGATGCTTCGCGCATGTGGCTCGCCAGCCGCGGCATGGAGGCGATGGACGGGCCGATCAACTTCGGGCAGCGGCGCGACTGGTGGGGACTGCTGGTCGAAGGCTACGAATTCCAGCCGCTCTACAAGAATCCCTATAACCCGCCTTATTATAAGGAGCTGTTCGAGAATTACGGCTTCAAAAACTATTTCAACCAGCACAGCTTTATCTGGCGTGCCAATGTCTCGGAGGCCAGCGAACGGATTTTCGACCGCGCCGAAAGGCTCCTCTCTACGCCGGGGTATCATGTCGAGAATATCGACATGAACAACCTGGAGGACGCCGCCGAGAATTTCCGGCTGGTTTACAACAAGGCGTGGGCGCTCTTTTCGGGTGTCAGACCCATGGCGCAGGAGGAAGCGATGCAGATGATGAAGGCTATGAAGCCGATTATCGACCCCGACATCATCTTTTTCGCCTATTTCAACGACGAACCGATCGGATTCTTCATCACCGTGCCCGACCTGAACCGCATCATCGGGAAGTTCAACGGCAAATTCGGGCTGATCCAGAAGCTCCGCCTGATGTGGGAGCTGAAAGTCCGCAAATCCTGCGACCGTATCTTCGGCATCATCTTCGGCATCGCCCCCGAATTCCACGGCAAGGGTGTGGAGTCGGCCATCATGGCGCGTTACTGGCACTTCATGATGGAGACGCAGAGCCGCTACAAGACACTCGAGCTGGCCTGGATCGGCGATTTCAACCCCGTAATGAACCGTATGATCGAGACTTATGTCTGCGCTACGCGCCATAAGATACACACCACCTACCGTTACCTCTTCGACCGGACGAAGGAGTTCCACCGCTGTCCGCGCCTGGGGGTGAAACGCCGCGAGTAAAACCTAAAACCGTACCTATATGAAAACCACAGCATTTACCAAGTACCACATTGCCGCGGGGGCCAAGATGGCCGAATTCGCGGGATATAATATGCCGATCGAGTTCACGGGGATCAACGACGAGCACATGGCCGTACGCAACGGCGCCGGTGTCTTCGACGTGAGCCACATGGGCGAAATCTGGGTCAAGGGCCCCAAGGCGCTCGACCTGCTGCAACGCATCACTACCAACGACGTGTCGAAACTCTTCGACGGCAAGGTGCAGTATTCGTGTATGCCCAACGGGCACGGCGGCATCGTGGACGACATCCTCGTCTACCGTGTCGATGCCGAAACCTATATGCTCTGTGTCAACGCCGCCAATATCGAAAAGGACTGGAAGCACATCTGCGAGCAGGGCCGGGCGTTCGGCATGGAGGCCGGCCACGGCAAGGAGCTTTACAACGCTTCGGACGAAATCTGCCAGTTGGCCGTACAGGGGCCCCTGGCGATGAAGGTCGTGCAGAAAATGTGCGCGGAGCCGGTCGAGGATATGGAATACTATACCTTTAAGAAGATGAAGGTCGCCGGCTGCGATGCCATCCTCTCGATCACGGGTTATACCGGATCGGGCGGCTGCGAGATCTATGCGGCCAACGAGGACGGCGACAAACTTTGGAAGGCGCTCTGGGAGGCCGGCGGGGAGTACGGGCTGAAGAACATCGGCCTCGGGGCCCGCGATACGCTGCGCCTGGAAAAGGGCTTCTGCCTCTACGGCAACGACATCGACGACACCACATCGCCTATCGAAGGCAGCCTGGGCTGGATTACCAAATTCGTCGAAGGAAAGGATTTCATCGACCGGGCGCTGATGGAAAAACAAAAGGCCGAGGGGGTTACGCGCAAGCTTGTCGGGTTCCGGATGATCGACCGCGGAATCCCGCGTCACGGTTACACGATCGCTGCGGCCGGTGGCGGGGAGATCGGCCATGTTACGTCGGGTACGATGTCGCCCTGCCTGAAGGTTGGCTTCGGCCTGGGCTACGTGAAGCCCGAATACGCTAAGCCGGGCACGGAAATCGCCGTCGTTATCCGCGAGAAACCCCTGCGCGCCGAGGTGGTGAAGATCCCGTTCGTTTAACCTGCCCGGCCGGCTTGCACTCCGGCCTGCCCGGTTCGGGAATGTTTTGAAAATTAATGTAATTCTGTGATATGAAAGCAAAATACCTCGGACTCGACCTTTCGAGTCCCGTCGTGGTCAGCAGTTCGCCCTATACGGCGACTGTGGCCAATATCGGACAATGCGTAGCGAACGGCGCGGGCGCTGTCGTCCTGAAATCCATCTTCGAGGAGCAGATCATCCGTCATGCCGCCGCGCTGGACTATCCGTCGCAGGGCATGGGCGATTCGGGCGAATACCTCGAACGTTACCTCGGCGATGCGTATAAGGGTGAGTTTCTCAAACTCGTCTCCGATGCCCGTACGACAGGGGTACCCGTCATCGCCAGCATCAACTGCATCGCGGCGGATGACGGATGGACGGACTACGCCGTGGCCATGGAGGCTGCGGGGGCCGCAGCCCTGGAACTGAACATCTTCCTGCAACCGACCGACCGCCACCGTACGGCGCAGGAGTTGGAGCAGGACTACGCCGATGTCGTGCGCCGCGTGGCGGCTGCCGTGAAGATCCCGGTGTCGGTGAAACTGCCGATGCGCCTGACCAATGTGCTTGCCGTCGCCGATTCGCTGCTGGCGCGCGGGGCGCGGGGTGTGGTGATGTTCAACCGCTTCTTCGAACCCGATATCGACGTGGAGCGCATGGCGTTCGTCAACGGCAACCCGTTCAGCGAACCTGCGGAATTGCGCAATGTCCTGCGCAGCGTGGCGCTTTGCTCTACGGCCCTGCCGCAGCTCGATGTCGCCGTATCGACGGGCGTGCACGACGGCGAGGCTGCCGTCAAGGCATTGTTGTGCGGTGCCAATGCGGTGCAGGTCTGCTCGGCGATCCACGAGAAGGGCTTCGGGGTCATTGCCGACATCAACCGGTTCATCGACCAGTGGGCCGAGCGCCACGGTTTCGAGTCGCTGGGCGAGTTCCGCGGCAGGATGGATTACGGCAACGCCGAAAGCGACGTGTACCAGCGCGTGCAGTATATGAAATATTTTCCGCACGATGCCGAATAACCTTTGCGGGCAGCCGCATGTAAAATATTCCCCGGAGATCTGCTGAGGTCTTCGGGGAATATTGCGTTTGAAGGGATCCGCCGGTATGGGTCTCTTCCTTTCTCTCTTCGTTTTGCCTTGCTGTGTGCCGTTACAGGTGGGGTTTCGTACCCGATGCCTGCTGTTTCCGGAATCGTAATACGGTATTCCGTCCCCGGGGATCAGCTCCGGTATACCTCTTCGTAAATCCGCCCGAAGGCTTCGCGCAGCCGTGCCGTGTCGCGAATCAGCGCACGCAGTTCCGCCAGTTTGCGGGCGTTGTCCGATTCGGGTATCCAGAGCCGCAGGTAACCGCCTTCGGCATATTTCCGTTGCAGGTGTTCCACGCAACGGTCGAACTGCCCCTCGCGGCTGAGCGCAGGGTAGTGTGCCAGCCCGTATTGTATCGTGCGGCGGATTACGGTTTCGGGATCGATGCAGCGGTCAGCCTCGGCTACGATCCGTCCGTAAATCGTGCGCGGGGCGTGGTCGGACGAGGCCCGGTGGTCTTCGATGGCGTCGCGCATCACGGCCATCTGTTCCTCTGTGAACCGTTGCCGCATGAAGGTGTCGGCGAGGAGTATTTCGGCCGAGCGGATATGGTGCGACTCCCGTCCGTATGCCAGCCCCGTGTCGTGGTAGGCTGCGATTGCGTAGACCATGTCGGCATCCACCTCGTAATGCCCGGCAAGCACGAGGCTCTGCGCAATGACCGTGCGCACATGGTCGGTGCGGTGTGCCGCATCGAACGCCCCGTAGCGGGGAATGATCTCGGCCTCGATGTAGGCCTTCAGTTCTTCGGATGGTTTCATAGGTGCAAAAGTAATATATTTATCCGGATAGCTCGTTTGACCGGGGATACTGTAAAAAGAAACGGCCGACTGTTTCTGTCGACCGTTTCTTTTCTGTATAAGGATGCTATCCTTGTCGGTTTGTGCTGTTATTTGAACGAACGCGTGTGCTTGTAGTCTGCAGCGTACGTATTGTTCATGTAGATATGGAACGTCGCCTTTTTGCCTACGCCTTCCGAGTCGTTCAGCGTTTTCCATGAATCATCCCATTCTTCCAACTTCGAGTGGTCGAAGCGGTAGATATTGTAGAAATTCGGATAATTTCCGGGGTTGCTGTTCTGGGGCTCCCGGCAGTCGTCGCTGTAATACGCCCAACGCTCCTTGAAGCCGTCGACATAGGTGCAGATGAAATAGTAGCGGGTGTCCTTTCTTCCGTCTTCATGCGAAACGACCCATGCATAATCGGAAATACTCCATTCGCCCTGCCCCTGATAGGTCATCTCTGCCGTATCGGGTACATCATGTCCGAACCAGGGCTTGTTCCAGAGTTCCACTTTCTCGATTTCGCGCATCTTGTAGGTCATGGTGTTGAAATCCAGTGCGACCCAGTAGATACCGGCTTTCGAAACGACGTTCGTTGCCGGGCTTTCAGCGATGGCGAAGGTCATGTTGCTTGCGTCGAGCTTGTAGTAGCGGCCCTTGTCGTCGGTAATGCTGAAATCGCCCGAAGACAATTGCGTGAAGCATTCGAAAATGCTCGCCTCGCGGCCGACTTTCAAGTCGTCGCTACCCTTGGTCTCCAGGACGGGCAGTGCCTTGTTCAGCGCGATGGCTTCCTGGTTCTCGGTGGCGGAACCCTGCATGTTGACTGCGAGGGGTACTCCGAGCGAACGCTCCAGCAGGAAGAGGTCGTCATCCGTATTGTTCATATGAACCCAGAACGAAACTTTCTTTCCGTAGCCTTCCCTTTCCTTTTCATTCACTTTCCAGGTGTTATCCCACTGGTTGTTGAATGTATGGCGGAAAATGTTGTAGAACAGCGGATTCTTTTCAGCCTCGGACTTCTCCGAGTCATGGCAGTCGTCTTCGAAATGTCCCCAGAACTCGGACGAGCCGTCGGCATAGGTACAGATGAACTTGTGGCGGGAGTCCGTGTTACCGCCCTCTTTGACGTTCCATGCGTAGTCCATAATGCCCCATACGCCGTTGCCTTCGTACGTGAGTTCGGCCTTGTTGCCCGGGTTGGAAATGAAGAGCTCGACCTTCGAGATTTCCTTGAACTTATAGGTCATGTTGGAGAAGTTCACGTAGAGCCAGTAAATGCCGTCGTGTTCGACAGTTACGGCAGTCGTCGCTTCGTTGTCCTTGACGAGTTCCAGTCTGTTCTTCTCGGCCAGTCTGAAATGGCGGTTGAGGTCGTCGGTGATAATCAGTTCGCCGGCAGTCAGTTTCGTAAAGATTTCGTAAGCCCCGGCCTCGCGCTGATCCGTGTACTTGCCTTTCGCCGTGTGGATGACGCTGGCAGCGAACAGGGTGAGCTCCTTCTGTTCCTCGGTGATTCCTCCCGAAATCTTGATCTCCGAAGGCATCGGGTCTACGGAATTGATACGGGTGAGAGATACCGTGCGTACGCCGGCTTCGCTGCCGTAAATCTCCGAGTTGAGGCCGCACCAGGCGCGTACCGTCCATTTGACGGTGGCGGTTTCGCCCAGGTCTGCACCTGCGAGTGTGGCGACCGTATTTAAAGTAGAACTTGCGACCTTGGCCGAGGGTTCGTAACCGTTGTTGTCGCTGGTGAGGACATAAAGCGGCTGGCTGAAGTCCCCGTCTACTTTGTCGAACAGCAGTTCGTAGGTGATATAGCCGTTCTTGCTCGCTTTGGAAACCGCCCATTCGAAGTGGGTGGTGTTGCCGGTCTCCAGCATGATCGTCGCATTATTGCGCGGCAGGTAAAGCTGATCCGCGGGGGTGATATTGCCCGAAGGCGTCGTATCGTCGTCGCTGCAGGCGGCCAGGCCACATGCCATGGCTCCGGCGACCAGCATCATGATAATCTTCTTCATAAATCGGTTGGTTTTGACGGGTTAGAACTTGACATCCTTGATCATCCACATGGATTCGATCGCCTGCGCAGCACTGGTATATGCACCCAGCGAACCGCCTACGTCGCCGTTCATCGACGAGCGGGGCTGGTAGCACTTCACACCGAAGTAAGCCTCGGGCCAGCCTTCCGGCGTCTTGTCGATCGTCGCCCAGTAGTAGGAGGCATGACGATAGAGATAATCGTAGAGCTCCTTGCGGATTTTGCCGTCGAACGAGTCGACTTCCGTGTCGAGGATCATGCGCGTGAACCAGTGGAACATCACGGCGTGGAAGATCGAGTTGTTCTCGTCCGTACCCTCGTCGCGCGATACCATTTCATAGTTGTAAACTTCGTTCATGCGGGTTGAGGTCATTTGGCCGCGGCCCGCCTGGATGGCCTTGCGCAGGTAGCCCGTGTCGCCGGTCAGTTTCCAGATCAGACGGCCGGCTTCCATGCAGGTACCCTGCGTGTAGCTCAGCGGGGTCGAACCCAGCGTGCCGTCGGATGCCATCACGTCGATGTTCTGATCGAAGCAGGTGCAGGCCTGGTCGATGTATTCCTGGGCAGCCTCTTCGTTGCCTGCTGCGCGGCTGTACTGTGCCAGGGTCGCGGCTGCGATGGCTGCAGGGCCGTTCGTGCACTCGTTGGGCCCCAGATCCGACCATTTCCAAGGCAGCCAGCCGGACTGCGTCAACTCGTGACGGGGCCATACGCACTCGTCCCAGGTCTGTTTGGCTGCATCGTAATAGGTTTGGTTGCCGGTTGCGTCGTACATCTGGAACAAGGCGATAATGATCCAGCAGGTGTCGTCGGTGAAATCGTTGCCGAAACCCGTCGAACCGCGCCAGTTCTGATTGCCTTCGTAGTTGTTACCGCGCTTATCGTACCATTTCTGGAAATAGCCCTCGATACGGGCTTTCTCCTCGGCATCGGTCGCCTTGATACGGTTGTAGTACTCTACCATGGCAGCCATGGCGTGTGCCTGCTGCCAGTAGTTGTTGGAATTGGCACTGCCGGTCGCATTGTATTCCCTGTACGAGAACACGCCTTCGTAGCCATTGCGGTTTTCACTGCAGTAGAAGCGCTCGATGAAAGCCGTGGAGCAGGAGTCCGCAGCCTCAGTCCAATCGATCGTGTAGGGCGCGTACTGGGTGTTCCCCGTTACTTTTTCCGGCTTGGTAAGATCCTCGTATTCTTGTTCCGAGCAGGCGCCCGAGACGGCTGCTGCGGAAAGGGTCAGCATGGCAACAGTCCATCTGAATAGAGATTTTCTCATAATTTATAGGTTGATTTTAATTTTTATTCAATACTGTTTTGTTTCCGGTTCCGTGTCCGAATCCGTGCTTCGAATAGCTTTCCGCGCGTGCCGCCTTGCGGACTGCGCGGCAAAGGTTCCGGGTGGCTCCTCCCCGGAGGGAGGAACCATCCGGTATCTTGTTGCTATTTGAAGATGTATTCATGCCAGAATCCGCCTGCCTTGTTGTCTCCGTTCAGGTAAAGGTAGCAGTCGAAATCACGGCCGCAATCCGAAACGAGGAAATTATAGGTCTTGTTCCAGTCCTTATCGTTATCGTTGAAAGTATAGATGTACACCCTCAGATAGTCGGTCGTGTAGGAAGATCCCAGCGAGGACGTCGTTCCGAGGAACCATTTGTTGCCGTCGGCAGTCGTCATGTTGAAGCGGTGGCGCGTATCGTTGGAAGAGTTGACGGATATTTCGTTATCGTAGTCGAGCAGCTCCCATACGCCTTTCCCTTTGTAGGTGAGGGTCTTGTAGACGGTCGACATCGAGTTGTCTGCCCACGATGCGGCATAGTATTCGATCATGCTGACCTGAACTGCGGTGTAGGTCATCGCACTGAAGTCGATCTTGATCCAGTAGATGCCGGCCTTCAGCGTGTTGGCGGTCGAAGAGCCGTCGACGATATGCTTGATGCGGCCGTTGCTCTTGAGCGAGTAGTAGCGATCCAGTTCGTCGACTACGGTGAATTCGCCCTCCGAGATTTTCGTGAAGCATTCGTATACACCCGAACCGACTGCTTTGCCGTCGAGGTACGCCGGGATCAGCTTGATGCCTGCGGCATCCTCCACGGCTTCACCCTTCAGCATAACGGCCGTCGGCAGCGGGTCGACCAGGTTGATACGTGAAACGGTGAGCACATTGGCCTGCGTGTAGGTCTGGGCGAACAAACCCTTGCCGGCACGTACCGTCCATTTGAGCTGCCCGGTCTTGGCATTCTCGATTCCCGCCAGGGCAGCCACTTCGTTCAGCTCTTTGGCCGAGATGCTCAGCGAGGCTTTGGAGCCGGTCATCTGGCTGTTCTTAACGGCAAGCGGTGCCGAGAAATCGCCGTCCGCTTTGTCGAACAGCACTTCGTAAGTGATGTATCCGCCGTCTTCGGCAACGGAAGGTGCCCATTCGAAACTGGTATTCAATCCTTGATCCAGATTGACCGATGCATTGTCCGCGGGTGCGTAGAGCTCGTTGCCGGGCTGAATATTGAAATTCAGATCCTGGCCATCCTCCTCACAGGCGGTAAACCCGAGGGTGAGGGCTCCTGCAGCGAACAACATGATATTTTTCAATATGGTTTTCATGTGTTTTTCTTGATTGGTTAGTTAATCTCCTTTACAACTTGGCTGTTACCATCCCGGGTTCTGCGGCAGATTGGCGTTGATGTCACGCTCCTTCTGCGGAATGGGGAACCAGTATTTCATGTTGTAGGCATTCTGGCACTGGATGTTACTGCCATCGTCGAGGAAGGGGGCACCCGTAGCGCGGGTCGTGAGGTATGCGGCTCCCGTGCTCTTGAGCGACGGATTGTCGAGCAGCGCCCAGCGGCGCAGGTCGAATACACGACGGCCTTCGAGGGCCAGCTCCACGCGGCGCTCGTCGCGGATAACCTGGCGCAGGTCGCTGCTGCCCGGATAGGAGCAGTATGCGGCGTCGAATCCGGCTCGCTCGCGCAGCGGCTTGATCGTCTTGTCCCAGATGTCGGACGTCATTTTACTCTGTTCGTTCATCGATTCGGCATACATCAGCAGCACGTCGGCGTAGCGGATTTCCATGAGTGATTTGTAGGTGTTGCCCTTGCTGTCGACCATGTCGGCATTGTAGTTTTTCAGGGTATAATACCCCGTAGCCGTGCGATCCTGCGTGCCGTTGTACGAGTCGAAACGGTGCTGCTTGTCGCTGGTTTGGCTCTCGTCCGATGCCTTCGTAAAGACCTGGTAAGTGCCTTTACCCGTGCCTTCCGAGCCAGCCAGACTCAGGGTTTTTGCTTCCGGAATATCCACGGTGCAGTTGTTGTAGGCGATGGTTGCTTCGAAACGCTTGTCGCGCTTCTCGTAGTCCGTGTCATCGGCGACGCTGCCGTCGAGTTTGCGGTAGGTATCGACCAGTTCCTGCGTCGGCGACTGGGTGGTTACACCCTTGTTACCGATGGACTGGGGAACGAAAGCATTGAAATTGTTCCAGGATCTGACGATGTTGTCAATGCCTCCGAGCGTGGCGAATTCGATCGTCATGATCGACTCGGGGCCGTAGCAGCACGACTGGTCATGGAAAAGTTTCTTGTAGTCCTGTTCGAGTGCGTAGGTGCCGTACTCCGTCGAATTGATCAGCTTGTCGCACCAGATGGCGCAGTTCTCGAAATCGTTGTCATAAAGGTATGCACGTGCATTGAGCGCCACGGCTGTACCGCGGGTGTAACGTCCGTTTTCAGATTCCGGAATATCCGTGTTTTTCGGCAGTATCTCGGCCACCTCGGCAAGTTCCGAGTGGATGAACTCCTTGATCGTGGTGGCGGGTGTTACCTTGACCACGCGCGATTCGGGGAGCGTCGGGTTGGTCGTGAAGAACGGCACGTCGCCGAACCACGTTACCAGGCGCAGGTAGGTGAAGGCACGCATAAGACGGAGCTCTGCAAGCATGCGCGTCTTGAAGGTCTCGTCGATATTCATGCGATCCTGGGCGTCGAGCGCCGTGTGGATCGTACGCAGTTCCTGGTAGCACTTGTCCCATTCGTCCGAGAAGCGGCCGTTCGAGGTATTGGCCATACCCGTTACGATGCTGGTTTCGTTCGTCGAGTGGCGGCTGCCGTACACGTCGTCCGACAGCAGGTTATTGGCGAAATAGTAGTCTTGGTGCCAGCACTGGTTGTACCCCAGGTACAGGGCCGTGCGGACATTGTCCTCGATTGTCCAGAAAGTCTCGTCGGTATAGGAGGTCGTCGGGTATTGCTCAAGGCCTACGCAGCTGACCATACCGAGGGAGAGGACGGCTAATATATTTTTGATTTTCATATTCTTTCCGATTGTTTAATTGTTAGAAAGTCAAGTCGATACCTCCACCGAAGTAACGCAGGGTCGGGTAGTTGCGCACAGAGTTGTCCGCTCCGCCGCTCATGTTGTTGCCGAACGACGTGGTCTCGGGGTCTACGAACCCGTTTTTAGTCCAAGTCAGCGGGTTCTGGGTGTCGAAATAGATGCGCAGTGCTTCGCAGCCGAATTTCTTCGTCCACTTCTTGGGAAGGGTGTAACCCAGCTGGATGTTCTTGATACGCATGTAGGCACCTTCGAGCAGCATCATATCCGAACCGGTGTGCCCCCAGTTGTTCGTATCGCTTACCGAGCCCGATACTGCCAGGCGCGGCCAGCGTGCGTCGCGGTTCTGCGGCGACCAGTAGTCGAGCTGGTGGTCGAACATGGTCATCGAATAATCGCCGTGGAACGGCTGCACGAGCTCGCCGCGAACCGGGTTCTCACGCTTCAGCACGCCCTGGAGCATGATGCTGAAGTCGATGCCCTTCCATTTGACATTGTAGGTGAAGCCGTAGGTATAGCGCGGGAAGGCGTAACCCAGGTAGGTGCGGTCGTTTTCGTCGATCTTGCCGTCGCCGTTCAGGTCGACATAGCGCACGTCGCCCGGACGGAGCTGCGAACGGTCGATGCCGGTCGGCAGGGCTGCATCCTGGATTTCATCGTAGTTCTGGAAGAAACCGTTCGTTTTCCAGCCGTAGAGCGCATTGATCGGAAGGCCCTCCATGATGATGGTGCCGGCGCTGTCGGAAGTTCTGATAGCCGGGGTTCCGTAGCGGACGACCTCGTTCTGCGAGTCGGCGAGGTTGAGCGAGAAGTTGTGCTTCCAGTCGCCGCGAGAGAGGTTATAGTTGATGGTAAGCTCCCAGCCCTGGTTGTCGAGGATACCGCGGTTCTCCTTGGCGATCGAGGCACCGAAGGTTCCGGGGACGATCGGGGAGAGAAGAATATCTTCCGTACGCTTGTAGAAGTAGTCGAAGTTGACGCTCAGGGTATTCTTGAAGAACGTCGCATCCACACCGATGTTGAAAGTCTTGGCGGTCTCCCACGTCAGCAGTTCGTTACCCATGGTGAACATCAGACCCTGAACCGGGACACCGTTGAAACCGTAGGCGTTGGCCCAGGTGCCGTAGGTGGTCATGAAATCGTAATCGCCCACATCCTGCTGGTTACCGTTCAGACCGTACGAAGCACGGAGTTTCAGGTCGCCGACACGGTCGCGGTAAGTCTGCATGAAATTCTCCTGCGACATGCGCCAGCCCAGCGATACCGAGGGGAAGAAGGCTCCGTTGCGCTCCTTGAGGAACTTCGAAGACATATCGTAACGGGCGGTGAATTCGAAATAGTAGCGGTCGTCGTAGGAGTATCCGGCGCGACCGAAGAACGACTGCAACGCACGGCGGTATTTGCTCTGGGACGACAGTTTGGTGCCTTCCGTAGCGATCGAGCCGTCACCCGGCTGGTCGATGCTGTTCATACCCTGGCGGGCGGCCGTGATGTCATAGCCGATCTCCGATTCGTCCGACCAACCGAACAGTCCGGTTACATTGTGCTTCTCCTTGAACGTGCGGTTATAATCCAGCATCAGCTGTGCGGTGACGAACGTGACTTTCTTCGTCCAGTCGTCGGCTTCGCGCTTGGTGTTGCCGCCGGTCGAAGCGGTCGAGATATCCGAGTGTTCGGCGCCGTTGTCCACCACATACTGGTAGGTCTTGTGGGAGGTGAAACGGTGCTCGTGGCGGACTTCACCGCCAAGGACGGCACGGGCTTTCAGGCCTTTGATGATCTCGAAATCGGCCGTAAAGGTACCGGTGAGGTATTCGTGGTCGTTTTTGTTGATGCCACCGCCCATAAGGCCGGCCAGCGGCGATACGGAATAGCCGCCGTACTTATAGTTGTTGCCGAAGAAGATTCCGTTCTCCTCGTGGCGGTTGAAGTAGTAGTTCGGGAAACGGATGAGGTCGGCGAAGAGGAAGCCTTCGTTGGCATCCGACGGGGAATTGATCTCCGAACGGGTGAAACCGACGTTGGCGCCCAGTTTCAGCCGGCCGAATTCGGTCGTCAGGTTCGAACGCAGGTTATAGCGCTTTACGCCGTAATCGGGGCCCACGTAGTTGGACTCCTGGTCGAAGTAACTGGCCGAAAGCATGTAGGTGGTGGTCTTCGTACCGCCCGTGACGCTTACGTTGTAGTTCTGCTGGAGCGCGTTCTGCATGGCCTGCTCTACGGCAGCCTCGCAGTCCCCGTGGTTGTAGAAATCCTGGATTTCGGCAGCCGTGAAGAGCGGTTCGCGGCCGACGTTGCTCAGGGCCTCGTTACGCAGGATCGCGTTGCGGTAGGTCGGAACGGCCTTGTAGAGGATGTCGGGGTTCTCGATACCGACTTTGGCGCTGAACCGGATCTGCGGAGCCATCTCCTTGCGGCCGTTCTTGGTCGTGATCAGGATGACGCCGTTCGAGGAACGTGCACCGTAGATGGCGGCCGAACCGGCGTCCTTCAGGATGTTGATCGACTCTATGTCGTTCGGGTTGAGGTCGTTCATACGGCCTGCGTCCGGCTGGGGAACGCCGTCGATGACTACCAGCGGGGTGTTGTTACCCATGGTGTTCACACCGCGGATCGAGATGTTCATCTGGTTGTCCGTCGGGTTGAAATTCTTGGTCTGGATGATCAGGTTGGCTGCTGCACCCTGCAGTGCCTGCTGGATGTTGGCTACCGGGCGATTCTCGATTGCCTCCGACTTCACGGTCGAAACGGCCGAGATGATGTGGCGCCGCGTCGTCGTGCCGTAACCTACGACTACGACTTCATCCAGATAGCCCGAATCTTCTTCGAGCGTTGCCGCAATGGCGGTGCGCGTGCCTACCTGCATCGTTACGGTTTTGTAGCCGAGGAACGAAATCTGCAGTTCGTCGTTGTCGGTTACACCCGAAAGGGTGAACTGGCCGTTGGAATCGGTCGCGGTACCGTTAGCCGAGTTTGAAATCATGACTGTGGCTCCCACGACGGGCAGGTTGTTCTGGTCGACGACCGTACCCGTGATCGTTCTTTTGGTGTCTTGGGGTGCCGCCTGGACAGCTTCGAGGGCAGCAACGCACAAAAACAACGCAAGCGCCCGCTGCAACCAGCTTCCGGCTGTCATAAAAATGGATAAATTTTTCTTCATAAAGATTGGTTGGTTTTGTCCATAGTAGATGAATGATGATTGAAAATGAAATTCCCCCATATGCACGATTCGTACATATATATAATAGAAACCTCAGGGGAAAGGAGTCATTTTGGCATAGGCTTATACGATTTTAGGTTGTTTTTAGGTTTATGATTTGTTAAAAGTATCTTTCAACACGTTAAAATTGCAATTCAAATATAGAGGATTTCCCCCCCCCGTTAGGTACGAATTTGAGCATTTGTAGTACGTTATTGTGTCCCGTGTATAAAACCCAGGGCATTTTTAAGAATCCTCCGCGGGGGAAGTCCGATTCTTCTCATTTTTTAATATTTCGGTATCAGATTTCATAATTATCCCCTCGCAAGCCGTTCCATATGGCAGCAGAAGGGCTTTTTTTGAAGTATGTATAGGTGTCTCCCGATGTTTCCGGATCGGTATATGCCGCCTTGTCGGAGGCTGGTTGCAGCAATACAGATTTATGCCGTGCGGGATAACCGGAACGATGTGAAGAGGCTTTGGAGACTGGTAGCGGGGCGGATTGCGGCGCGACTGGGGCTGTTGTTGCCGGATGTGGGGATTGGGAGCCCGGCCTCGGGGGGGGAGACGCTTCCGGAATGAAATAATCGCTCCCGGAAAATCTTATTGTGTTAAAATCTGCATATTATGCGGAAAAAAGTTATATTTGCTTATGAAAAATGATTTCCAACCTATCAAATCTGACATGAAGCAGGAGCGTGACAAGTTATGTTACCTGACGATCGGGGATAAGGACGAGAAATGGGGCGTTGTCGTCACGACGATCGGGTACCAGTTTATTCCGCCGGGGACGAAGTATCCGTTGTCGGCCCATCCGGACAACTACTCTTTCATGCCCCGCGGCGGACGGATACTGAACGAATACCAGTTGGTCTATATCACCAAGGGTTCCGGGTATTTCGCCTCGCAGTCCTGCCCCGAGGCGCCTGTGAAGGCCGGGACGGTGATCTCGTTGTTTCCCGGGGAGTGGCATAGCTACCATCCCGACGATGAGACCGGCTGGGACGAGTACTGGGTAGGTTTCAAGGGTGCCTATATCGACGACAGGGTAGCGAACCGCTTTTTAGTGCGCGAGCAGCCGTTGCATAATATCGGGATAAGTTCGGGGATCGTGAGTCTCTATGAGGAGATCCTGCAGTTGGCGTCGGCCGAAAAGGCGGGGTGCCAGCAGATGATGTCGAGTATCGTGCTGCACATCCTGGGCTCCATCTATTACAAGGAGCGGAATAACTCCTATGCCAATACGTTCATCCTCGAGAAAGTCAATGCCGCGCGGGAGCTGATGAAGGATGTAGATAACCCCCGCGATGTCGAGGCGATCGCCCGGGAACTGGGGGTCAGCTATTCGTGGTTCCGCAAGACATTCAAGGAGTACACCGGGATATCCCCCGCGCAGTACCAGTTGCAACAGCGGCTCCTGAAGGCCAAAGAGATGCTGACGGGGACGGATATAAATATATCGGATATCGCTTATGCCTTGAAGTTCGTGAATACCGGGCAGTTTTCTACTTTTTTTAAGCATAAGGAGGGCGTCACTCCGTCCGATTTCAGGAAGCGTAACAGCTGGAAATAATCCCGCTGGCTGCCCCCCCCCTCCGGCGGGTGAGAGGCTTATGGCCCTTCCCGTGGCGGGAATCGGGCGATTGTGTGTGGATTCTGTCGCGGATAAGCTGTCGTTGTGTGCCGGAGCTTACCGGTAAGAGAGCCGTAGATAAAAAAATCCCTCCGTTTTGCGGAGGGATTTTTACCTGTGATAAATTTGCGGCCGGCAGGCCGTGTGCAGCCTGTCCTACGGGCGGGGTTCTTATTTCGCGTACGATACGGCGCGGGTTTCGCGGATCACGGTGATCTTCACCTGGCCGGGATAGGTCATCTCGTCCTGGATCTTCTTGGCGATATCGTGCGACAGCCCTTCCGACTCCTGGTCGGTGAGTTTGTCTGCACCGACGATCACGCGCAGTTCGCGGCCGGCCTGGATCGCATAGGTCTTTACGACGCCGGGGTACGAGAGGGCGATGTCCTCCATCTCCTTCAGGCGCTTGATGTAGCTTTCGACCACCTCGCGGCGGGCGCCGGGGCGGGCACCCGATATGGCGTCGCAGACCTGGATGATCGGTGCGATCAGCGAAGTCATCTCCACTTCGTCGTGATGGGCGCCGATGGCATTGCATACTTCGGGTTTCTCCTTGTATTTCTCGGCGAGTTTCATGCCGATGATTGCGTGCGGCAGTTCCGGTTCGTCGTCGGGTACCTTGCCGATGTCGTGGAGCAGGCCTGCGCGGCGTGCCGTCTTGGGGTTCAGCCCCAGCTCGGCGGCCATGATACCCGCGAGGTTGGCCGTTTCACGGGCGTGCTGCAGGAGGTTCTGGCCGTAGGACGAACGGTATTTCATTTTGCCGATCATGCGGATCAGCTCGGGGTGCAGCCCGTGGATGCCGAGGTCGATCGTGGTGCGTTTTCCGACTTCGACGATCTCCTCTTCGATCTGTTTCTGTACTTTGGCTACGACCTCCTCGATGCGTGCCGGGTGGATGCGGCCGTCGGTTACCAACTGGTGGAGCGCCAGGCGGGCGATCTCGCGGCGGACAGGGTCGAAACCGCTGAGGATGATGGCTTCGGGGGTGTCGTCTACGATGATCTCGATGCCGGTCGCTGCCTCCAGTGCCCGGATGTTGCGGCCCTCGCGGCCGATGATGCGGCCTTTGACCTCATCGCTTTCGATGTTGAAGACCGTCACGGCGTTCTCGATGGCCGTCTCCGTGGCCACGCGCTGGATCGAAGCCACGATAATCCGCTTGGCCTCCTTCGTGGCGGTCATCTTCGCTTCCTCGATGGTTTCGTTCACATAGGAAGCTGCCTCGGTCTTGGCCTCGGCCTTCATGTTCTCGATGAGGATGTTCTTGGCATCCTCCGAGCTCATGCCCGAGATTTGTTCCAGCCGCATGTTCTGCTCGCGCATCATCTGGTCTACTTCCTCCTTCTTGTGCTCGAGGATTTGCAGCTGGTTCTGCATCTGCTCCTTCAGGCGCTCGTTCTCGCGGAGTTTGTTCTCCAGCTCGCGCTGCTGGTTCTGCAGGTTGCCCTCGATCTGCTTGGCGCGCTGTTCGCTCTGGGCGATCTTCTGGTTGCGTTCGTTGACCTGGCGGTCGTATTCGCTTTTCAGCTGTATGAACTTCTCTTTTGCCTGGAGGATTTTCTCCTTTTTAATCATCTCCCCTTCGGCCTCGGCCTCTTTCAGGGCGGCTTCGCGCCGCTTGCGGATCGAGGTCTTGGCTACGAGGTTCGTGACGACCGCGTAGATTCCGACGGCGGCCACGGCAGAGATGCAGGCAACCAAAATGGTGGTATACATGTTTTTGTTGCTGTTTTGAATTTGTTATTATAGGGTTTGTTGTAGTGCATAAAAAAAACCGCATAGGATTCCTTAGTCTTGTTTGACGAATCTGCAGATAAGTCATGTGTGGGGGCTCCGACAATCGCAATCTTCCAACGGTACGCCGTAGCATACACCCCGAAGGGTCAAGGCCTGATTTTGAAGCGCCTTGAGTTGCCCCAATTTAAAAAGTGTTCAGTTTCGCAAAGCTGTAAGGAATCTATGCGGGTAGATTTTTCCTTCGTATGTTAAAGAACCTCGTTTTTTACGGTTTGCCCGGGCAAATCCCGTGCCTGGCCTTTACCCTCCGTTACCGTTGCAGGGTGTTGAGGTAGGCGTCGAGCTCTTCGCCGAGCCGCCCCAGATGTTTCAGGTCTTCGTCGCCCAGTTCGCGGCTTTGCCGCATGTCGACGTTTGCAATGGCGAATTTCAGTGCGGCCATCGACAGGTAGTCCTGATCCGTCCAGTTCTTGAAGTTGTTCTGTTTTATCGCCGCGAGGTAGTTGTTCACCTCCCGTTCGGCAAGACGGTATACCTCCTCCTTTTCGCTTTCGATGTTGAGCGAATAGCTTTTCCCGGCTATCTTGAGGGTTATCGCCTGTTGTGCCATGTCGTTTTTGTTTCGTTTATCTTGCTGCCTCTTATTCATCTGCGGCCCGGGTGCTGGTTGCGGCGTTACTGCCGGTTCGCCGTCCCTTCCCGTTATTCGGGCCTTCCGAGCAGTGCGATGCATTTGTCAACCTCCCGCATAAGACGGTTGACGCGCGCCCGCGCTTTCTCCCGGTTGCGGCTTTCACCCGCCAGTCCCTCCGTCAGTTGCATACGTGACAATTCGCCGTCGAGTTCGCGGATGCGCTCCTGCAAAGTCCTGTTTTCGGCTTTCAGGTTGTCGCGCTGCGCCGTCAGTTCCGCACACGATTCCGACAACCTTTTGTGGTCGTCGATGAGCTGCCGGATACGGGCTTCGATATTCGTTATCACGCTTTTTTCGGCCATTGGGTCTCGGGTAAAGTCCGATTTACATTTCAAAGGTATGAAAAGGAACGCTAAAAAACAAATTTTATTTCCTGACGGCCTTTCCGTAAAGGTCGTAATCGGCGGCGCCGTCGATCCGTATTTCGTAGAAATGCCCCCGCAGAAGACGCCGTTCCGCAGCCGGGATCAGTATCTCCTGGTCGACCTCGGGCGAGTCGTATTGCGTCCGTCCGACATAGTAGTCGCCCTGCCGCGAATCGATCAGAACCCGTTCCGTGCGGCCTACGCGGCGCAGGTTGTTTTCGCGGGCGATGTCGTTCTGGAGCGTCATGATGCGTTCCACGCGCTGCTGCTTGACCTCCTCCGGGACGTCGTCTTTGAGTTCTTGTGCCGAGTAGGTGCCCTCCTCCTCGGAATAGGCGAAGACCCCGAGGCGTTCGAACCGTACGTCCCGTACGAACTGTTCCAGTTCTGCGAAATCCGCTTCCGTTTCACCGGGATAGCCGACCAGCAGCGTCGTGCGCAGCGCCAGGTCGGGGATCGCCCCCCGCAATTTTTCGACCAGCGCATAGGCTTCGGCCTTGGTGTGGTGGCGGTGCATGGCCGAGAGTTGTGCGTCGGAGATGTGCTGGAACGGGATGTCGAGGTATTTGCAGATCTTGGGCTCGGATGTCATGGCTTCGATCACCTCGTCGGGGAATGCCGTGGGGTAGGCGTAGTGGAGGCGTATCCACCCGATACCGTCGATGCGGCACAGGCGGCGCAGCAGTTCGGCCAGGCGGCGCTTCCCGTAGAGGTCGAGCCCGTAGTAGGTCGTGTCCTGCGCAATGACGATCAGTTCCTTCACGCCTCCGGCCGCGAGTTTGCGCGCCTCCTCCTCCAGTTCCTCCATCGGCACGGAAACGTGCCCGCCGCGGATGAGCGGGATGGCGCAGTAGCCGCATTTCCAGTTGCAACCCTCCGAGATTTTCAGGTAGGCATAGTGCCTGGGCGTCGAGAGGTGCCGTTCGGTGGCCAGGGCCGGGTCTTCGGCGGCTCCCAGCGCCCGGGCGATGCCGTCCCATGTGCGGGCGCCGAAGAACCCGTCCACTTCGGGGAGTTCGGCGCGCAGGGAGTCGGCATAGCGTTCCGAGAGGCAGCCGATGACGAACAGCCGCTCGATCTTGCCGGCGTTTTTCGCGGCCGCCGCGCGCAGGATCATGTCGACCGACTCCTGTTTGGCGTCGCCGATGAACCCGCAGGTGTTGATGACTACGACCTTGGCGTCCGTGCGGTCGCTGTCGAAAAGGACTTCGTAGCCTGCCGCCGCGAGCCGTGCCATCAGGTGCTCGCTGTCGACCGTGTTCTTCGAACAACCGAGCGTTATGACGTTGATCTTTTTCATTCCGTATCTGGTTTCCGCTGCAAAAGTACGAAATAATCCCGGAATCGCCGCCAGCCGCGGCGGTTTCCCGTGCATAAAAAGAGGATGCGGCCCCGAAGCCGCATCCTCCTTCCAACTAAATTAAACCAACCTTTACCACATGACGTTTATCGTATAGGCCTCGATGCCGTTTCCGACCGATATCGGGGCAACATCCGTAAAGCCCCAGAAGCGTTCTTCGGCGAGCATGAAGATCGTATACGCGCTTCCGGACGCGACGTTGTAGACCTTGAATGAACCGTCCGTATTCTGTACTGCCGATTCGAGCGCTCCGAGCAGGTCGTTCTTGACCGTGCCGATCATCAGCATGTTCATATTTTCGCGCTTGAGCGTGTTCATGACGCCGTTTTCACCGCCGAAGGCGTTGATCTGCTCGTTCGTTTCGAAGCGTACCGTGCGGAAATTGATGTCGTAGGCGATGTCCACGGTGCCGGTCACGGTGCCGTTTTCATCCTTGTCGGTGCGCGTACCTTCCATCAGCGGGGAGAAGCCCGTGACGTAGCAGCCTTTGCCGCAGGCCGTGGCCTTGACCGAGCGGGTCGGCTGGTTGAAGAAAAGCGTGCTGCCCTTGTAGGTCGTCCTGTTGGTCAGCCCGTTGAAGGCGAAGGCCGTCCAGCGGTAGGTGTTGATCGAGATCTGCATCACCTTGTCCAGGTTGGCGTTGTCCGAACGGTCGAAGACCGTGAGCCATGCCTCTTCGCGGCTTTTGAGCGTGTTGACCATGTAGTTGTTGAGAGCCGTGTAGTCGGCATCGCCCGTAATCAGCGCCCCGTCGCTCAGGCGGCTGACGAACTGGATCCTGGCGTTGAACTTGTCGGACGGCTTGGCGACCACCGAACTGAGCGAATACTCGTAATCGTCCGAACAACCGGTAAATACCGGGGCTGCCATGGCGAGCGCGAGCAGTGCTGCGAGATATTTTTGTATGTTTTTCATATTTTCGACTTTTGTGAATTCGACGAACTGCTATTTAAGTACCAAGGTGGCTGTGATCGGGTCATGGTCGGAGAGCGATGCCTTGCCATTGGCGGCAGGGCAGGAATGGGATTTGAAATCATGGCCCGTCCATCGACCTTTGGGGAAAGCAAAGATGTGGTCTACCCAAGACACCCCGATGTGGTCGCCTAAATTTCTGAATTCAGGAAGCACGTTTGTTCCCCATCCGACGTTCAAGTCTCCCATCAGGATTGTCGGGTATTCGGGATTGTTCAGCCCGGCTTGTGTTACAACATTTTGTTCCTGCTGTTGGATGACCTGATCTATTCCGCAATGGTCGAAATGCGTACAGATAATGCGCACGATCTGTCCGTCCGAATCGGAGGTCGGTACCAGAATGTCGATGTAGCCCATACTTCGCTGGTCATAACCATACAGATAATATTCATAGCCTGTATTCCACTGGTAGTTGCCCTCGCCTTTGGCATGTTTGTAGGGATGCAATGCGGAGAAGGAACTTACGATCGGGTATTTCGAGAGGATGCCGTTGCCGTAGAACCCTACGTCCTTGGGATAGGACATGATGAAGTAGGGGTACATGTCCAGGCGGGACGCCAGTTCGGTCAGTTTCTCCTTGCCCATACGGCTGGTGCCGGTCTCGAGCTCGTTGATGCAGACGATATCGGGATTCTGGGCCTTGATCAGGTCGACGTACTCGTCGACGATGAAGTCGATCTGGTTGGACTTGTCCGTCATTTCGAACGACAGCACGTTCCAGTCCAGTACTTTCAGTTGTACGGTTTGCGCCTTCGCCGCAGCCGTCGTAAGGAGCAGGCCGCATAAGGCACCTGCACGGATGATATGTTTCAACAGTTTCATATTCGGTAATGATCTTGGTTGTTTACTAATAACCTTGGTTCTGGGTCAGGTTCACCGTGCCGTTGAATGCCGTTACGGGGATCGGGAAAACCTGGTTGATGACGGGATCGAACGTGCGCCCGTTGTCATAGTTGCTCGGCGCGTCGATGACCACCTGCTGCAGGTCGTAATCCCAGTGCGAGTTCACGCGCTGCGTGGGTTTGGCGTAGGTCTCCTTGGCGTCGCCCCAGCGAACCATGTCCAGGTGGCGGCTCGGCATGAACTCGAACGCCAGTTCGCAGCGGCGCTGGTTCTTGAGCTCGGCTTTGGTCGCCGGGCTGTTCTCCGGGAGACGGGCGCGTTTGCGGATGCGGTTGAGCAGTTGTTTGGCTTCGGCGTCGCCTTCGCCGTTCTTCCAGATCAGCGCCTCGGCTTTCATCAGCAGGACGTCGGCGAAGCGGATGAGGCAGGTGCCGAGCGTGTTGCTGGCGTTGTCGCCGTTGGAATTCACCTCCTTGCCTTTGCAGTCGGCCTCTTCCCACGGGGAGAGGAATTTGCGGAACGACATGCCTGTATCCGAGGAGATCGAATAGGAGTTGCTGCCGAATACGATGTCCCGGCCCATGAAGCGGATCGTCTGCCCGGGGTAGATGATCGTCGCGTCGCGGCGGGTGTCGCCCGATTCGAATGCGTTCCACAGGGAAAGGGTGGGCTGGAAATAACCCCAGTGGTTGTACAGGCCCCAGCCGCCGTTCTGGAAGGACATGCCGTGAAATTTCGGGCCGTCGACCGCGTTGCCCAGCAGCGAGAAGATATATTCGCAGCCGAAATTCTGCTGCTTGCGCCAGAGGTTGGCGAAGGCCTTGTCCGTGCCGTCGTCGAACAGTTCGCGCTTGTCGGCGCCGGTGAGTCCCATCACCTTGTCGCACATTTCGATGACCGTGTCGTAGTATTTGGCGTCGAACTGTGCGGCATAGAGGGCTGCGCGTGCGGCGAGGGCCCAGGCTGCGGCCTTGTGGGGCATGCCGTACTCTTCGGGTGCGAGCTGCGAGAAGAGAGGCAGGCGTTTGCCGGCTTCGCGCAGGTCGCTGATGATCTGGTCGTAGTTCTGCAATACGGAGGCCGGGCGCGGGCTGTCCATGGCTGCGGGCTCCGTCGTGTCGAGGATGATCGGGATGCCGCCGTTGGGGCCGTTGTCACCGTAGTAGGGCGAGAGCCACAGCATGGCGAACCCGCGGAAGAAATAGGCGGTGCCGGTGGCTTTGGTCTTGAACGCGTTGTCGAGGTTCATCGTCGGGACGACCTTGATGATGTTGTTGGCCTTGGCGTTGACCTCGTACATGATCTTCCAGTTGTTCTTCACGTCGCGGCCGTTGCTGGGCGACATGCGGAAGTTGCGGATGTCTTCGGCTTCGCCCTGGGGACGGCCTACGGTCATGTCGTCGCTGCAGCATTCGAACCACGTGATGCCGCGGCCGGTGACGCCCTCGGAGTCGTTCGTGTTGAAGGAGAAGAGGGCGACGAGCGCTTTCTCTACGTCTTCCTGGGTCTCCCAGTCCGTCTTGGCTCCGTATTTCTTGGTGTCGAGGAAGTCTTCGCAGCTCGCCAAAAGGGAACAGCAGAGGGCGAGGCTGGCTATTATCAATATCTTTTTCATCGTTATTGTAGTTTGTGTTGGTTAGAAATTAATGTTCACACCGAAATTGAAGAAACGCGATACGGGGTAAACACCGCGGTCGATACCGTAGTTGCCGACCTCGGGATCGACGCCCGAATAACCGGTGATCGTGCATACGTTGTCGACGCTCATGTAGACGCGCAGCGAACCGTTCTCCATTCCGACGAAGCGGCTGACGCTCTTGGGCAGCGTGTAACCCAGCGTGATGTTTTTCAGGCGCAGGTAGTCGCCGTCCTCGAGGAATATGTCGGAGAATTTGCTGTAGTTACCGTTCGTATCGCTGCCCGTTACCAGGCCCAGGCGGGGGTATTTGCTCCCCTGGGGGTTGAAGTCCCAGCTGTTGTATACGTCGGAAATGAGGTTGCCGTAGTCGTTGCGGCCGTTCATGGCCATCTGCTTGAGGCCGTTGTAGACCTTGTTGCCGGTCACGCCCTGGAAGAAGAAGCTGAAGTCAAAGCCTTTCCAGTTGAGCGAGCCTCCGAACGAGAAGGTGTTCTTGGGGGTGTAGGAACCTGCGAAGGTCTTGTCGTCGTCGTTGATCACGCCGTCGTTGTTGGTGTCGATGAAGATCAGGTCGCCGACCTTCGCGTCGGGCATCAGCAGTTTCGCTTCTCCGGTTTCGGGGTTCTTGTAGATGTACTTGTTGATTTCGTCCTGCGAACGGAAGATGCCTGCTGTGCGGTAGACCATGAACGAATACCAGGGTTGCCCTGCGTCGGAGTAGAGGATCGGGTTGCTGTTCAGGTTGGGCGAGGTGTGCATCACGGCGCCTTTGCGAACTCCGTATTCGCGTACGTAACCCTTGTTCGTCGAGAAGTTGCCCCAGACGTTGTAGGTCAGTTTGCCCTGTGCCGCGCTGCCGTTGTAGTTCACCGAGAATTCCCAGCCTTTGTTCAGCACATTGCCCATATTGCCCATGGGAGGATCCGCCACGCCGATCTGTTCGGGGGTGGGAATGTAGTCGATCAGGTCTTTGGTTACCTTGTGGTAGTAGTCCACGCTGATGTTCAGTTTGTTCTTGAACATCGTCAGGTCGAGACCCGCACTGGTCTGCTCGGTGGTTTCCCAGCGGGCGGAATAGTTGGGAATCGTGTTGAGGTAGGTTCCCTGGAGCAACTGGTCGAGGTTCTGGCCGAAGATGATCGGGTATTGGTAGTTCAGGAGCTCGACGGTGGCGACGTTGTTTGGATAGAGGTCGACATTACCGATGCGGCCCCAGCCTGCGCGGAACTTGACCAGGTCGAAAACCTTGTCGAGGCCTGCATTCCGGAAGAATTTTTCGGACGAGAGTTTCCACGATCCCGATACCGAGGGGAACCAGTCGTAGTTCTTGCTCGCAGGCAGCTTTGAAGAGGCGTCGCGGCGCACGCTGCCCACCAGGAAATAGCGGTCGTCGAACGAATAACCCAGGCGGGCCAGGAACGACACCATGGTCTGTTCGTATTTGCTCTCCTTGGGCGTGTTCGAAGTCCAGTCGTTGGCCTGATCCCAGATCGAGCTGTTGATATCGTTGTCGGGATACCCTCTCGAATATACTTTCCGGCTGTGCAGCCTCTTGAAGTCGGCCGTGAAGCCCGCCATCGCGCTGATGTGGTGCCGGCCGAATACCTGTGCATAGGTCGCGATCGTCTCCGAGAGCCAGTGGTTGTCCCGGTCGAAGAACTGTTCGCGGTAGTTGATGTCGCGCCGCAAACCCTTCTCCGTCATGGTGGGGTAGAACTCGTCGGACTCCTTGTTGCGCAGGTCGATGGTGAAGTCGGACTTGATCGTCAGCGACGAGATGGGCTTGATTTCGATCGAGGTCGTCGAGAAGATTTTGTGCTCGGGGTATTTGCGGTGCATCCTTTCGAGGTATGCTACCGGGTTGTAGAGCATCGGCGTGCCGTTCACGTCCGCCCACTCGGGGCTCGTACCGCCGTAATAGCGGTTGCCCTTCTCGTCGCGGGCGTATGTCCCGTCCTCGTTCATCTCGTAGACCGAGGCTGCGCGCGGATACCATACGGCGCCCATGATCGGGCCCTGGTGGCTGGTGTCCACGTTGCCCTGTCCGTTGGATACGACGAACGACGCACGCTCCGAAATCTTGAGCCAGTTGGTGAGTTTGAAGTCGGTCTGCAATTTGCCGTTGAAGCTTTCGCTGTACGTGTTGAGCAGCACGCCGTCCTTCTTGTCGTAGGATACCGAGAAGATGGACTGTACCTTCTCGCTGCCGCCCGAGATCGTTGCGGCGTAGTGCTGCGTGAAACCGGTCTGGAAAATCTCGTCCAGCCAGTCGGTGCGGGTTACGTTGCCCCAGGGATATACCTCGGGGTTGGCGGCGCTGGGAAGCTGGCTGCCGGGATTGTTCTCCACGGTTCTTGCCCACACTTCGTTGTATTGTTCCGCCGTGAGCATGTTCGGCAGGTTGGTCACTTTCTCGAAACCGAGCGAGACATTCACGTCTACGCGGAGCTTGCCGCTCTGGGCCTTCTTCGTCGTGATGAGGATGACACCGCTCGAACCTACCGACGCTCCGTAGATTGCCGCCGAGGCGGCATCCTTGAGTACGGTGATCGTTTCGACGTCCTCCATCATGTAGGGGGCGTTGGGCACGCCGTCCACGACGACAAGTACGCCGTCGCCCGAGGTCGGGTCGTCGTCGTTGCCTTTCGATCCACGGCCGCGGATCGTGAACGAGGCGGGTTTCATCGGGTCACCGGTCTGCTGTACGGTGACGCCCGGCATACGGCCCTGGAGGATGGTCGCCAGGTTCGAGGCGCGGCTTTTGGCCGCTTCGTCGAGCTTGACGGTCGTCACGGCCATCGAGAGGTCTTCCTTGCGCTGCGAGCCGTAGCCGATGGCTACGACTTCGCCGATCATCGTGGCATCCTCCTCCAGCGTGACGTCGATCGCGGTGCGGTTCATGACTGCGACGTTCTGGGGTTTGTAGCCGATGAACGAGAAGCCCAGGGTCGCGTTGCCGCTTACGGAGATCTGGTAATTGCCCTCCGCGTCGGTCGTGACGCCGTTGGTCGTCCCTTGTTCTATGACCGAAGCGCCGATGAGCGGTGCGTGGCTGGTGTCGGTCAGACGCCCTGTGACCGTGACGCGGTCTTGCGCTTGGGCCGGATGAATGAGCAGGCACAGCAGCATACTCATCAGAAGAAAGCGGACGATGCCCCTGTTCTTCTCCGAAGTAGTCAAATTCATTTTCATAGAGTTAAGGTTAATATTAGTATTATATAAGTATAGAGGCTCGGTTTGCACCGAATAGGTCGGCTTGATTTATTAAAATATTTTAAATAATCACGGGTGTTTGTCGTCGATTTGTAATATGTGGAAATTCGATATTCAAAATTATGTATATCGAAATTCTTGCTGGGCGTGGTTTGCGTATTTGAATCCTCAGATTGCGTATAATTGACTTCCGCGTACGGGTGATCCGGATGAACCGGACACAAAAAAGGCGACAGGCTCCGATTTCGGAGCCTGTCGCCTGATACTTATATTGTTACTGTGTGTCGTCCGTTGTTCCGGCG